>CAZIDW010000023.1:12309-17151 GCA_964538225.1 uncultured Candidatus Peribacteria bacterium
GGCAGGCCCGGTCTATTTATGAAAAAATAGCGGCTCCTTACCAGTCCATTCTTACTACTGAACAGCCGGTATTGCCAGACGGCGCGCTGGCTATCATCAACCATGCCCAGTCTTTTTTCCAGGAAGCTCAGTGCCTCGCTTTTTTATCAGGTGACAAAGAAGATGATAGGGATGATGACGTCTTTGAGCTTAAGAAAAACGCCCTTGAGATGCTGAACCGGATTATCGAACGGCTGAGCGAGATCGAATATCCCGAATCCTCCGACCTATATGAATATCTTTTATTAGCTAAAACCCATCTTTTATCCGCTTCCGCGGACGCTCGTTTCGGCATCGAGGCTGTTGATAAGGCGATTGCAACCGCTTACACATTATCCGCGGATGACCGTTTTCCGGAGCTTGGGCTTGAAGATGTCCTGTTGGACAATTTACAGGTTCTTTTGCAAGTCAGGGCTGGTTTAGAAGAGGAATCTGTCGATGCAGAAAATGCAGAGTTTCTTCTTTTAGGTTCATTCGTGAAAAACTGGAGGCAGTTGGAAAGTTACGCCAAGCCTATCCAGTTTTATCTGGAAGCCGGCCAAAATGAAAAAGCCCATCGTATTGAACAATTCTGCGCCATTGTCCCGTTTCTGGAAGACCTTATTAAATTGGATAAATTCGGACGCCAGGATTTTATTAACAGTCTTTTGGGCTTAACTGAAATACCGGAAAGCAAAACGGCTGCCGAATATAACGCGGCGCTTGATAACGTATATAAGTCCATGAAAGCTACCCAGATTGACTTGGAGGAGCACATACGACCCTTACATGATGCTTTAGGACCTTATCGCCGGCAATATAAAGCTTATCTGAAAAAAATCGCGCCTGATAATGCCATTATTCAATCCCGTATCAAAAATATTTATTCCATTGTTCTCAAACTTCTGAAAGAAACGCACGTTGGTGTGCCTGAGGTCACTGATCTTTTGGCTTTTCGTGTCCTCACTGACACGGAAGAAGAGACAAGGGCGCTTTACGAAAAAATCCGCGCGGGAATGAAGAAAGAAAAACCCATGAAAGAATGGATTACTATCGATAACCCTACTGAAACCAATTACCGGTCGATGGATATTACCGGCATCATCCAGGGGGATGATGTACAGCTGCAGGTGCAGGTTCGCCCTAAAGCCATTGAAGCGGAGATCAACGCCAGTTTGGCGTATCATGGTTATTACAAGCGCACATCAGGCATCAGCCTTGAAAAAAAGATTGATGAAAATCCTATTCGGTATATGGTCCTCCTTTATGGGATCATCGGAAAACTAGGCCATGCCTACCGTTTTATTCGCGACTCCAAAAAACCTTTTACTCTGCCTGAGCTTTTAGAGGTCTATCAGAATCCGCCTTTGTCTGATTTGCCTCAGCCGGATGATAAATAGCCAAAATGCTCCAGGCCTTCCAGGATCCCCGCGATGTAATTGCCGTTCATGCCTTTGTATCCGCCTGCCGCAAAGTAGATCTTTGATAGTATGCTTTTCTGTTCCGCGATTTCGCGGACTTCTTTTTTTACATCTTCCCGCGCGTTGTTCACCACAATAGCTTTATAACCGCTGGTCAGCGGTTCGATATCATTGCCGCTGTCGCCGGCAAAGACAATCCGGTCTTTAGGCTGGCTCAGATTTTTTTCCAGATAGGCCAGCGCGTGTTTTTTGGTGGCTGACGCGGGCAGGATGTCCAAAAGGCCCGTGTGGGCGATCTCATCCACACTGAACACCACAGCCGCCAGGATGTTTTTACTTTTCAGGCGATTCTGGATGTCGCTGACCAGCGCTTTTTTATCGACATCCACCGGCGTGTAGTAACTTTGTTTGAAAGTATTCTGTTTTTCCGGTTCCTGCAGAGTCAGTTCAGGCCTATCGCTGATCATTTGATGGATGTCCGTGCCACTGTACCCTTGCCAGTCCTGTCCGATTTCCTTTTTCCATCCTTCATGCGCTTCAAACGCGCCGTTTTTCTGAAAATACATCGTTGTTCCCACATCCCCCACGGCGATGTCCGGCATGGGAATCTTAAAATCCCTCAGGCTGTCTTTAATCAGCCCCAGGCTCCGCCCGGACATATAGGCAAGTGTGACCGCCGGCCGGCTGACAAATTCCCTAAAAACAGGAACAGCGTCTTCAGAAAGGGGTTGAGGGCCGTTCGGCAAAACGGTTCGGTCCAGATCACAGGCGAGTAACAGAGGGGCGTCAGTCATATTTTTATAGGATAATTTTTTTAGGGTTTTTGACAGCATGATAGCCCAATACGGCTGCGGCGGCGCTCCATCCCTGTTTTCTCATTCCCATCGGCTGGAAGTTCTTTCCGTGTAAAAATTCGTGAAAATCCCATTTGCCGCCTTTTTGCTGGGATTTTTTATTTGCCTCATTGATGCCCTCCAAATACTTTTCTGCTAGTTTCTTTTTGCCGCGTTTTGCCAGGTCCATCACGTAAAATCCAGTGACCATCGGCCACAGCCCCCCGTTGTGATATTCGTAGGGCTTGTTCCTGAATGTGTAAGAAAAAGACATCTGGAGCTCATCCCATTCCTTATCGATGGTATCGATGACCGGGTGGAACGCAGGCAGAAGGTAATTCGTGCTTTTGCCGAACCGTTCATTGATGAACTGGTCTACTTCTTTGGTATGGGTTTTGGCGGCAATGCCGAACAGGGAAACCAATACGTTTGCTAATGCGTCAAAACGATAACCATAGCCAACCGGAGAGAAGAAAGACAGCCAGTAATTTTTTTGTTCCGGAAAGAATTTTTTCCCTTTTTTAAACAGGATCTCATGATAGATATATTTTTTGTCCGGCTTTCGGTGCAACAGCCAGTAATTGGAATCGATCTGTTTTTTCAGCCGGTCGCTTTTTTGTTTGTACTGTTTACATTCTTCACCAATGCATTCCAGCCCATAGGCATAATTTTTTAGAGCTCTGTAATACAACAATTGGTCAAATAATATATAACCATGATGGATGTATTCATCGGCCCAGTCGCCTGTTTGCGGCACATAGATAAAATCCCGCAGGTTGAATTCCCAGGCGCCTAAGAGCCATATGCATTTTTTGATGGCTGGAAAGATATTTTCCAGAAAGGCGTGGTCTTTGGTATGCCTGTAATATTCAACGCATCCGATGACAAACCACAGGTCGGCATCTACCCGGCCGGTCAGCTTGCCGTAACTCACCTCATCTTCCTCCACTGAGACATTACTGGGGATTTCCCCGTGTTTCCCCTGATATTTAGCCAGGGTTAACAGGCTTTCCTTAAAACAGCTGATCAGTTTTTCATTGCCTGTGTAAAGCGTCGCGATTCCCATGATCACACTGTCTCTTCCCCATATCCGCTGATAATTAGCCTTTTTAATAGGGGATGCCGTGAGTCCATGGGGTGTACAGCATTGTTCCAGTATTTTTACCGCCTGCTTGTATCCTTCTTCTGTTTTTTTATCTGTTTTTGTTGAGGCTTTGGTCATGTTTGATGGAGTAATGAATTGTAAGTTTTAATGATTTTGTCTCCGATGGTCTCCCAGGCAAATTCCTGCTGGATTCGTTCAGTTCCGTTGTTCCCGAATTCTTTCCGCATTTTTGGGTTTTCCAGCATTAGCCGCATCTTGTAGGCAAAATCATACATATCTTTGGCGCGCGCGTGAAAGCCGGTTCTCAGGTTCTGTACGGTGTATTGCAGTCCGCCTACCCGTGATACCACCAGGGGCGTTCCGCAGGCCATGGATTCCAGCGGGACGATACCGAACGGCTCGTACCGGGACGGGACCACACAGATATCCGCCGCGGAATAATACCATGGCAAAATCCGGTTCGGAACCCGTCCGGCCAGCTGCGTGTTATTTTCAAGCCCCAGGTTTTTGATGAGCCGCTGGACGGTCTCGAACTGTTTTTTTTCCTGCGCCGGCATTTTTTTTCGGTCTCCGCTCCCCCCGGCGATTACCAGTCTGGTCTTTTTGCGCTCAGGCGTCGGTAAGTCGTTGAGCAGAATAGCCAATGCGTTCAGCAGAAAATTCAGCCCTTTCTGAGGCGCCAGCCGGCCGACAAAGAGGATGACATTGTCACCCGTCCCGCAACCTATTTTCCGCCTGGCTACTGTTTTTTTGTGGGCATAAAAGCGGTTCCGGCTCACCCCCACAGGAATGACGGTGATTTTATCCGGCGATGCCGCGTACAGTTTCATCAGCTGTTTTCTTTCTTCAGGACAGGTCGCGATGATCCGGTCCGCCTTATCCACGATCTCTTTTTCTTTTTCTTCCCTTAATTCCGCGCCCCTGATACCAGATCCGACCGAACGGTGTTTTACTTTACCCAGGGAATGAAAGGTGTGCAGCAGCGGGATGTTTAACCATTTTTTCAGTTCCAGCCCGATCACCCCCGACATCCAGTAATGGCTATGGATGATGTCATAACAGCGGGCTTCTTTTGTGATGTGTTTTTTAACCCCGCTGATGAATTCATCTACATGGTCGATGAGCCGTTCTTTGGGCATCGGGCCGACCTCCCCGCACCGGATTCTTATCACTCTGAAACCGCTTTTTGATTTTTCAGTTTGCGGGGTCTTCGGATCCGACCAGCGGGTGAAGATATCCACTTCATATCCCCGTTTAATCAATTGATTACTCAGTTCACGCACATACACATTCTGGCCGCCGGCTTCTTCACCGCCGATTTTCGCCAGCGGGTCGCTATGGTCGCTGGTCATCAGGATTCTTTTGTGTAATTTTTCAATACAAAACATTTTAAACAGGTTATCGGTTGTTGATTATACCATAAATTTAAAATTTTCAAGTTTCCCCTCCGGCATCTAAAGAACTT
>CAZIDW010000024.1:0-4358 GCA_964538225.1 uncultured Candidatus Peribacteria bacterium
CTGGCTTGTCGGCGGAGAAGGGGAGTCGGCCGAAATCCGCTGGGCCACCCGGGCCTCCGGGCTTGAGGACACCAGTCTCTGGCGGGGGTTAGTGATCCCGGCTTCGATCTTGTCTTTGTTGGTCTGGAGTTTTTCCGGGTCCACCTGTTTTTGAGGAATTACCGCCGGCTGTTCGACGTTGATCTGAACTTTAAACAGCGTGCTGATCACATTGTGCTGGATAGACGCGAGCAGTTTCTTAAGCATCCCGAAGGATTCCTGTTTGTATTCGATCAGGGGATCTCGCTGCCCATACCCACGCAGGGCGACGGATTCACGCAGATTGGTCATGGCGTCGATATGCTCCATCCATAAAGTATCGACCACACGGAACAGGATGTTTTTTTCCACCTGCCGCATCAGCGACGGGTCGGGAAGCGTCTCTTCTTTTAAGCGGTGTTCGGTGTGCAGGACATTAGTGAGGTACTCTGCTATGTCTTCCGGCTTGTCCAGTTTTTCAAAATCCGCCACGTCCACCGCTGCGGTCTCGTGTGGCAAAAGCGCGTTGAGCGCTTCCGCGATGGCGGTCAGATCCCAGTCGGCGCGGTTAGGGGATTGCGTATGGGCCTGTACGATGTCCTCAGCCTCTTTTTTCATGAGTTCCAGGATTTCGCTTTTCAGGTCGTCGTTTTCCAGGATCTTCAGCCGCCGCGCGTAGATGACCTCGCGATGCTTGTTCATCACGTCATCGTATTCCAGGAGGTGTTTGCGGATGTCGAAATTATGGCCTTCCACGCGTTTTTGTGCGGATTCGATACTCCGCGTGATGAGGCGGTTTTCAATCGGCATGTCGTCCGGCAGACCCAGGCGCCCCATCATGTTCTTAATCCGGTCCGCGCCAAAAAGACGCATCAGGTCGTCTTCCATGGACACGTAAAACCGGCTTTCCCCGGGATCGCCCTGGCGGCCGGAGCGGCCGCGGAGCTGGTTGTCGATTCGGCGGGAATCATGCCGTTCCGTACCGATAATAACCAGCCCTCCGAGCTCTTTAACGCCGGGCCCCAGTTTGATATCCGTACCACGTCCTGCCATGTTCGTGGCGATGGTCACTGCGCCTTTCTGGCCGGCCTGCGCCACGATCTCGGCTTCCCGTTCGTGATTTTTGGCATTCAGCACCTCATGCGGGACCCCGTTCATCTTCAGCAGCTTGGAAAACATCTCAGATTTTTCCACCGATACCGTGCCCACCAGCACGGGCTGGCCTTTCTGGTAATAATCCTGGATGGCTTTGACCACGCTCATCACTTTGCCTTTCTGGTTTTTATAGATGAGGTCAGAGTGGTCCTTGCGGATGACAGATTGGTTGGTCGGAATCACCAGCGTTTCCAGATTGTAGATCTTATAGAATTCCTCTTCTTCCGTTTTTGCCGTACCGGTCATGCCGGCCAGCTTAGTATACAGGCGGAAATAGTTCTGAAAGGTTACCGTGGCCAGCGTCCTGCTTTCCTGTTTCACCTCCACGCTTTCCTTGGCCTCAATCGCCTGGTGGAGCCCGTCGCTGTAGCGCCGGCCCGGCATCAGGCGGCCTGTGAACTCATCCACGATGATGATTTCCCCGTCTTTCACTAAATAATCCGTGTCTTTTTTAAAGATGGCTTTGGCTTTCAGGGCCTGTTCGATGTGGTGGACTTCCTGAAACCCCGCGTCGGTGTAGATGTTGTCCACACCGAGGAGTTTTTCCAGTTCTGCGATGCCGTCTTCGGTGAGTGTGGCGGTGCGCGCCTTTTCATCGATGAGATAATGCGTTTCCGGCTGGAGCCGGCTGATGAGCTGGGAGTACTGGAGATATTTTTTGGTGGATTCCTCGGCCGGCGAGGAAATAATAAGCGGGGTGCGCGCCTCATCGATCAGGATGGAGTCGATTTCGTCCACAATCACGTAATTCAGGTCGCGCTGGACGCGCCGGTCCAGGGTAGTGACCATGTTGTCGCGCAGATAATCGAACCCGAATTCATTATTCGTGCCGTAAGTGACGTCCGCGCCGTACGCCTCCTGCCTGTCCTGGTAATCCATCCCGTGGGTGATGGTGTCCACAGTCAGGCCGAGGTACTGGTAGATCACGCCCATCCACTGGGCATCGCGTCCGGCCAGGTAATCATTGACCGTCACCACATGGACACCTTTGCCGGTCAGAGCGTTCAGGTAAACCGGCAGGGCCGCCACCAGCGTTTTTCCTTCACCGGTCTTCATTTCTGTGATCTTACCCTGGTGGAGGGCGATCCCGCCGATGAGCTGGCAGTCATATGGGACCATGTTCCAGGTATCTTCTTCTTTCCCCAGCTTATAACGGGTGCCTACCAGCCGGCGGCAGGCATTTTTGACAGTCGCGAACGCTTCCACCAGCAGGTCGTCCAGAGGTTCGCCGTCCTCCAGCCGTTTTTTAAAGCGGCCGGTGTTGGCTTGCAGCTCTTCTTCAGACCATTTTTGGTATTCTTCCTCTTTTTGATTGATAAGGGGGACAAGCGGCCGGATTTTTTTCAGTTCTTTCTCGTTGTAATCTCCGAGAACGGTTTGAATCAGTTTTTTTAACATAATAACTGGTAGTTTTCTAATGGATTTCTTATTGACTGCTTATGGATTGCTAATGGAAGTCAATCAGCTGTCAATCAGAAGTCAATAAGCGATTTCGTAAACTGATTATAGTGAAGCAGGGGCTGATTGACAAACAAAACGCATTTTTGTAAGATTTCAACACATTTTAAACTATTTTTAAAACCAGAACCATGTATTACAAACGACCCCCGCGGAAACGGCTGCACACTTATCTGATGCCCTTTCTGGTCATCGTGCTGATTTTTGCGGCCATCGTGTTCGGCTGGCGCACACTGAACGATGTCCTCATCGACCAGAACCGGAACACTTCGAATGAAAAAGTGTTTCTGAATATCGAAAGCGGCAGCGCCAAAGCCATGACGGTGGGAAAAAGCGAATGGCAGAATGCGCCGGACAAGATCTACCTGTATCAGGGGGAGCGCTTTAAGACCGGGGCAGACGGCCGCGCTACTTTTACGTTTGTAGACAAAAGTCTCATGCGGCTGAACACGAATACCGAGGTGACGTTCACGTCGCTGGAAAAACGGAACGAAACTCATAATATCGAAGTGGAACTGGTGCAGGGGGATGTGTGGACGAAAGTGGAACGTATCACCAACCCCGGTTCCGCGTTTGCCGTCACCACGGATCTGATCACTGTGGACACGCGCAAGGCCGTGATGGCTGTCAGCGCCCCCGGCACGGTTTATATGCTGGACGGGACGGCCCAGATCGGGGTGAAATACGAGGATGACGTCATTAAGACCTATAACCTGGGGGTGGGCCAGCAGTTTATGGCGGATAAGGCCAAAGCCCAGGCTATCGAGCAAGGGGAAGATGTCGAAGTCATCTTCGCGCTGAGCGATTCGTTCAAGCGCACGAACTGGTACCGATGGAACACCAAAAAAGACGGAGCTGTCAGCGCTTTTGAAGAATCTGACACGGAAGCGGTGGATGAAGAGATCATAGAAAAAGAGGACCCTGCCCCTGCGGATGATGAAGATGCCGGGGAAGACCTAGCCAACGTGAACCGCGTGGCATACGTGACCAGCCCTTCCAAGAATACCGAAACCGATGAATCCGTTATTACCGTAAAAGGCAAATACGACCCGGAGAAGATCCAGGCCGTGTATGTAGACGGTCAGGAGGCGGATCTGGATGGAAAAGGGGGGTGGATGCTCCGTTCCGTGAAACTGGCGTTTGAAGGCGAAAATGAGTTCAGCATCGAAGCCGAAGAACTGGACGGAACCCGGACAGCTTTAGAACCCTTGACTGTGACGTACGACAAAACTTCGCCTGAAATCCCGACGATCACCGACCCCGGGGCCAATGATGAGGTAGTGGAGATCGAGGGCGTGGAACAGGTCATCGAAGGCACGGTCAGCGAGGATACCGCCGCGGTTATCGTCAATGACTACCGCCTTACCAAATATGTTCCGGGCAGCGAAGAGTTCCTGTATTACGCCAAAACGGAATACGGCAATCTGGAAGTAGGGGAGAATGAATATAAAGTGATTGCTGAAGACAAGGCGGGCAACCGGAGCGAGCCGGCGTTTATTTACCTGACCCTCCCGCAGGAAGTGGCAGATGAAGCCGGCGATGAGGCGGATGAGGAGCCTGATGATACGGATACATCGGCTGATGAGGACGAACTGCCCCACGCCAGTTCCTCCGGCGGAGTGGTGATCACTGCCCCTAATAACGGGGAAAGTTTTACCACCAATGAAACCGAATTCGAAATCGAAGGCACCGTGCCGGAAGGGACCGCCAAAGTGACAGTCAATGAT
>CAZIDW010000024.1:4368-16992 GCA_964538225.1 uncultured Candidatus Peribacteria bacterium
ATTACACTCTTTCTTTATTCGAGCCGGGCGACACCGCTTTTAAATACCGCGCCTTTGTGAGTATCGGTAATTTAGTGATCGGGGAAAAGAACACCTACACCGTTAAGGCGTACGACGAAGACGACAGCCTGCTGGGGGAGGCGAGTATAACGATCGATGTTGAAAGCGGGGCCAGCTCCGCCCCGGTCATCACTATTCCGACGGATAGCGGATCATACACCACCACGCTGGACACGCTGGTTGTAGGCGGCACCGTGGGCAAATGGGCCACCCGCATGTACATAAACGACAAAGAGATCACCGATTACATCCCCGGCAGTCAGGAGTGGCGTGAATCGATCACACTGAACCCCGGCAAAAACACCCTGGTGGTCATGGCCGAAAAAGCGGGGGAGCAGGTGGGCAAGGCGACGATCGAGATTACGTATAATCCTTAATTCGGAAAACACTACCTGAGCCCGAAAAGACGGAAGAAAGATAAAATTCCTTCTTATTTTCTTTAGGGATGAGTCATTTATTATGATGCTCATTTTTTTGCATACGATCCAGAATTTTTTTCATCTGTGCGATTTCTTCCTCCTGAGTTTGGATGATTTGGTCTGCCAGCTCCCTGACTTCAGGGTCAGTGATTGTAGCGTTCCGGCTCGTGAGGATAGCGGATGAATGGTGAGGAATCATAGCTTTCATATATTGCTGGTCTCCGATGAGTGTCTGATTTCTGAGAAAAGTAAAAGAAAGTAAAAAGATAAAAACGCCAGCTAGACCGATAAAAATATTCAGTTTTTTATTTGTATACATCGGTCCCATCAGAAGGATCATTAAAAGAGCCATCGGAGACACCATCAAAAAAGCCATATACAACCGATTGATATTAAGATAAATATGTCCGGTTTGGGCAACATTCAGGAACATCACCGTATACATGAGCAAAAAAGAAGCAGTAAGCATGATTGACAGCAATTTGTAATTTTTGAATTTCATAAAAAACAAAGGATTAATAAACACAATAGTATTATAGATACTTCCGCTTATTCGCGTTATGCTCCTCTAACGTTTCCGCGTAATGCACCTCGCCGTCTGAATCGTGCAGGTAGTAGAAGTAATCGGTTTTTTCAGGGTACAGCGCCGCGTGGATGCTGGACAGGCCGGGGTTTGAGATGGGAGTAGGAGGCAGGCCGCGGTATTTGCGGGTGTTATACGGGCTGTCGACCTGAAGATCATCGTAGGTCAAACCGCCTTTAGTGCGCCCCAATGCGTAAAGGACTGTCGCATCAGCTCCCAGCCCAACGTTATTGTCAAAACGGTCCCATAAAATACCGGCTACGGTAGGCCGCTCATCCGGATCACGCTCCTCGCGCTCTACAATACTGGCCATGATCATGATCTCCTCAAATGTCCGCCCGCTGTCCTCCACCGCCGCCCAGTCGTCCGCGGACAGTTTATTTTCCAGGGTCCGGATAAGGCGGGTGATAAAGCGCTCCTCGCTGAAAGTCGCGGGATTGACGAAATAAGTATCCGGATAAAGATACCCTTCCACATAACCGGCGGGCAGAAAATCGAAAACAAATTCACAGCTGGCCGCGCAGGACAAAAAGCCGTCGGCAGTGGTCAGGCCGGCTTCTTCCAGATACCCAGCGATCTGTTTATTGGTCCAGCCTTCCAAAATGGTGACGGCCATCTCTTCAGATTTGCCTTCCGCCAGTGCCTGGGCGATCTTTTTTAAGTCAAAATTCTCCTGCAGTACAATACGCCCGGCTTTCAGCCGGGCGGCCAGGTCGTTCTGCCGGAGGTAAAGCTTGAATACAAACGGGCTCCTGATGAGCTCCTGACGGTACAAAAGGTCGGCCACGTCCGCGGCGGTATGACCCTGTTTGATGTCCACCACAATCCGGCCATCCGAATCCGGATCATACGCGTAATTCAGCGCCCCGACGTAATATTGGTAAAAATAGAACAGGCCGAAAACCAGAAGGCCGATGATAAGGAGTGAAGTTATTTTTTTCATATTTTAAAAATGCTACAGTGACCAGTAACCAGAGATCAGTTCTGGTCACTGGCGAACTGGTAGCTGGTTACTGGTTTTACTGCCCAAACATACCCCCGAGTCCTCCCATCACATCCTTCATCTTCTCCGCGCCGATGGTCTGAGATTTTTTGATGGCTTTATTGGCGGCATCGGTGAATGCCTTTTCCAGTTTTTTGGTGTCGCCGGCCACACTGTCATCGATTTTGGTCTCGATGAAATGCTGTTCCCCGTCGCACACGACGGTCACCCCGTTGGTTTCCGCCTCGATGTGGATATTCTTAAGCTCTTTTTTGATTGTTTTGGCCTGCTTCTGGAGCTTGTACATGTCCTTGGCCTTATCCGTGAAACCCATAGTTTTGGTTTTTAAATAATAAAACAAGAGCAATAGTACCACAGGAATTCAGAATTAGGAAATAGGACTAAGGACACAGGACACAGCCGGGATTCAGCCGAGTTCTGTGTCCTGTTTCCTGTGTCCTTAATAAAAAATTTGCTTTTTTCCTGAATTTATGTAAAATAAATAAGCTTTAGACAATTCAGATAACTTTAATCTGAAATCTTTAATCTAATTTAAAGGAGGTAACTAATGATTTACGCGACAAAAAAGCAGGGCGAAAGCAATGAACGGCTCATCAACCGTTTCAAGCATACGGTCCAGCGCAGCCGGAATATTCTGAAAGCGAAACACGAGCGCTTTCACCAGTCGGAACCCACCAAACGCTATATCCGGCAAGCCGCCGTCAAACGCGCTGAACATCGCGCCAAAAGAGCTAAAGAAAAGTTTTACAGTTAATCTAATGACGGACGAAGACCCTTTACCGACGTCTCCCGCCTTCCGCAAAATGACTCAATAGCTGATCATTTGAAGTGGTTGGCTGTTTTGGGTTTAGGATTACGGATTTCAGTTACCAGTTACCGGATAAATAAAAACTGAAATCTGACAACTGAAATCTAAATTATGAAGATTCCTATCGTCACCATCGTCGGTAAACCGAATGTGGGCAAATCCACGTTTTTCAACCGCCTGGCGGGCTCCCGCGTCGCCATCACCGCGGAAGAAGCGGGCACCACGCGTGACCGTATTTTTTACAAAGTCAGCCATCCGGAGATGGACTTCTTTCTGGTGGATACAGGCGGGCTGGAATTCGAGAAAAAGGCGGACGCGGACATCGAGGACAATATGCAGAAACAGGCCCGCATCGCCATTGGGGAATCCGACCTGGTGCTTTTTATGGCCAGCAAAAAAGAGGAGCTGACGGGTTATGATTTCAAGGCCGCTGAACAGCTCCGCAGGGAATCACATAAAAAGCCGGTGCTTTTGGTGGTTAGCAAATGCGACGACCAGTCAACGGAGGAAGGCAGTCTGGCTTATTTTTATGAACTGGGTCTGGGAAACCCTATCCCCATTTCCGCCCTGCACAATACTGGCATTGATCGCCTGACGAACGAGATCGTGGACCGACTGAAAGAGCGGCATTTTCTGACTAAAAAAAGCCCTTCCTACAAAGTCACGGAACAGTTCGATAAGACCCACCTGAACGTTGCGCTGGTGGGGAAGACCAATGTGGGGAAGTCCTCCCTCATCAACGCGCTTTTAAATCAGGAAAAGCTCATCGTTTCAGATACGCCTCATACCACGCGGGACAGCACGGATACGCTTATTCGCCATAAAAAAAAGGATTATAATTTTATCGATACGGCAGGGATGCGGCGACGGGGAAAAGTAGAAAAGGGGATCGAGCATTTCAGCGTCCTTCGCACGCTGTCGTCCATTCAGCGGTGCGACGTGGCGCTTCTGGTGATCGACAGCAATAAAGAGGTCAGCCATCAGGACCAGCAGATCGCCAGCACGATCTTAAAAGAAAACAAGGGCCTTATTATCCTGGCCAATAAATGGGATCTGAAAAAAGACCCGGATCAGCCGGAAACGGAACGGCGCGGAGCTTATATCCGCCATCTGCAGAAAAAATTTCCGTTTCTTTCATGGGCGCCGGTGGTCTTCACGTCCGCGGTCACCAAAAAAAACCTGGGGCAGATCTTTGACCAGCTGAATCTCATCATGGCTGAGCGCCGCAAACGCATCCCCACCGCTAAGCTGAATCACTTTGTTGAAAGAATGGTGGAAAAACATAAGCCTGCGGGCGCGAAACGGATTCCGCCGAAAGTATTTTATGTGACCCAGACGGATGTCAGCCCGCCCCGCTTTGTGGTATTCGTGAACAAGAAGAAATATTTCCATTTTTCCTACCTGCGGTATTTTGAAAACCGCCTGCGGGAGGAATTCGGTTTCACCGGCACCCCGCTGGTAATGGAATACAGGGATAAAGAACAACGCTTCGCTAAATGACCAATATTACAATTTCCAATTTCCAAATGATTCCGAAATTATAATATCTAATATCAAGATTAATTTTGGATTTTTAAATTAAACATTGGATATTATTTGAAAATTGGTCATTGGCCATTGGGAATTGACCGAAGGTATGCCTCAAATTCCTCTGCGCCGCCCCACTGCACCAGCTGGCCGTTCACGTAAACAGACGGCGTGTACGAAAGCTGGCGGCGCAGGCCTTCTTCGATATCATCTTTGATCCAGCCCCGTTTCTCATGGCCGTCCAGACAGCGGTCAAACGCCTCGCGGTCGAGACCCAGATGACCGGCAAAAAGTTTAAGGTTGTCTTCCGTCAGATTTTCCCGGTTTTTAAAATTCAGTTCAGCGAATTCCCAGAATTTTCCCTGGTCGCCGGCACACTCCGCGGCTTCCGCCGCCCGGAACGCGTGTTCGTGGTAAGAAAGGGGAAAATGATAAAACTGCAGGCGCGCGAGCGAAGGGTTTCTGCGGATCAGCTGGTCAAGCGCCGGTCCCACCTGGCCACAGGCGGGACACTGAAAATCTGAAAATTCCTCGATCAAAACCGGCGCGTCCGGATTCCCCAGTGTGGGGCGCTCCCTGTTTTCCGGGCCGCTGCAGGCCGTGAGAAGCAAAAGCGCAAATAAAAGCGGTATCAGTTTTTTCATAAAAAAAGCCTGATTAAAAGGCCAGCTTATTTTAGCAAACACGATTGTAAATAAAAAGGAGTTTTGGTAAGCTGATTTTACCTCATAAATAAAGTTGTGGGTGCCGTTATAGCTACTCGTACAGTGTGATTAAAGTTGTGGTAATATAAACAACCAGCTGCCATAACCACAACTACAACCAAACAAGCTATGTCTCTTTATCTTAAATACCGTCCGCAGGATTTTAAATCCGTTGTAGGACAGGACCATATCGTGACCACGCTCAGGAATGCCATCAGGCATCAGTCGCTCACGCACGCGTACCTGTTTTCCGGCCCGCGGGGAACAGGGAAGACGACTCTGGCGCGGATCGTCGCCAAAAGCCTGAACTGTTCCGAGCTTCAGGAAGGTGTGGAGCCGTGCAATCAGTGCCCGAACTGCGAAGCCATTGCAAACGGCCGGCTGGTGGATCTGATCGAGATCGATGCGGCCAGTAACCGCGGTATCGATGAGATCAGGGAGCTGAGGGAAAAAATCCTGTTCGCGCCCAATCAGGGCAAGGCCAAGGTTTATATCATCGATGAAGTCCATATGCTCACCAAAGAGGCCTTCAATGCACTTTTAAAGACGCTGGAAGAGCCGCCTTCGCACGCGTATTTCATCCTGGCCACCACCGAAGTGCACAAAATTCCGGACACCATCCTGTCCCGCTGCCAGCAGTTCAATGTCAAGCGGATCTCAAAGGACGATATCATCAAGCGCCTGGAACACATCGCGGAACAGGAAAAAGTGCAGGCCGAGCCCGACGCCCTGGAGCTCATCGCCAAAATATCGGGCGGGGGGCTGAGGGACGCCATCGGACTGTTTGAACAGATGACCATCGACCGGTCCGTCATTTACCAGGAGGTGGTGGATTATCTGGGCATCACCGGCCACATGATGATCGAGGAATTTTTCCAGTGCCTGCTTAATAAGAATGCCGCCAGAGCTGTAGAGATGATCAGCCAGATCAACGGGCAGGGGCAGGATTTAAATCAGTTTTGCCGGGAACTCATCGCTTATCTTAGGGAACAGATGCTGCTGGGTCTGAACGACCGTGAGAAGGTGGCAGAAGTCATCCTGTATATCGAGATCTTTTCCGGTGCCAAACAGCAGATCAACCAGGCGCTGATCCCCCAGCTGCCCCTGGAAGTGGCGGTGATGAAAGCCTGCGGATTCGAAAGTAAGGCAAAAGAAGTTTCAACCGAAAAATCCACTTCCGACGATACAGCGGCAACAAAAGACGGCACTGTAGAGACGCGCGGCGCGTCTCATGAGGTGCCTGATAAAGGGGTACCCCAAGAAAAAGATGAAGTCAAAAAAGAAACAGAACCGCCGGAGGACCTGACACTGGAATCCGTGAAAGAAAACTGGCAGCGGGTGGCTGAAAACATCGATACGCCGTTTATCCGTATGTCTTTTATGGACAGTGACCCTGTTAAGATGGAAAAGGGAAATCTCTACTTGTGCTTCAGGTCAAACACCATGATGGAAAAGGTGGCCAAGCCCACGAATCAGAATGAGATCCTGCAGGCGTTTAAAAAAGTCCTTGGCACCAAAGTAACCCTTAAACTTGAATTGAAAAAAGTGGATTTAAAACCGGTAAAGGAAGAAAAAAAAGATCCTGAATCGAATCTGCCTGTAATTCAAATGAACTCATCAAAGCCCGGACAGGCAGGTATAAAACCGGCCGACAGCGACCCGTCGGTCATCGAAATGGCCAAAGAGGTGTTCGGGCAATAGCGCGGTATTATTAACCAGGCATAACCATGGATGAAAAAGTCAAAATCCGAAGCAAGGCGCTTAAGTCAAGGGAAAGCCTTGATCAGAAAACGCGTGCGGAAAAAGACCGTAAGATCGCTGAAAATCTGGAATCGCTTTCCGCGTTTAAAAACGCACACCACATCCTTTTTTATTATTCAGTAAGAGATGAGGCGGACACCCGTAAGCTGATCGACAAATACCTGAGCGCCAAACAGCTTTATCTGCCGGTGATCCGGGGAAAGAGTCATCTGCAGGCTGTGCCCGTTAAACGGCCGCTTCGTTTAAAAAAAGGATATGAAGGCGTCCCGGAACCGGTGGATGAGGATCCGAACAGCGTTTATGATGACGCCGTAGAGCTGATCATCGTCCCGGGCGTTGCATTTGATAAAAAAGGCGAGCGTATCGGGATGGGGAAAGGGTATTATGACCGCTACCTGGCGGAATACGGTTCCTCCCTGAAAGTCGCTCTGGCTTACGAAGAGCAAGTCCTTGATTATGTCCCGAAAGATATTGATGATGAATCCATCGACCTGATTGTGACCGACCAGAACCTCTACTCCTGCCATTCCTGACCCCTTAACCCTCCCTTTTTATGTACGATCATATCAAAAAACAGGATCCGGAGATCCACCGCGCCATTGAAAGAGAAGAGCGCCGCCAGTCGGAAGGCATCGAGCTGATTCCGTCCGAAAATTATGTGTCTGAAGCCGTGCTGGAAGCCTGTGGCTCGGTACTGACCAATAAATATTCAGAAGGGTATCCGGGCAAACGGTATTACGGCGGCCAGGAAAACATCGACACCATTGAAAACCTGGCTATCGACCGGGCCAAGGAGCTTTTCGGCGCAGAGCATGCCAACGTCCAGCCGTATTCAGGCTCCCCGGCCAATACTGCCGTGTATTTTGCCCTGCTGGAGTTCGGCGACAAGGTCATGGGGCTGAAGCTGGACCACGGCGGCCACATAACCCACGGCCTGCCCATCGCGTTTTCCGGGCGGGCATATGATTTTGTGCAGTACGGCGTGAATAAGAAGACCGGCTGGCTGGATATGGAAGAGGTGCGAAAAATGGCGCTTGAACACAAACCGAAACTGATTGTGGCCGGATTCACGGCTTATCCGCGGGACATCGAATGGAAAAAATTCAGGGCGATCGCAGACGAAGTCGGGGCCATCGCCATGGCGGACATCTCCCACACGGCCGGACTGGTGGCCGGCGGAGTGCTGGAATCCCCGGTGCCGTATTTCGACGTCATCACCACCACCACCCACAAGACCCTGCGCGGGCCGCGCGGTGCTATCATCCTGTGCAAGGAAAAATACGCCAAAGCCATTGATAAAGCTGTTTTTCCCGGCCTGCAGGGCGGCCCGCACGACCACACCATCGCCGGCAAAGCTGTGGCGTTTAAAGAAGCGCTTCAGCCGGAATTCAAAGAATACGCACGGCAGATTAAAAAAAATGCCCGTCATCTGGCTGAAGCCCTGAAGGAAAAGGGTTTTGAGCTGGTGACCAGCGGAACGGACACTCATCTGATTCTGGCGGATCTGACCAACCGGGGGATCCCCGGCAAGGAAGCACAGGTGGCGCTGGATAAAGTGGGGATCACGCTCAACAAAAACACTATACCGGATGACCCCCGTTCCCCCTTTGACCCCTCCGGCATCCGGCTGGGCACGCCCGCCGTCACCACCCGCGGCATGAAGGAGCCGGAGATGGAAAAAGTTGCCGACTGGATTCACCGGACAATGGGCGCCCTGAATGATGATCAGGCGCTTAATGAGATCAAAGATGAGGTTAAAGCTCTCTGTCTGCGATTCCCGGTACCTGGCATTAAACTTTAAATTTATTCCTTTAACGTCTTTTCTGATGAAAACGATCAAAAAAATCCTGGCTGGCCTCTTGGTCAGCATATTTGTTTTTAATACCGGCGCGTTTGCGTTTGATGACATCCCTCAGGATTCCGAATATTTTTATCCGATCCATTATCTCCGCCGGAACGATGTCTTTCCCGATAAGCCCCTGTTCCGGCCGGATCTCATCATCTCCAAAGCGGAATTTATCAAATACCTGGTCCTGCTCAATAATCCGGATTTTAAAAAAGACATTCGGATAGACCTTCCGTTTGAAGACACGCGCGACACCGCCTGGTACGCGCCGTATTTTCAGGATGCCCTCCGTCTGGGGATACTCAGCGACCGGCAGAAAAAGATAAACCCCTACAATAAGCTGACCATTTTTGAGGCACTGGAGCTTTTATTCCATTCCCGCAGCATCCCTATTCCGCGCCGATGGGTGGGCAAAACGCCTTACACGGACGTGGAAAAGAACAGTCATGTGAAAGCCCTGGTCATGCGCGCGATGGAGTTGGGCGTCGTAAAACCGGAACGGCCGGATTATTTCGGTATCTATCACCGCATCAACCGTGCGGAGGCCGCCCGGATAATCTATAAGATGGACCTGGTGGATCTGAGGACCACAGCGAGTTCCCAGCGCCAGGTGATCCAGACCTTCGAGCCCCCGCTCCAGAAGATCGTGAGTATTTGGGAGCTCATCAACTCCAGTTACGTGGAGCAGGACAGCCTGCCGGCGGACAAGATGTCCGATGAGGCCATCCGGGCGATGGTGGATTCACTGGGTGACCCGTACACCGCTTACATGGATTCAGAGCAGAATTCCGCCTTCAGCGATGAGTTTGACGGGGAGATCGAAGGCATCGGCGCGTTTATAGGGGTGAATGATGAGGGGCGGGTGACCATTGTCGCACCCATTAAGAACTCTCCTGCTGAAAAAGCGGGAGTGCGGGCGGGAGATATCGTCATGAAAGTAGATGATTTTGACACGGAAGGCGCCACGCTTTACGAGGTAGTCAACCGTATCAAAGGGCCGAAAGGCACTGCCGTGAAACTGACCGTTAAACGAAGCACCCGCACGGAAGTGATTGAAGTCACGCGCGACGTGATCACCATCGAACCCCTGGAATACCAGGTGGTCGGGCGGGGGAATATCATGCATATCCAGCTGCTGAACTTCAATAAAAACGCGCCCGAAAAGATGCAGGAAGTGGTCGATATCATCTCTAATAACCCCAAGATCAAAGGGGTCATCCTGGATGTGCGGGACAATCCCGGCGGGCTGCTGGACGTGGCCATCGGCGTATTGAATTTCTTTTTTCCGGCCCAAACCACGGTGGCGCGCATCAAATATAATTATTTCAATTTCGCCCAGTCCACCAGCCGGGACGGGGAGCTGAAGGATTACCCCTTGGTCGTTCTGACCAACCAGGGCAGCGCTTCCGCATCCGAAATCGTAGCCGGAGCCCTGAAAGACCACGGAGCCGCCACGGTGATCGGCGAGACCACGTTCGGCAAAGGCACCGTGCAGGAAGTGAATTATTTCCAGGATTCCAGCAGTCTGAAACTCACGGTCGCGGAATGGCTGACACCCCATCAGCACAGCATCCAGGATAACGGCATCGAGCCGGATATCAAAGTGGTCAATGATGACACGGGCGATGATCAGCTGAACCGGGCTATCCAGGAACTTAATAAGAAGATCCGCTGATTGACATCTGATTGACAGCTGGCATCTGACACACCTGACATCTGACAGCTGACACCTGACAGCTGACTGACATCCATTAACAATCCATTAGCAATCCATCAGATATCGATCAGTATGTTAAATAAATTAATCCTTGCCAGCAAAAGCCCTCAGCGCAAACAGATTTTAAAGGATATAGGTATCCGTTTTAAGGCGGTCCCCAGCTATATCGATGAACACGCCAACGGATTAAAGCGCTGGCATGCCATTGCTAAGAATATTGCCTTAAGGAAAGCGGAAGCAGTGGCTGAAAAACATCCCGGCAAGTGGGTGCTCGGCTGTGATACATTTGTGGTGCTTTCAGACGGGAGTTTGTCAATTAAACCCAAAAACCGTGCAGACGCCCGTCGGACTATTGACCGGTACCGCAGGTCTTACTGCGACGTGTATTCCGGGCTTGCCCTCATCAACCGGTCGGTCGGCAAACAATGGACGGGCTTTGAAAAGACCCGGCTTTATTTCCGTGATTTCAGTGATGCCGAACGCGAGGAGTATCTGGATTCCGGCGAGTGGCGCGAACGCTCCGGCTCCATGACCATCGAGGGCAGGGGAGGGAAGTGGATAAAGCGGATCAAAGGAGATTACTGGAATGTGGTGGGTTTACCCGCAGACTTATTAAAACAGTTTCTGAATGAAATCAAAGACAGTGACCAGTAGCCAGTGACCAGGATCGGATTCCGGAGCGCTGGTTTCTGGTCATAAATTGTTAAAATTGACTTACTCCCCCCTGTTTGGTACGCTTTTCAAGGTCTTTAAACCCGAATCAATGACTTTTCATATCAAAAACGAAGCCGATATTATAAAAAAACTGGGGCAGGTTGTTTATGTTGCCGGCACCCAATGGGGGGATGAAGGAAAGGGGAAACTCGTAGACATCTTTTCCGAACAATATGATGTGATCGCCCGGTGCGCGGGCGGGGCCAATGCCGGCCACACCATCTGCGTCAGCGAAAAGGGGAAATCCCGCAAATTCATCTTCCATCTGCTCCCGTCCGGCGTCCTGCATAAAAATAAAGTGTGCGTGATCGGCAACGGCACTGTTATCCATATCCCCACGCTTCTGGATGAGATCGAAGCGCTTAAAAAAGAAGGAATCGACCTGCACGGCAGGCTGTTTATAAGCGACCGGGCGCATCTGATCTTTGATTACCATAAAGAGATCGATGTCATCCAGGAAAAAGTAAAAGGGGAAACTAAAGTAGGAACCACAAAACGGGGAATCGGGCCGGCCTATACCGACAAAGTCTCCCGCATCGGTATCCGGGTAGCCGACCTGGCGGATTTAAACGGGTTTGCCGAAAAATTCAGACGGAACGCTGAGCGCCATATGAAGTGCTATGGATTTGATTTTGATATTGAAGAAGCGATCAATTACCACAATGATACCGCTGATCTGATTTTACAATACGCCGCTGATACCACCGAACTGCTTCATCAGTATCATACCGCCGGCAAGAATATCCTGATCGAAGGCGCGCAAGGGGCGCATCTGGACATCGACCATGGTACCTATCCTTACGTGACTTCCTCCAGTACCGTCAGCGGCGGAGCCAGCACCGGTCTGGGATTCCCGCCGAATAAAATCGATAATATCATCGGAATCGTCAAAGCCTATACCACCCGGGTGGGCGCCGGCCCCTTGCCCACTGAACTCGGCGGGATGGAAGGGAATATGCTCCGCGAGCAGGGGGCGGAATACGGTTCTACCACCGGCCGTCCGCGGCGCTGCGGCTGGCTGGATCTGACCGCGGTCAGAAACGCAGTAGGCATCAACGGCGTGACCAGCATCAATCTGACCAAGCTGGATGTATTAAGCGGGCTGAAAACCCTGAAGATCGGGACGGGTTATAAACTGGACGGAACCCCCATCGCCTCTATCCCGGCTTCTTTGGATGATTTTGCACATGTGGAAGTGGACACTGTCGATATGGAAGGGTGGCAGGAAGATATCAGTAAAACAGAGCATTTTTCCGATCTGCCGAAAAACTGCCAGATGTATATCAAAAAAATCGAAGAACTGGTGGGCGTGCCGGTCAATTTCATCGGCGTGGGCGTCCACCGGAATGAAATGATTTATCGCTAACGCACACCTGACGAAATTTGTAACTTGTAATTCGTAACTTGTAACTTGCGACAATCGAGTTACCAGTTACAAGTTACGCTCCGAAGGGGCAAATTACAAATTTCAAAAAAGTCAAA
>CAZIDW010000025.1:0-16559 GCA_964538225.1 uncultured Candidatus Peribacteria bacterium
TGTTTGAAGGTCTAACCTAGATACCTCGACGCTTGCGTCGGGGAGTATGTCATTTCCTAATCAGATTTATTGGGCTTGGTTCCAGCGGCCGGATTTTCTGCCTATGGTTTTACCAAAAGGCATGCCGGCTTCTTCCATAAGTGTCTGGGCGCCTTCACGGTCACCGGATTGCATCAGTTCCCGCACCTGTTCCATAACGGCTTTTTGCTCGTCGGTCAGTTCAGGGTAAGGGGCATGGCCTTTAAAGCCTCCTTTTCCCATTCGTTTTTGCGGAAGACCCAGTTCTTCGGCGATTTCACGGGCTTTCTGGCGAAGTTCATGCATCTCACAGAAGCGTTCAAAGTTCCCTTCATTGATGGATTCAAGGATCGGCGGTTCATTGCCGTTTTCAGTCAGCAGGTTGTACCAGGCGTCGTAATCGCATTTTTCAACGGCTTCCATTACGGCTTCATGATTTTCTGCATTGAAACGCATGCCTTTCCCCCGTGTTTCATCCCCTTCATCGGCAGATGTGCTGAAGGCAACAGCCATCAAAATAACCAAAGTGGCTATACCAGTCGGGATGATTTTGTTTATTGTAATCATAATGTTTAATTTAAATAATAATGAATGGTGAGCAATCGATTGTCTCACCCCTTATTACGTTTAATATATTGATTTCTTTCATTTTTTTAATTCCATCTGCCGGAAAAGGGGCGGAGGTTCCATAGGACGGAGCCAGGGGGCAACGCTGAACGCTTTGAATTTGTAATCACCGGTTGCTGTTCCTATCAGTCGAATGCGGACTCCCTGTTTTATTTCAAATTCCCGGCGCATTTTGGCCTTTTGAATGTCTACACGCCAGGGTTCTTTTTTTAAATCCTGCAATAGGATGATCCGGCCGTCTCCCATGTGAATAATCGTGCCGGCCAGAGAGCCTTCATCCGGGTTGTTCCAGATCATCCGTTTGCCAAAATGCAGACGCTCGTAATAGGGGATTCTGCGGAAGGTTTTTTCCAGATTTTCGGAAATACCGGCGGCGTACAGGCCGGCGCCGAAAAGAATTGAGATGACTAAACTTAGTCCGATGATGGCAAATACGTTATGGCGGTAACCGGATTTAGTGTGGCGCAGGTGATAGTTGGCCAGCGCCAGAAAGCCGATGAGCAGGGCCAGCCAGAAATAGGGCAGGGCCAGAAGCAAAAAACCTGCCACACTACTGCCCATTTCCCTGTAAACCGCGTAATCCATATCCCGCCACTGGAACAGGATGATGCTCACAGCCATACTGCCGAACAACACCGAGAGGGCAAACAATCCCCATATCACTGACCGCCTAAACAGGAATATCCATTTGGGGGTCGGTTTTACCTTTTCTTTCTTGATTTTTCCGATGATGGATTTGGCAAGTTGTGACATGGTTTATTGGTTATCGGGTTTATGAAGGTGGTTTTCTATAGCAAGTTGTTTAAATCGAGCTTTGGCGCGGTTGAGCTGGGTGGCAACGGTTCCTTCCGGAATTTTTAAGATGTCGCTGATCTCCTCATAACTTTTTTCTTCCAGGAATTTCAGGATGAGGACCGCCCGGTATTTTTCCGGCAGTCCGTCGATGAGTTTGCGGACTTTCTGCGCCAGTTCTTTTTGCACGTAATCATCTCTCAAATTGATGTCGTCGGGCAGGATGTTTAAAAAATTCACCCCTTCTTCATTGTCGATCTGAACGGTTTTAGGCCGCTTGTCCGTTTTTCGGAAGTGGCTGATGGCTTCGTTATGGGTGATGCGGTAAATCCAGCTGCCGAATGAAAAATCCGTGTCATAATCGTTCAGGTTTTTGTAGACTTTTAAAAACACTTCCTGCAGTAAGTCTTCAATCATCTCAGTGTCCAGGTGGGTCAGCCGGTGGATGTAGCGGCCCAGTTTTTCTTCGTAGCGCTGAACTAAACATTCAAAATAATCCGTGTTTTTTAAGGTTAACAGAACGAGCTGTTTATCTGATTTTTTGTCGCACTTTATAGGGCGCATAATTTAATCGGTTATCGTAACTCGATTCTTGTATCGGCTAATGTTTGTCGCAATCCGATGTCCGATCGAGTTTCGAGATACGCCAAACGAAGACTATATATATTATACGTTATTTAGTTTATATTTCTTTATTATACGTTATTTAGTTTATATTTCTTTCCTTTTAACTGCGAGCTTCGAGATACGATTAATGAAAACCAAAAGGTCAGGTGTCAGATGTCAAATATAATCAGACCTGTGTTTCCGCAATGAATTTTTTGGATCGGTCGTAATCTTCTTCGCTGATCTTTTTCTCCTCTTTCAGAATGTCCAGAATCTCGTTGATGCCCACGACACTATGAAGTTTGTAGCCTTTTTCCTCCAGTTTTCGGCCACCTCCCTGTTCCCGGTCCACTAAAATCACAAAGTCTTTTATTGTTAAACCAGATGCTTCAAAGGGGATGATGGTCTCGAATTTGCTATCTCCGTTGGTGATGAGGTCATCGATGATGAGTGCAGTGTCACCTTCTTTATACACCCCTTCGATCTTCTTTTTGGTGCCGTAATCTTTCACTTCTGTTCGCGCGTAGACCATCGGCCATTCTTTTTCTAAAGAAATCGCGGTGGCAATCGGCAAAGCGGTATAAGGAATGCCGGCGATGACATCAAATGTCAGCTTTTCCGCGATCTCAATCATGGCCTGGCTGATCAGTTTCAGGACTTTCGGATACGAAACCAGCAGGCGCAGGTCGATGTAAATAGGGGAAATAATTCCGGATTTCAGTTTGAATTCTCCGAATTTAACGGCGCCGATCTTATGGAGCGCGAGCGCGATGTCTTTTTTCATGGCAGACTGATTAGAAGTTCAGGGCGATTGTACCAGTTTTGGTGTTTGCATGAAAGCGTAGAGTGAAGTAAAATGCCGAGGAAGGCCCATAGTGTAATGGTAGCATACCGGTCTCCAAAACCGTTGGTGAGGGTTCGAATCCTTCTGGGCCTGCCATCCCCAAAATGGACTTATAGCCTGTGAGTCTTCCTGCGCTTAATTCCGGAAGCTTCTTCGGCTGACGTCTGTATTTGGGCAATGGGGCTCATCTGGCATCCCTAAAAATGCTGTTCATTTTTTAGGTCATACTTACTTTATTTCCCCGTTTGGCGGGAATCACTTCACTGCGTAACGGCAGACTCATCACTTTCCTCTTTCCCCGGAAAATAGCCCTCCTGCCTATACCTACCCGTCCCATTTTGAAAAGACGCGGGTGACGCGTTCCGAACGGAACAAGCCCTCCGTAGCCATGGGCGAAGGGGGGCGCTGTGCAGTGAGGACAAGCTTGATTAAATCCATGAAAAGGATCTATGAAAGCTTGAGCATTGCCCTATTGCGGGACCCCCTTTTGTCAGGAAAATTATCTTCTTTCCAGATTTCCATTTTTTCTTTATATTATGCGTAAGATAAAAAACAAAATATAACTATGACTTTTGAAATGATCCGTTCCGTTATCCTTCTTATCGGCTGGCCGTTTTTAATCGCGGGCAGTGTTATTATCGTAATCAAAGCTTATCATTTTTATCAGAAGACCAATAAGCTGGCCTTGGGGAGGCTGATTATGGCGGAGACGTTTGGGGTTCTGGTCAGCATGTATTCACTTGGGCTCGTTTCCACCGCTTTTATGTTTCACGATGTGGAGGAGGGGGTTAGAATCGTTCTTCCCATCTTTCTCGTCTGGTTTGTTGTTATGGTGGCTATTTATCTTATTTCAGAACGGTGGCGGGATGAAGCGGCCAAGATCAATATCCTTTATTACCGGATCAAAGAGCGTTCCGAAAAGCTGAAACAGGAAAAGGAAAAACTCATTCAGGTTGCCCAGAACATGTCGACGGGGGCTATTCTTTTAGACAATGCAGGCAAGCCCATGTTCATCAACCGTGAGGCTAAGGAGATCATTGGCTCCAAGAGTAATAATGAAGGCCGGCTTTTAAAATTACTGTTTAAGAAATTTGCTAAATACCGTTTAAAAGCACACGTTGATAACTGTCTTGCCGGTAAGCCTTCTAATATTATGGATGCCGAAGCAGGAGACAGGATTTATGAGATCTGTCTGCGCTGTCTTATCGGCCATGCTTCTCAGGCGAATGGCTATTTCGGCCATTTTATCTGGATCCGTGATGTGACGGATGAGAAAATGCTGCTTCGGGCTGAAGACAGTTTTTTAACGGTCGCTTCCCACAAACTCCGCACACCTTTAACGGGGATCCGCCAGTATACGGATCTGCTTTTAAGAGATAAAAAGTGTACGGCACGCCAGAAAGAATATCTGTCCGATATAAAATCATGCGCGGATATTATGGCCGATGTGGTGAATCAATTGCTTTACGCCTCCGAAGCTTCCATCAGGAAATTAAAAATCAATCCGAAAAAAACCCAGCTTGATCAATTGCTTAAGAAGGCGGTTAATGAACTCAAACCCATTGCCCGGAAAAAGAAAATCAAAATAATCTATCGCCAGGATAGTGAAGCCGCTTACGATCTTTTAACTGATGCGGATCTGTTATTAAAAGTCCTGAAAGATGTTTTGAACAATGCCATTATTTATTCAACGGACAAAAAACCGGAAGTCACCGTTCATCTTAAAAAAGAAAACGGTAATAAATATCAGATCATCATTGCGGATAATGGTATTGGCATCCCTAAAATGGATCATGACAAAATATTCACTAAATTCTTCCGTTCCGAAAATGCCCTTAAGGTCCATACGGAAGGGCTCGGCATCAACCTGAACACTGATCGGCGGATCGTCCGTTCCCTGGGGGGTCAGATCTCGTTTGAATCTAAATTGAATAAAGGCACGGCTTTTACCATTTCCCTTCCTGGCAAACCTCCTAAAAAGTGATGACGGCGGGTGACTTGATTTATTTTTCATTCCTTTCGCGCGCGGGTGGAGGAGATGATGACATAAATCCGGATACCACAAAAACCCCGAATTATGCAATCATGATCAGGGTTTTTGTTATGGTTTATTTACAGTTGCCGCATCCGCAGCCGCCGTCTTTTTTGCAATCACCGCATCCGCAACCTCCATCTGAATTAGTCATGGTATTTATAGGTTAATAATAAGAGGGTTATTTTATTATATCGTTTTTTTTGATTAATTCAATTTTTTTGATTTGCTATAATAGGTTTAACCAATAAACACAAAAAACATGATCGATTGGAAAATCGTGATGGCGTTCCTGGTCGGCCTTATCCTCTTTATCCATGGGATCGAGAATTTCAGCCGGAAGGTATTGCATCTTGCCGGTGACCGTTTCCGCAAACTGCTTTCCCGCGCCACGAAAAACCGGTTTACCGGGGGGTTGGTCGGCATGCTTTTTACGGCGCTGATCCAGTCCAGCACGGCGACCACGGTTATTACGATCAGCCTGGTGAGCGCCGGGCTCATTCCGCTGGCCCAGAGCCTGGGCGTGATCATCGGAGCGAACGTGGGGACCACGGTAACGGCCCAGCTGGTCGCTTTTAAACTCACGGCGTATGCCCCGATTTTTATCATCATTGGTTTTATTCTGAGTTTTTTCGGCAGGTCTTACCGGTATATCGGAAAAGGGATTTTTTATTTCGGGCTGGTGTTTTTTGGTTTAAACCTGATTTCAGAAGCCATTACCCCGCTTAAAGGCCATCCGGTTGTCATCGACCTTTTTTCTAATTTTGCCAATCCCTATCTTGCCCTCCTGACCGGGCTCTTTTTTACGGCGCTGGTCCATTCCAGCAGTGTGGCGACGGGTCTGGTGGTCGTCCTGGCGGCGAGCGGGGTCCTGTCGCTGGAGCAGGGAATCCCCATCCTGCTGGGCACGAACATCGGCACGACCATGACCGCGTTTTACACCTCCTTCCGGCTGAATGTGTTTGCCAAACGGGCCGCGTTGGCCCACGCCATCTTCAATTTTATGGGTGTAATCCTCATCTGGCCGTTTGTCAGCCCGTTCGCGCATTTTATCGCGTCCTTTGGCGGGTCCCAGGCCCAGCAGATCGCTAACGCGCACACCATTTTTAATGTGGTGGCCGCTGTGCTTTTTCTTTTTCTTATCACCCCGCTTAAAAAGCTGGTCGGACGGTTGCTTCAAAGCGATGAGGAGGAACTGCTGATCACCACCAAATATCTGCCCGCCAGGCTTCCCAAATCCAATTCCAGGAGTTTTGGCCTGATTGAAAAAGAGATTTCGCATTCGCTTTACGTCGCCTCAAAATTTTATAAAAAAGCGGTTGAATTTGTCCGCCGTCCGGAAAAAGCGGATTTTAATCTGGTCGAAAAATACGAGGTCCTGGCCGACCTGCTGGATGAGAAAATCGAAAAGGCGCTTCTGGAGCTGTCCCGCCGGCCGCTGACGGAAATCGAGGCTAAAAAGGTGGTATTTCTGGTACGCATCAGCAATTTGGCGGAGCAGCTCGCGGACACGGCTAAGAACCTGGGGTTCCAGTCCCGATCCGTGAAACGCTCATCGCTGTCGCTTTCCCCTGAATCCCTAAAAAGCATCGATAAGATCTATTCAAAGATCGAGCCGGCGCTCGAGGCGGTCCGGCGCGAATTTCCCCATAAGATCACTGATTACCGGCATTTTTTCGACCAGGTCAACCAAGTGGACCCTCTGATCAACCGGAGTTATCAGGAACATATCAAACGCTTAAAGACCGATCAGGCGTACGCGGGCAGCAGTTTTGTGGAATCCTGTTCTCTGCTTGAAAACGGGGCAGACCTGCTGAAAGAGATCATGAAACTGACTCAGAAATACGCGCGTCTGAGGAAAAAATAATCACAGGTCGATCCGTTTCCCGGACGCGCTCCGCGTGTATTTTCCGAATTCGCGGTGCTTCATGGCGGTCTCCCCGCTGAACACGGGGCCGTCTTTGCAGACGCGCAGACCCGTGCCGTCGATACAGCATTGTCCGCAGATGCCGAACCCGCATTTCATAAACCGTTCCAGGCTGACTTGTGAGGGGATGTTTTGATTCTGGGCGAGTTCGACCACTCTTACCATCATCTTTTCCGGGCCGCAGGTGTAAACGGCGTCGGTTTTTTTCTTTTCCAGTTCTTTTTTCAGCACGTCTGTCACAAATCCTTTATGCCCTTTGCTTCCGTCATCCGTGGAGATCCGCACGGTGCAGCCGAGTTTTTTGAATTCGTTTTCATAGATCAGCAATTCCTCACTCCGCGCGCCGATGATGGCGGTGATGTTTACGCCTGTTTTCGCGGCTTCCTGCGCCAGGGCGAGCAGGGGCGGGGTGCCGCAGCCGCCGCCGGCTAATGTGATTTTTTTATAATCTTTCAGGTCGAATCCTTTGCCGAACGGCCCGCGGATACCCAGCCGGTCACCCACTTTGATCTGCTCATGGATGGCGGTGGTGCAGTCGCCGGCTTTGAAGATGCCGATGCGGAATTCATTTGCTTCCACCCAGCCGACGCTCATCGGCACTTCATCCACGCCCGGCATCCACACCATCACGAACTGGCCCGGATGAGCGTTTAAGCCATGCTTAAAAACATAGGTCTTGAATGACTTATTCTCGCTGATGATGTCCGTTACTTTGAGTGAGAGGATGGTCATAATATTTCCTATTGAAGACCCATTGAAGGCCCAATTGATTGATATTTAGTTGATAGATATTCGTCTATTGGGCCCTCTATTGGGCCCTCGATTGGTTATTCATGCGCTAAGCCTACCAGCTCTGCAACATCCGTAAAGCCTTCTTCTTTCATGAAGGATTTGATCTTGTCGGTGATCAGGTTGAAGGCTTTCATGTCGTGGCAGGCGATGGCGGAGCCGATACCCAGCAGGCTGCCGCCGGCCATCATCATCTCGATGGCGTCTTTGCCGTTCATGATGCCCCCGGTGGCGATGATAGGGATCCTGACGTGCCGATAGATCTCATACACGCACCGCACCGCGATGGGTTTTAAAGCCATTCCGCTCACCCCGCCGACTTTGTTGGCCAGGATGGGGCGGCGCATGTGGATGTCGATGAGCATGCCGGGCCCCATGGTGTTCACGGCGGTGATGGCGTCGGCGCCTTCGGCTTCCGCGCGCTGGGCGATGAGGCCGATCAGGGGGGTATTGGGCGACAGTTTCACGGTGATGGGTTTTTTAGTCACCTTCCGCACCGCCTTCACCCCGTCCGCGGTCATGTTCGGGTCACAGGCAAAGGGGCGGCCCATCTCGTCGTCCACATTCGGACAGGAAAAGTTGAGTTCCAGCATGTCCACGGGGTGGCTGTCCATGATCTCGGCGCATTCTGCCAGTTCTTTTATATTTTTGCCGGCCACACTGCCGATGAGCGGGTTGTTCGGGCAGGCGGACTTGAAGACTTCGAATTCATGCCGGCCTTCTTTGACCCCCTCCCCGCACAAACCGACCGCGTTGATGATGCCGCCGGGGAAGGTCAGCACCGTGGGGTTCGGGTGGCCGGGGCGCTCTTCTAAAAACAGGGTCTTTCCGGTCACGCCGCCGCAGCCGTGCTTCACGCAATTGGCCAGACTTGCCCCCGTTACCCCTAAATATCCCGAGGCCAGCACCGTGGGGTTCGGGAATTCAATACCGCAGAAATCAACGCTCAGGTTCATTTTATTTGATTATTTTCTGCGGTGATTATATAGGAAAGCCTGTTAAAAGACAAAGCCTCCTAATCGTTTAAGGCATCGGGTTCATAAAACACCGGCTGCGGACTGATTTCCAGAAATGTTTTGACGATTGCCGGGTCAAATTGTCCTTCCGCATTTTGATGACGGGTGACGGATTGGTCCCATGGCAAACCGGAACACCGTTTTAATTCTTCATAGGCGTATTCCGTTGAGTTTTCTTTTCTTTGCGCGTATTTCCGGTGACTGGTCATGGCATCAAAACAATCAGCCACAGACATAATCCGGCTGACCAGCGGGATGTTCAGGGGGTCTATATTATAACCGCGGGGATAACCCTTGCCGTCCGGCCGTACATGGTGCTGGAGCATGCCGTCCCGTATCTGGTCGTGGACGACAACGGCATTGATGATCTTCCGATATTCTTTCATATACCCCTTTTCGAGGATCTCATTCCATACCACCATGCCCACCACAGGATGCAGGCGGATGAGTTCCAGCAGGTGGCGGTCTTTTTCAGTCAGTTTTTTGTCACTGCGGACAATGTCAAATATTTTTCCCTGTATTTTTCCGATGTCGTGCAAAAAGCCCGTAAGGGCCATAACGGTTGGGTCGACCGATTTTTCCTCCTCTTCCTTAAGCTTCTGGGCGATCAGTGCGGAGTAAATACCGGTGCGGACCCCATGCCCCAGAGAATAGCCGAAAAAGTAAATCGGGGAAAAGGATTGCCCGGATTCTGTGCTGTCGCCTGAAAACGCCCTCCTGATTTTTCGGGGCGCCATGATCTGGTGGGCCTCTTTGGGCAGCTGGCTCAGTTTTTCATGGGTATCAAAAATAGCCTGGGCTGCCCCGGGATCCAGCTGGCACTGATCATCCGGTATTCTCATATCCCAGTAAAGCGCCTCTTCAGCCAGCGGGCTCACCTGCCCCTTTTTAAGGTGGCGGCATAGGACATGGTTTTTCAAATCCACCGTTCTCAGCTGTTCCACTTTTTTACGGACCGCTTCCATAAAACCGGCAGGATCCGTACCCCGCATTGTTTCTTTGTGTCCGCCTGCCATAAAAACCTCTGCGTGCCCGTCGCTGATGATCTTGTGGGCTTTGGCGGCGACATTGTTTTCCCGGATGAGCTGTTCCTGCAGAATACCTTTCATCCGGTCTTCGAAGCGCGAATAGCTGGGGGCAGTTTTCTTCATAGGTCATCGGTCGGTTTACAACGGTACCCCATTATACTTAGTTTTTTCGTTTAGTCAAAAATTAAGGGCGGGGGCTTGATTTTTTGGCTAAGAAATGATATAATAAAAGGATTTGAAAGATGTGAAAGATGAAAACCTGCCCCATAAAAACAGAGGGGCCTTCCATCAACGGTCATTGGGATGACCGGACCACCCTTGAGCGCCTGAAGATGATCCTTACGAACGCGGATCATTTTTTGAATCAGGGGCTGATCACCCGCGGGGAACTCCGGATGCTCATGTCCACCTCGGAATCGGAATGGGAATATCTGAGCGAAAACCACCCGGACGTCCTGTTTACAAAGATCAATATCAAAGCCGATGTCCGCGCTCAGACATTACGGAATGAACTAAAGGCCGCCCTGAATGCGGTCTTTTTGTAACAGGCAGTTATCCTATTTACGCCTTTCGTTGTTCGTACAACATGGAGCCAGCAGCAGTGACCAGTTGCCAGCGACCAGAACTGGTTTCTGCAGCTCTGATCTCCGGCTGCGTTCTGTGTCCTTAGTCCTGCGTTCTGGCTAGAGAGCTGGTTTTTTGGTATGCCATTCCGTTGCTTTTTCAAACGCGTGGCCCGCATGGAACAGGTTTTCCTCCTTGTACTGGTCCGCCAAAATCTGCAGACCGACGGGGAGCCCGTTTTTATCGAATCCGGCGGGAACGGATAGGCTGGGCAAACCGCAGATGCCGGCGGGAACCGTCAGGGTGTCGGCCGCGTACATGGCCAGCGGATCATCCATTTTTGCCCCGATCTTAAAGGCGGTGAAGGGTGAGGTGGGCGCTGTCAGCACGTCCACTTTTTTAAAAACGGCTTCATATTCCTGTTTCATCAGCGCGCGGATTTTAGCGGCTTTTAAATAAAAGGCATCATAATATCCCGCGGACAGGCAATAGGTGCCCAGCATGATCGTGCGTTTGACCTCATCGCCGAGCCCTTCCGCGCGGGACCCCATATAGATATCCAAAAGCTCCCTTGCTTCATCCGTGGTGCGGCCATATTTGATGCCGTCGTACCGCGCCATATTGGCGCTGGCTTCGGATTTGACCAGCAGGTAGTAAGCCGGGATGGCGTACCGGGTGAGCGGCAGGCTGACATCGATCACTTCAGCCCCGAGTTTTTTGAGCGTCTCAATTGCCTGATTGACCACGGTTATGGTTTCCGGATCCACGTTTTTAAAATACTCTGCCGGCACCCCCACCTTAACGCCTTTCATATCGGTTTTCAGGAAGCTGGTGTAGTCCGGCACGGGCTGGTCGGGCGTGGTACTGTCGTTATCGGACTGGCCGGCGATCACATTCAAAACCAAGGCCGCGTCTTCCACGGTTTTGGTTAAAGGGCCGATGGTATCGAAAGACGAGGCGTATGAGATGACCCCGTACCGCGGCACCCGCCCGTAACTTACTTTCAGCCCCACGCAGGAACACAGGCTGGCGGGCTGTCTTATGCTTCCGCCTGTGTCTGTACCGATGGCGAATGCGCATTGGTCCGCCACCACGCTGGCCGCCGGCCCGCCGGAAGACCCGCCGGCCACACGTTCCAGATTCCACGGGTTTTTTGTCACCCCGAAATGACTTGTTTCCGAACTGCTGCCCATGGCGAACTGGTCGGTGTTGGCTTTGCCGAGCAATACCGCCCCCGCTTTTTTCAGCCGTGCCCATACGTCCGCGTCATAGGGCGGGGTGTAGTTTTCCAGTATTTTGGAACAGGCAGTGGTTTTAATGCCGGCGGTGCAGATGATGTCTTTCAGGTTCATCGGCACACCCGCTACCGGACTTTCGAATCTCCCGTCCTTATCCGCCTTTTTCGCCGCTTCCAGCGCCGTTTCTTTTGCCACCGTCACATACGCGTTCAGCTTATCATCTGTTTTTTTAATCCTGTCCAGATATGCTTCAGTTAATTCCTGTGAGGAGAATTTTTTTTCTTTAAGCCCTTTGTGTGTGTCGGCGAGAGATAGGTTGATCATTGAAAATTGAAAATTTCAAAAATGTTTTTATTTAAAAACATTTTTGACCTTTATCATATGGCCCTGCACGTCCTGCGGGGATTGTTTTAAAAGTTCATCCGTAAATTCACAGCCTTTTTCTTTATCTTCAAATAACACATTTTTTAGCCCTGTGATCTGCGCGATCGGTTCCACGCCTTCGGTGTTCACCTCATCCAGTTTTTTGGCATGCGTTAAAATATCCGATAGCTGGGTGGAGAATTTTTCCACCTCTTCATCCGTCAGCCCCAGGCGGGCGAGTGTGGCGATGTGCCTGACTTCATCGTGACTTAATTTCATAGTAATTAAATGAAATGACGAGGTAAAGATATGACAAAAAAGAAATGATTTCAATAATACTCTCTTGTCATTTCGTCATTTCGTCATTTCGTCATGTTGTTTCGTCAGTCGGTTTTTGATAAAATAGATACATTCAGAAGGGAAAATTCTCGAACTTTCAAAAATTTTTTCGGCAACGTCATCGCGTTCGCAGATTTTCAAAAGTTCGCCCTCACTTCATTGCGGCCCATCGGCAAGCTCAGGGCCTTACTCCGTTCAGAACGTATTTTTTCGCTTCTTCCTATGAACACAACCAAAAATCTTCACAATGTCAGCGCTGTTCTGTTCTTCATCCTCGCTTTTGCCTATGTGGCGGTAGCGCTGGCGTTCCGGAATGATTTTATGGCCAGCGCGGCGATTTTTCTTATGCGCCTGCTGGATGTCCCTTTTGCCCTGATCGCGCTTTTGTACGGGGGGAGCGGGCTGTACCTGCAGGTCAATGAAGGAAAGGAGGAGGCGGAATCTGTCTGGGGATACGTTATCTTTGCCTTCAGCCTGCTGTTATTCGGGTTGGTGATTTTTATTAATTTCGCGTTTCCGAGCCAGCTTTGATTATCAGCTAACCGAAGAAGGCGCGGCCCGCAGGGCCGTGGCTTTTTTGGAATAGCGGAGGGGCAACGTTTAACTGATAACGTTTGCAGTTTATAGGAAGATTGCCGATGGTATAATCCTGCACCATTGGCAAATTTGGGTAACAAAAATAGTGGTACCATATAAAGTGTAACCGTATACGCAGTATTGGCTGATGTATTTCTTTTCTTTCCTTTCCTTTTTGACATATCAAATGGCTTGTCATATATTTAATGCAACAATGGTGCAATAATTTTATGAAAACAATCCACAAAACAATTCAGTCTTCCGGCGGCCGCCTGACAAAAATAAAAAAAGCGATTATTGATGCCTTGTCTGAGAGCCATTGTCTTTTATCAAAACAAGAATTGCTCGAAGAATTAAAAGTGAAGAAGGTTAAACCTGATCGATCCACAATTTATCGCGAATTACAATTTCTTACGAAAAATAATATTGTCATAAAAAACACGATTAATGGCGTTGATTATTATGAAATACCGCAAGATCATCACCATCACCTTGTTTGTTTAAATTGCCATTCAATCAGAAAAGTTGAAATGGGCAATCATTTGGAGAAACAGGAAAAACAAATTGCCACGCAGAACAAGTTTAATATTGTTAATCATTCGCTTGAATTTTACGGCTATTGCCAAAAATGCCAAGTATAATTTAACCAAGCTATTATGAAAAAAATATTTTTTGTTTCAATTTTTACAATATTCTTAATAGGTGCTTCTTTGGTTTTGTCCGGCTGTACAAACAATAATACATCTCAAACCGGGACGGAAAGTAAAATCAATGTAATTGTCAGCATATTGCCTCAAGTTGATTTTGTCGAAAGAATTGGAGGAGATAAAGTAAAAGTATCTGAAATGATTCCGCCCGGATTTAGTCCGGCGACGTATGATCCTTCACCGGATCAGCTGAGAAAACTTCAAGATGCTGATATCTACTTCCGCATTGGGCATATTGGTTTTGAAAAAGCGCAAATGGAAAAGCTGCGAAAATTAAATTCAGAGATGAAAGTGGTTGACACTTCAGAGGGCATTTCATTGCTTAGTTTGGCCGCTCATCATCACGAAGACGAAGGAGAAAAACATGAAGATGATGAAGATCACGAAGCGGGTGATGATCCGCATATTTGGCTGTCTCCAAAATTGGTAAAAGTCCAGGCAGACCATATATATAATACTTTGGTGGAATATAGTCCTGAGGATAAAGATCTTTTTACTCAAAATCACAACCAGTTAATTAAAGATTTGGATGAATTGGATCAAAAGCTGACAAACGCTTTTGCGTCGATCAAAGGGCAGAAAATTTTGGTTTTTCATCCGGCTTTTGGTTATTTAGCTGATGCCTATGGATTTCGGCAAGAAGCAATCGAGATAGAGGGTAAAGATCCAACGCCTGTGCAATTGAAAAAAATTATTGACGAAGCAAGGGAAGATAATATAAAAGTGATTTTTGTACAAGCACAGTTCAGTACTGAAAGCGCGGAGTCTGTCGCGCAAGAAATTGATGGGGCTGTGGTACAAATTAACCCTTTGGCAAAAAATTATTTTGCCAATCTGAAAACCATGACTGAAACAATTATTACGTCTCTTAAATAAAAATTAAACCATGGAAACGATTGTTAAGGCCAATGGGATATGCTTTTCCTACAACAGTCAAAATAACGTCTTAACCGATGTCAATTTCGAGGTATATGAAAATGACTATATCGGTTTAATCGGTCCTAATGGCGGCGGTAAAAGTACACTGCTGAAAATTATTTTAGGGCTGCTTAAGCCTACCCAAGGTAAAATTGATGTTTTTGGGTCCGGCCCTAAAAAAGCCCGTAATAAAATCGGTTATGTTCCCCAATATAGCAAAATTGATCTTGATTATCCGATTAACGCCTGGAATGTGGTAATGAGTGGATTTTTAGGAAAAAAAGGAATAGGTTCTTCATTCACTAAAAACGAAGAAGATAAGGCTAAAAAAGTTTTCAAGGACTTAAAGCTCTCTCACCTAAAAGATCATGCCATTGGTGATTTATCCGGTGGGCAAAGACAGCGAATAATGATAGCCCGGGCTTTGGTGCGCGATCCGAAATTATTATTGCTTGATGAACCAACAAACAGCGTTGATGAAAAAAGCGGTCTGGATTTATATGAGCTTTTGCATGAATTAAACAACAATATGGCAATTATTATGGTTTCTCATGATATTGATATGATTTCCCGCCATGTTAAAAGAATTTTCTGTCTGAATAACCGGATCGTTTGTAACGATGCCTCCAGTATTACCAGTGATGAAGTGATTGAAAATATGAAAAAAATTCTCCACAATCCAGAATGTATAACTCATTAAGCAATATGTTTGAAATATTTCAATATTCATTTTTCAGCAATGCTCTTATTATCGGTGCTCTAAGCGGTTTGGCCTGCGGTATTATAGGCAGTTTTATCGTTGTCAAAAGAATCTCTTTTATTTCCGGCAGTATCGCCCATGCTTCTTTTGGCGGGATCGGTCTGGCTTATTTTTTAGGTTTCAGTCCGATTTTGGGCGCAATGCTTTTTAGTATTATATCCGCCTTGGGTATTGGATTTATAAATAAGAATAACAAAAAACAGGAAGATGCTTCTATTGGATCTATTTGGGCGATCGGTATGGCAATCGGTTTGATTTTTATTTACTTTACGCCGGGCTATGCCGCCGATTTGTTTTCTTATCTATTCGGCAACATTTTGCTCTCTACCACTCAAGACTTATGGTATGTTCTGATTTTGGATATATTTATTGTTGCCAGTGTGGTTTATCTTTTTAAATGGCTGGTTGCGATGATTTTTGATGAAGAATTTGCCGTTGTGACCAATGTTCCGGTTTTTCCGCTTTATCTTTTTTTTCTGGTGCTGGTGGCTTTATCGGTGGTGGTTTTAATTAAATCAGTTGGAGTTATTCTTGTTATCGCGCTTTTAACTCTGCCGGCATCAAGTGCCCAACTTTTGAGCAAGAATTTTAAGCATATTATTGGTTGGGCGATCTTGCTGGCAATAGCGGAAAATTTGTCGGGTATAGTTTTGTCTTATCATTTGAATCTGCCAACAGGACCTTTAATAATTCTCATCGCCGCGATTGTATATCTTCTAATATTTGGGGCCAAGCATTTTGGGATTATAGCCAAAGGTTGATGAGTATATAACGTTGCAGTGTATGGGAAGTGGCGCGGTGCAACGATCGAACCCTTTAAGCCCTGTTACACATCCCGACGACTGAATGGGGGGGAGTGCAGCGTGGCTCGGAGTGAAGCGGAGAGGGTGAATTTTCACGATAATAAATTTCTCCGTAGTAGGCTATACGTCCGAAGGGCAAAGGTAGTCCTAATTTAATATAAAATTAATCATTTCCTTTTCTTATTTTTAAGAAATTGTCTAATGAAATATATTGGCAATATTATGATTGATGAAATAATAAAAGAAATTAGAATAGGAATTATAATTTCTAATCCTTGCCATTTTCCCCACATATCTACATTGCTTGATCCTTTGTAAAATATCCATGAGAATAAAAAAACCCACAAGATTATTATTGCAATCATATACAATCGATTGTATATTTTTTTAGTTTTTTTTGTTTCAATTGGCATTTTAAATATTTATTACTCCTTGATTATAAATGTTTTGTTTTAAAATTAAATATCTTCCACATTTAGACCTCCTTTTTGCTTATTTATCTAAAATAAGAATGAGATTTAGACTAGTGAAAATTTAATTGCGTATAACGTTCCTGTCACTAGTGTTGCGTTAACTGAAATCAGCTATCAATATATTGGCTTGTTTAAGGTA
>CAZIDW010000026.1:0-8986 GCA_964538225.1 uncultured Candidatus Peribacteria bacterium
TCAGTAAGCTTTTTTCCTGCTGTCCAAAGAAAGTTTTATTGGACACTAGTGTATGTTAATATAGCCACTTGACAAAAGTACCAAAAATATATTATAAAGAATACTCAATAACCCCAAAACCTAATGGAAGCCCCCCGACTAGATCTGATGCCTTTCAGTGGTGGTCTGAAAGAAACAAGAAAGGTAATCGATGACATTAAAAAAGCCGCTGTAGCCCTTTTGGGTGATAAGCTGGTGCTGGATTGTGAAGCGGAAATGGAAGAAGATACCCATCAGTTCAATATCAATCCCGATGAGGTTCCGCGGATAAAGCATCCTTTAAAACCTCTGGAAGAGGAAGCAGATGAAGTTTTAAGCCAGGCAGCTTTATTACGTAACACCATGCGCGCCTGCCTGCAGAGATTGAAAATCTTGGATCCGGAAGCGCCGGAACTGCAGGATGAGCTGGTAAAAACGATTGCGGATGTTGAATAAAAAATTTTGGAGCACACACAAAAGACTGACTTGTTAACTGCTCAAATATAATAGCCGAGGGCAGAGCTTGCGAACAAAGCGTAGCGAGGAGTTGAAGTGACTTAATTGCGAACAAAGCGATTCGTAGCGAAGTATTTTAGGTGAAACAAAAAAACGAAACGAAGAACAATGATTTAAGTGCATTACCTTATTATAAAAAGCCCGCGAAGCCAGGCGAGCCAGTGATGGGCGAAATCCGCTATTTTGGAAAGACAGAAAACCTTTTTTAAAGGTTTTCTGAATTCAGCCCCAGCCACTCCTTCACTTTATCCGGAATCTCCATCAGCTTCGCTTCTTCCAATGTGATCCGTTCCGGCAATGCTTCTAGGAACAGCTTGCCGTATTCTTTGGTCAAAACACGGTTATCCAGCACCACCATTACCCCGTAATCTTTCCGGGAACGAATAAGCCGGCCAAAGCCCTGGCGGAATTTGAGGATGGCCCGGGGAACCAGGTATTCAAAAAAGCCGTTGTTGAACATCTGGCTCCGGGCTTTGCAGATAGGATCGCTCGGAACATCAAACGGCAGTTTGTGGATGACCAATGTAGAAAGGGCGTCGCCTTTAATATCGACCCCCTCCCAAAAACTGGCCGTGCCGAACAAAATGGAATGGGCCGAATCGTTCATATACGCTTTCATGATCTTGTTCCGCCCCCCGCTGATCCGCTGGGCCAGCAACCGGACGCCTTCGTTCTGCAAAGGTTCCATCAGGTTCAGATACAGCGTTTCAATCATTTTATACGAAGTAAACAATGACATCATATTCCCGCCCACGTTACGGATAAGCTGTTCAAAAAACGGCGCCAATTGCTGGTTGCTTTTAGGCGACGTGACGGGAATGGCGTCGTTGGGAATCAGGACGTACGTCTGCGTTTCGAAATCAAATGGTGAATCGATGATGAGCTCTTCAAACCGGTCATCCAGGCTGAGGAGCGTGCGAAGATAAGTAAACGGATGCTGTTCAGGCGCGTCAAAACTTTTATCAGCCAGTTTCACCCCCAGCGTGGCAGAAGTGAGGATGATGGATTTCTTCCGGTCATACAGGCGTTCTTTCAGGGAATCCCCTGGTCGGTAAGGCGCCAGGTTGACCGTCACGACCCCCTGAAGATCAGACGTCATCCAGCGGATATGATCGGAAAGGTTCTCATCTGCGAAAAAATGCCCCAACGCCACCATCTGCTCCTGCAATAATTCGGCTTCCTGATGGACCTCTGTCATAAATTCATCCTGTTCTGATGGCTCATTGCCATTGAGTCCCCACAAATCCACAAAATCTTTCAGGTCTTTCAGCCAATCTGCAATCCGGCGCAGGGTCTCATCCGAGGAAACGCTGAGGTTCAGCCATTCTTCTGACCCTAAAATCGTCTGGTCCACCAGCAGGTTCTCAATATAACCGGAATCTTTCACATTGCGATTCACGAACAGGGCGATGACCGTAAATAGGTTATCCACAGCTTCTTTTAAAGAATCAGCCTTTTTAAGCGTCTTGGCAAGGCGCTCCATCGCCAGTTGACCGCCGAAAAGTGTTCCTCCATACCGTTTTTGGATGGTTTCCAGGTTCGCCTGGATAAGTTTTAAAGGAAGAATAAAGTTTTCCTGTTTCAGACTCATGCCGAATGCCTCCGTGGCGGCGGACTCAAAATGATGCGCTTCATCAACGATCAGATACTGGTAATCCGGCAGCAGGCCGCCATCGCTTTCTAAATCTGCGCAGAGTAAAGCATGGTTGACCACGATGACATCCGCCTGTTCCGCTTTTTTGCGCGCCCGGTGCAGATAACATTCCCCATACGCCTTGCACTTTTGAGGCGTGCAGTATTTTTGGTCCGCGCACAGTTCAAAATCCCACACTAAGCTCTCTTCCCGCGTTAAATGGATCTCACTGATATTGCCTTCCACTGACGTCGCCTGCCAGACGAGGACTTTAACAAGCAAAACAATTTCCTGATCGGAAAAGCGCGGGCGCTCCTTAAACTTGGCCAGCCGGCGCAGGCAAAGATAATGGCGGCGCCCTTTTAAAAGCGCGACCCGGATGCCGGGGTGGCCGGTCGCATGGCGGTAAATGGCCTGGAGCAAAGGGATATCTTTTTCAAACAGCTGATCCTGCAGGTTGATGGTATTGGTGGAAACAACGACTTTGGATTTGTTCTGAATCGCCACCTTCGCCGCCGCCGTAAGATATGCCAATGACTTCCCTACTCCGGTCGGCGCTTCGCAGATGAGGTGGTACCCCTGTTCAAACGCGCTCATCACGTTTTCCGCCATCGTCAGCTGTTGGGGGCGGGGTTCATAGTCATCGGAATACTGTTGAAAAATACCGCCTTCTTTCAGAATCTCATCGATCCCGAGCGGTTTTTGAATGCCGTTATTCTGCAGGCGGGATTGGTCAATCCCGCCTTCGGTAATCTCGGCATTTTTGGATATCACGTTCTTTCCTTTTACTTCCTCAAAAATCGCTCCTCCGTCCCACATGGATCGGCTCACATATTTTTGGATATCCTTGACCAGCGTATCGGGAAACGTATCGATTTTTTCGCATATCTTTTTAAACAATCCTAAAGTCGCCTCCACATCGCCCATGGCACGGTGTTTATTGACATGCCTGATGTTTAAATCATCTGCCAATGACTCCAAACTGTAACTGGGTGCCAGCGGATAAAAAATCTGGGCCAGGGGGATGGTGTCGATAAACCCCAGCACATCCAGGTCGATACCTTTTTCCTTTAAAAACCCCGCGTCAAAATCAATGTTATGGGCGATCAGGTACGCGCCTTTTAAAACCGATTCGATTTCCTTAAAAACCGCCTTCCGGTCCTGACCGTTTTCCTGTAAATCCTGATCCGTAATCCCGGTAATGATCGTAATGATCCTGGGGAGCTGGTAATCGATTTTAATCAGGTCATCGTATCGCTTTACCTCTTTTCCGTTCTCATACCGCACCATCGCGACTTCAATGATATCATCGCGTTTCGGATCCACACCGCTGGTTTCCAGGTCGAGGACGACAAAGGGCTTGGTAAACAATTTTCAATTCTCAATTATAAATTTTCAAACAAAGCCAAAAAATAAGGCATTAATAAGGGTAGTCCATTTAAATGAAAAATGAAAACTGAAAATTATTAAATCGATTTTAAATATTTCTTTAAAATAGCGGCACTTTTTTTCAGCTTCCCCCTTTCCCCCTTCGTGAGATCCAGTTTCCAGACCCTTTCCGCACCGCACCGGCCTAAAATAGCAGGCACGCCCAAACAAATACCTTTAATCCCGTAAGCCGCCCCCGGTTCAGTGGAAACCGGAATAATAAACTTGCGGTCATGGAGCACGTTTTCCACCAGCTCCGTGATGACCACGCCGATGCCGTAATAGGTGGCATGTTTACGCTGGATGATCTCATACGCCGCCCGCATGGTCTGCTTGGCAATGTCGCGCATTTCTTTGGCGGTCAGAAGTTTTTTTATAGGCAGGCCGGAAACATTGGCGATGCTCCAGGGAACGAGTGCGCTGTCGCCGTGCTCCCCCATCACGTAACCATGCACATTGTGGAGGTTAACGCCTAATTTGTCGCTGATGATATAGCGCAGGCGGGAGGTATCCAGCGATGTGCCGGAACCGAACACCCGGCCTTTGGGAAGTTTGATGTTCTGCTGGGCGATATAGGTAAGCACATCCACTGGATTAGAAACGATGATGACAACTGTGTCATCGCGCAATTTGCCCATTTTTCGGATAATACTTTTCATGATCTTGGTGTTCTTTTTGACCAGATCCAAACGCGTTTCACCCGGCTTCTGCGCCACACCGGCTGTGATGACGATGATGTCCACATTGCGGCAGTCTTTAAAATCCCCCCCGCGTACCCCACCGGTTTCCGTGCCGATCAGCCCGTGCGTCAGATCCATGACTTCTCCGGCTTCCCGCTCCTCACTCACATCCACTAAAATCAATTCCGCGGCCAGCCCTTTGATCATGGCAGCATACGCGAAAGATGACCCCACCATGCCGGTGCCCACCACCGCGATACGGGTCTTACGGATATTGGAATTGGTTATTTTTTTCATATTTGAAAACTTAAAAATTTAAAAATCTGAAATCACAAATGCACTGTCCAGCCGCCGTCCGCCACCAGGGCGTGCCCGGTGGTATAACTGGAAGCGTCTGATGCCAGGTAAACCGCGGCACCGACCAGTTCATCCGGTGTGCCATGACGTTTCATGGGGACGCCCGCTTTGACCATCTTCTGGAAGCTTTTGTCTGTAAGCAGGCCTTTGGTCATGTCGGTGGCAAAAATACCCGGGCAGATGGCGTTCACGCGGATATGATGCGGGGCCCATTCCGTGGCCAAAGTCTTGGTGAGCATAATAAGCGCGGCCTTACTGCAGTTATACGCGGATGAGCTACCGAACGCGCTGATGCCCGCGACGCTGGCGATATTGATGATATTTCCGGATTTTTGCTTAATCATCTGTTTGCCCGCCGTGCGTGCGCATTTTTCTGACCCTTTCAGATTCACATCAATGATCTTTGACCATTTCTTTTCCGGCGTATCAGGAAATGGCGTCGGGTAATAGATGCCCGCGTTGTTGACGAGGATGTCAATGCGTTTGAACTGCTTCAGGGTCTTTTGGACCATACGGTCGATGTGTGTCTGATTGGTAATATCCACTTTCATTCCCAGAGCCTTCCGCCCCAAAGCCTTGATCTCCTGAACCGTCTTTTTGGTATCAAGCACATCCGTAACAACGATATCCGCCCCGTAAGCGGCCAGCCCAAAAGCCATCGCCTTGCCCAGGCCACGGCTGGCGCCGGTGACAATAGCGACTTTGCCTGTTAAATCAAATAATCGTGTGGGTTTTTTGGTTTTCATTTTATTTTATTATTTTTTTAAATTAGCTGTTATCAGTTTACCCTGCCCGAAAAACAGATGCAAATTAAAGAAAGGCGCACTATTTTGCCAGACCATCGGATATGATAACAGGCGCGGCCACGGTCAGCCCGCCCGATCACTAGCTGGCGCCATGGCGCCAGCTAAATCGCAAATAAAAAAATTCAAATTTTATTCACCCTCACTGACTTCAGGCCATACTTTCATGCCAAAGACATCATTATTGTTTAAACCCCCTGTCCGATATTCATATTTCAGGTTTTAATCTTTTTAAGTTATAATCCACACAATTAATACCTTTATATGGATTACGCGTATTCCCCTTATAGCCATCAAAAGCAGGAAAAGGAAAAAAAGGGGCGGCTTTCAAAGCTCAAACTGCCCAAAGGGGTTAAAAAGTGGGTCGGAATTATCATCGGGGTCATCATCCTGCTCCTGCTCATCGGCTATCTGATGCTGGGGGAACTGCGGTTTTTCGCCAACCATTTTTTCGGTCTTACATTTTTCAGCAAAAATTACGTAATACTCCTGCAAAATAATTATGAACTGAGGCCGGGCGGGGGGTTTATTACGGGGTACGGTGAACTCAGCACGTTCATGGGGTTTCCCGGCAACCTGGCATTTAAAAATTCTTATGAGGTCGACACTAAAAGTTATGTCACTCCGCCTTACCCGCACGAGGAACTGCTGAAAAACGAATGGTATCAGGGGTACACCTTCCGTGACGCCAACTGGGAACCGGACTTTCCGGACGCGGCCCAGGAAATCATCCGGTTTTACCAGGAAAAATTCCCGGAAAAAGATGTGGACGGACTGATCGTGGTCAACTTCAGTCTGATCGAAAATCTGGTTAAGGAACTCGGCGGTATCACGCTGGACGATAAAGAACTGACGCCGAACAACCTGTTCAGCGAACTGGAATTCCAGGTCAACAACATCGACCGGCATGATACAGAAGCACTGGAAAACCGAAAAAATATCCTGGGGGAACTGGCGGGCCGCCTCATTAGCAAAGCTAAACGCCATCCGCTGAAAACGCGGGATATCCTGGTGGAAGGGCTGAACCGTAAAGATCTTTACCTATGGCTGGAAAACGACCGGCTCCAGAAAAAACTGGCTAAAAAGAGCTGGGCCAATACTATGGAACCGCTGGAGCGGAGTGATTTTCTGGCTGTGAACCTGGCGAATCTCGGCAGCAAAAAGGCGGACCGTTACGTGCAGACAGAAATACACTATTACGCCAACATCACCAAGGAACTGCCGGAAATCACCACGGAAGTAACTCTGCGCTACCCCGGTTTTACCAACACATACAGCGATAATTACAAAGGCTACCTCAGGCTTTATATTCCTAAAGGGGCGGATGTGACCCAATTGCCCCTGGACAGCCAGGAACGGCAGGAAGGGGATTTCAGGATGCTGGGAACACAGATCATCCTGCCGGCGGGGAGTAAAACAAGCCTGACCTACGTTTACACGCTGCCCCGCAACACGTTCCTGCCCAACCAATACCAATTGCGTCTTATCAAACAGTCCGGCAGTGAAAGGCTTTACCGGCTGACAGTAGAAGCTTCAAAAGGGAAATTGCTGGAAAGTGAACAATTTGAAACAAGGGAAAACCGGGCTGCTTTTATGGGCGGATTAAAAAACGACATGGATTTCCGTATCAATATACTCCCGGATACCATCCCTCCCTATCCCATTGAGCAGGAATTTGAAGACCTAAACCATATCAACATCTTCTGGAACGAACCCATGGACCCCACAACGGCGAATGATCCGAAAAACTTTTCGGTAACCGACCTGAATAACAATAATGAAAATACAGATGAGGTAAACGTGATCAGCGCCGAGCTCGTCGGGCCGAATGTGATCCGGCTGAAGCTTGACGGGGTAACCGACCAGAAGCTGGAGCATTACCGTATTGACCTGAGAAACCTGGAAGACCAAAGCGGTATCCGCATCGTACCCAGCCCCAAACCCATCACGGCCGTCCAGCGCATTAAGCCCAAAAGCGACGTGCCGGAAATCCGTTTAGGAGAAATTCCGCAGCCAGAGGAAGAACCAGCCGAAGAACCAGCTATTGAATAGTTTGTATGGCCTTTACTTTTCCTCCTATTTTGAATAAAATTTACAGGCTGATTTATAAACGCCTGACCCGTCCGAATAGCCCTTGGGCCGGGCGGCATCTGAAACTTTTTGAAATTTGTAATTTACCCCTTCGGGGCGTAATTTGTAACTGGTAACTTAATCGCTGCAAGTTGCAAGTTACGAGTTACAAGTTACGAGTTACCAATTACAAATTTTAATGTCAATTGTTAATCATGAATCCCTACAAGACCCTCGGAGTCGATAAAAACGCATCGGATGCCGACATCAAAAAAGCCTATCGGCGGCTGGCCATGAAATACCACCCGGATAAGGGAGGGGATAAGGCGGATGAAAAAAAATTTAAAGAGGTCACGGCCGCCTATGAAATCCTGGGCGACAAACAAAAACGTGCCCAGTACGACCAGTTCGGCAGTGTAGGGGCGGGGCCGGCAGGCGGGGCGGGTTTCGGCGGATTTGATTTCGGCGGATTCCAAAACGTGGATTTTGATTTCGGCGGGGGGTTTGGCGATATCTTTGATACGTTTTTCGGCGGAGGCGCGCGTAAAGCGCGGAACAGACAAGGGCCGATCCGCGGAAACGACATCGAAATCGTCGTCCGCCTGACATTTGATGAAGCGGTTTTCGGCACTACTAAAGAAGTGGAACTCAGCCGCTATGAAACATGTGGACATTGCAAAGGGATGGGGAACGAGCCCGGCAGTAAGATCATCACCTGTGAAACCTGTAAAGGGACGGGGCAGCATGTGCGCATTCAGCGCACACCGTTAGGCCAGATCCAGACCACGGCCACCTGTGAGACCTGTAATGGCGCGGGAAAAACCCCGGAGAAAAAATGCCGCGAATGCAAAGGGGAAGGGCGCGTGATCAGAAACCAGAAGATCAAAATCAAAATACCTGCCGGTATCCACGATAAAGCCGCTATTCGCCTGTCCGGCAAAGGCGAAGCGGGTTTAAAAGGCGGCCCCCCGGGTGACCTTTTCGCGCATATTTCTATTACCCCCAGCAAAGAATTTACACGGGAAGACAATGACATTAAAACGGAAAAATCCATTCATCTTCTGCAGGCGGTACTGGGCGATGAAGTGGATATCAAAACCCTTCACGGGAATGTAAAACTCAAAATCCCGGCTGGCACTCCTAATGGAAACATTTTTAAGTTAAAAGGCTATGGTGTTCCGAAAGTGGGGACAGATATGAAAGGAGACCATTATGTTAAAATCATGGTGGAAATCCCCCAAAAATTAAACAGAAAAGAAAAGGAACTCTATGAAGAACTGGCGAAAGAGGCTAAACTGGATATCAAACCGCAGAACAAAGGACTATTCGGGTAGATTGCTAATCGACAGCTCATGGATATCTAATGGATAACTGATAGACGTCAATTAGCAATCAATTAGCAATCCATGAGCTGTCCATAAAAAATCCATCAGAATACTATGAAAAAAAGCCGAGTTTTATAGAACTGCAGCCTGGCATAG
>CAZIDW010000026.1:8996-15961 GCA_964538225.1 uncultured Candidatus Peribacteria bacterium
CTGGTCTCGCCCGCCATGGCTCGACCGGCCCGTTCGAATCTGCCGCCCTCCTATCTACATCAAAGCAGTGCCTCCACCCCTAAAATCTTAGGATTAGTCATCCTAATCGCCTTTGTTTTTGCGCTTGGCTGGCATGTGGGTGAAAACCAGATAGAAAAACAGGGGAGCGCCTACCGCATCGACCAGGAAATCACCAAAAACAACAAAAAGGACAAGGTGGACATGCAATTATTCTGGGACGTGTGGGGCCTGTTGGCGGCAAAATACGTGGATCCCCAAGTGCTGGATTATAAAGAAATGGTCTACGGGGCCATCCGGGGGATGGTGTATTCGCTGGATGATCCCTACACCACTTTCATGACCCCGAAAGAAAACAAAGACTTTCAGGCTGGCATGGAAGGGACGCTGGAAGGCATCGGGGCGGAACTGACCCTCCGGCATGGCTTGATCACCGTGGTATCCCCCCTTAAAAATTCACCGGCCAAAAAAGCGGGTCTCCAGCCCGAAGACATCATCCTGAAAATCGATGACGTGGATGTGGAAGAATACACTTTTGAACAGGCGGTGATGAAAATAAGGGGGCCGAAAGGCACAAAGGTCGTCCTGACAATCGTGCGGGATAAACATCCGGAGCCGATTGACATCCCGATTATCCGGGACGCGATCAACATCAGCAGTGTGGAATGGCGGATGGAAGATGATATTGCTGTCATCGAACTCAACCAGTTCGGGGTCAAAACGCGGGAGGAATTCAGCCGCGCCATCAGCGAAATCCTGGCCAAACGCCCTTCGGGCATTGTGCTGGACCTCCGTTACAACGGGGGCGGGTATCTGGAAGGCGCGGTGGATATTGTTTCGGAATTCATTGAAAAGGGAAAAGTGGTATCGGTTAAAAAGCGCAACCCCGAGAAAGATGAGGTCATCTATGTAAACGGCAAAGCGCGTGTGGCCAATATCCCCCTCGCGGTCCTCATCAACAAAGGCAGCGCCTCGGCATCAGAAATCGTGGCCGGCGCCATCCGCGACCATGACCGGGGGGTGATTATCGGAGAGACAAGCTTTGGGAAAGGCACGGTACAGGAAGTAGAAAATCTGATCGACGGATCCAGCCTGCGGATAACCGTGGCCAAATGGTACACGCCTGATAACGTGAATATAACAGAAATAGGCATCGAGCCGGATATCGAAGCAGAACGGACCCTGGAAGATATCGAAGCTGACCGCGACCCTCAGCTGGACGCGGCGCTGGAATACTTAAAAAACCAGTAATTTGTAATTTGTCCCGCTTTGCGGAACGTAACTTGCAACTGGTGACTGCAAGTTACAAATTACGATTTACTAATTACAAATTACTGGTTTTCGAATTCCAGACGATCTCCCGGTCGTATTTTAAAGAGATAAGAATACCCGCCCGGCACCTCCAGCACATACCGGGCCGGATAAGGGGAGGAATAAATTTTACAAGGATCCGTTTGGCATGGCGGGACTTTTTCGCGGATTGTTTTTATACGCTGGTCTTCCCCGATAAAAATCATATCCAGCGGAAAACGCATGTTCTTCATCCAGAAAGAGGGGGAAAGCGGTTCCGGATATACAAACAGCATTCCCCGGCCCACTTCCAGGCGGCGGCGATGCATCAGGCCTTCCCGCCTTTCTTCCGCCGTGTCCGCTATTTCCACCCTCAGTTTTAACACATCCCCCCGCTCAGTGATGAGGCGGATCTTTTCCCATCCGAAATAATCGGAAAAAAGGAAGGCATTGATGCCGACAAAAAGGGTGACAGCAAGGACGGCGATGAGCCTGTGCAGGCGCATAAGATTTTATTTTAAGAGTTTCCCCAGCTCTTCTTTAAACTCATCAACATCTTTAAAACTGCGGTATACGCTGGCAAAACGGATATAGGCGATATCGTCCATTTTTTTGAGAGCGTCCATTACATCATTGCCGATAGTCTGGCTGGCGATGATTTTTTTGTTGGCAATCCATTTTTCTTCCAGTTTATTGATCATCTTATCGATCTGGACCTGGGTAACCGGCCGTTTGCCGCAGGCGATCCAGATGCCGTTTTCCAGTTTAGTGCGGTTGTACGGTTCAAGGGTGTCATCTTTTTTCTTTACCATCAGATTCCCGATCTGCTGGCGTTCAAACGTGGTAAAACGGCGTCCGCATTTTTCGCATTCCCGACGGCGGCGGATCACCCGTCCCCGTTCCGCTAAACGGGAATCAATCACTTTACTTTCCGGATGTTTGCATTTGGGGCATTGCATAAAGTAGCGAGAAATGCGGTCCGAACGGAGCAAGACCCTAAGCTTGCCGATAGGCCGCAGTGAAGTAAGGATGAATCACATAGAAAGGTATGTATATCGAGCATAGTCGAGAGAAAAAGACTTTTCAAGTGATTCAAGCATTTCCCTATAGAGACAATACAGAAATGCTCATCAAAAAAGTGAACCATTGACTTAAATCATTGTAACTCATCATACAAATCCAGCACAAACTGGTCCGTCATCCCCGCGATGTAATCTTTCACGAGTATATGGGTGTCTTCGCCATGGGGGTTCTGACGGATCTTTTTCGGAAGCAGGTCAAAGCGCTCCATCAGTTTTTTAAACAGAAAACGGATAACGGTCTGGCCTTTCACGTTGTAATCGGCCACCCCATTGGAACGATAAAAATGCTCATATAAAAAATCCTTCAGTTGATCGCATTCTTTTTTGAACTCATCTGAAAAAGCGGCAAGCGGTGTGGAATTTTTATAAACCGATTCCAGATCATCCACGCCCGCATCTTCGATAAGATGATGGGTATTTCTCGCCAGATCATGGACCATCAGGCCGATCAAATGGGAAATGGCGGCATGGATGAAAAACGAGCGGGGCAGGTGCTCATCCACACCTTTACATACCCGTTGCCACAATGCCAGTTCACGCAGGGAGCCAGTGGTCAGGATGCCGGCCCGCAGACCGTCATCGATGTCGTGGTTCAGATAAGCGATCTCATCCGCCACATTCACAATCTGCGCCTCTATAGAGGGCATGTGACTGTCTAAAGCCATCGGCCTATCGAACGGCGTGCGGTGTTTGATCAGGCCGTCGCGCACCTCAAAACTCAGGTTCAGGCCCCGGTAAACCGGTGTCTTTTCTTCTAAAAATTCCACTACGCGCCGACTTTGCTCATTATGTTCAAACCCCTTTCCGTATTCCTTCATCAGTTCATCCATGGTTTCCTGCCCCGCATGGCCAAAAGGCGTATGACCAAGGTCATGAGCTAAAGCGATGGTCTCGGCAAGGTCTTCATTCAGGTCCAGCATCCGCGCCAGATCCCGGCTCAGCTGGGCCGCCTCCATGGTATGCGTTAAACGGGAACGGTAATGGTCTCCGTAATGCGCGACAAATACCTGTGCCTTGCCTTTTAGGCGGCGGAAAGCCTTAGAATGGATCACGCGGTCCCGATCCCGCTGGAAACAGGTACGGTAAAGATCCTCGGCTTCTTCGTGTTCCCGGCCGCGGCTTTCCGCGCTTTTAACGGCATAGGGGGCCAGTATTTTCTTTTCCCGGGCTTCCGATGCTTCACGGGTGAGCAGCATTTGTGAGTGGTAAATTTAACGTAAATAAAGTATCATAACGACAAACATGTGACAATTGACATTAAAATTTGTAATTGGCTGCCTGCCTTAAAAAATGCATAAACTCGAATTCCGCCGCCAGATCATCCATATCCTTTACGGTCCCGCTATCATTGTGCTTCATTTTTACGGAATTCTGTCACTTCCCATCCTGTTCGGAATGATTCTGGGCGGATCCATCATATCACTGATGGTCAAACGGGAGCGCCTGGGGCTTTGCCGGCGGGCTCTGAGCTTATTCGAACGCGACCACCATATGGAAAAATTCCCGGGGCGCGGCATGTTGTTTTTCACGGTCGGCGCGTTTTTGTCCCTGCTCTTGTTTGAACCGAAGCTGGCCTATGCGGGCATTCTGGTCCTAAGTTTCGGAGACGCGGCCTCTAACCTAATCGGCCGGCATTATGGCAAAATAAAAACCAAATTAAACCCTCATAAATATATAGAGGGGACGTTTGTAGGAATCCTGGTCTCAATTCCGATTGCTTATATTTTTGTCCCGAACCTGGCCGCCGCCATCGCCGCCTCCTGCATCGCCATGTTCCTGGAAATGCCAAACATCCGTGTGCTGGGATTTGAAATAGATGACAACCTGCTCATCCCGCTCGGAGCCAGTTTTACTTTAAGCCTATTCGCCTAAAATGGACCGGAAAGCTTTTGGAAAAAAAGGGGAAGAAAAAGCCGTCACTTATTTAAAAAACAAAAAATATGATATTCTTGAAGTCAATTATCAAAAACGATCAGGGGAGATCGACATCATCGCGCGCGATCCCGACACTGATGAATATGCTTTTGTTGAGGTAAAAACGCGCCATAACCGGGCGTTCGGCTATCCGGAAGAATCCGTGGACGACGCCAAAATCCGGAAAATAATCCAGACCGCGGAACAATGGCTCATGGAAAAAAAGCTGGATGACCAGGACTGGAGAATTGATATTATAAGTATTGAATGGGGTGATAAAAAAACACCCATCCGCCATTTTCAAAACATCAGCTGACGATGTCCAGACGACTGAAAAACATCATGGTGCTCCTCATCACTCTCCTGCTGGCAGGAGGGGTCTATGGGTGGTTTTACCCCCTGAACAAGGGCACACTGACAATTGCCGCCGGATCATCGCCCTACACGATTGAGGAAGGAGACAGGCAGACACTATGCGAAGAGGATCCCTGTGAAATAAAACTAAAAAGCGGCCTGCACTATCTCCGCATCCGGAAAGAGGGCTATTTGAGTGAAACGGTAAACGTATCCGTGAAACGCTGGCAGACGGAAGAGGTATCAGTGGAACTGAAAAAAATACCCACCTTACAGCCCGCGGGGATAGCGCCCCGGGAACCGGATGAAAAAGAAGGACTCCCCAAAACATTGGAGGGGCAGTCGCTGCTTGCTCCGGCATGGAGCCCGTCCGGCGGGCAACTGGCCTACTGGAGCCCGAAAGACAAACGGCTGAAAATATGGGATGGAAACAGCATCCGGCCCGTGGCCGCCCTGCAGAACATGGAAAAAGGGCTTGAATGGCATTGGTCGCCGGATGAAAAAAACCTTCTTGGCGTGATGAAAACAGATCTGTATTTTATCAGCATTGAAAAGGCGTCGCGCAAAAAAGCGGCCGCTCCGTTCATCCCCCAAAACCTATTCTGGTCGCCGGATAGTGAGTATCTGCTGGCGAATGACACAAAAAATGACTTATACAAAATCAGCTGGACGGAAAAAACAATCACCCCCTTAGCCAAACGCCTCGACCTCACAAAAGCAGTGTGGGAAGGCGCGGAAGCTCTGGTTTATTTTTCCTATGATGAAGAAGCAGATGAGACTGCCGTACTAAAATTCGATCTTTCCGCAGGCGGAACTGAAACAATCCTCAAAAAAATCGGTTTTCCTATTAAAAAAATACTGGCAGAAAAAGACGAAATCATTTATTTTTATAATCCAGCGGATAAAACCTGGTATCAGCTGACTTACTGACCCTTGACTAAAAAACTGCCCATCATCGTTTTAATCAGCACAATGGCCTTCATGCTGTTTTGCGGAAATGTATTCGGAAAAGAAAACCGTATTTTCAGTCTTATCAATTATTACCTGGAAAAAATACAAGCCGTTCAATCTGACCTGCAAGCAGGCGTAAATGAAAAATTGGCGGAAAAGGCGGAAGCCATCCCGCCGGAAGCTGAAGGTGCGACCCCGGCGTCACACCCAACAAAAGAAACGCCCCAGGAGAATAACGCCGTAACGGATACAAAGTCTCTTGAGCGCGTAAAAAAGGATGGCCCAGCCATCAACCGGATGAAAACACCCGATCCTGTAAAAGGTATTTATATCACGGCGGGCACCATGGCGAGTGATTACGGCTGGGAGTTGGTGGATAAGTTGCTGGAAAGCGGAGGAAACGCGGTGGTGATCGATGTGGAGCACGGAAGCGGGCTTCTCGCCTTCACACCGAAAAATGACTATCTGAGAAGCACCAATCCGGGTGACACGCTTTTAAACAATCTGCCTGACATTATTGATGAACTGCATAAAAAGGGATTATATGTGATCGCACGGCAGGTGGTATTCAACGACCCTTATGTCGGTTCCCGCAAGCCGGAATGGCGGATTAAAAATAAATGGGGAGGATTATATGATTACCGATGGCTTGACCCTTCCAAACCAGGTGTACAGAATTACAACCTTTACACCATGCAGGAAGTGGCTGACCTGGGGTTTGATGAAATTCAATTTGATTACATCCGGTTTCCCGCCGCCGTTCACCAGCATCTTGATTACCATTACAACGAAACCGCTTTTTCCCGGGCGGATGTCATCAATGATTTTCTGTCAAAAGCGCGGCGACTGGCCGACCATCACAACATTGAATTAAGCGTGGATGTTTTCGGGGCGATCGTGTGGGGCGATGTGGACTGGAAGATTGTGGGACAGGACGCGGCGGCCATCGCCCGTTATGTGGATGCGATCTATCCCATGACTTACCCTTCCCACGTCAGTCCGGGTTATTATGGTTTCAGCAACCCCCGGCAGGCCCCATACAGCTTTGTGCACGAATCAATCAGGCATTTTGTTGAAAAGGCAGGCGGGCAGGCGGAAATCCGTACTTGGGTGCAGGGTTTCCCTTTAAGGATCAGCGGTTTTGGCGCCTGGTTTATGAATGACCAAATACAGGCAACTTACGATGCCGGCGGCACCGGCTTCATCATCTGGAGCCCCGGCAACCGCTACACCTACAGCTGGCCCGGTTTTGACATCAAAGCCACGCCAGAAAAAGCCTCGGAACAAGGCACTTGACTGACGCCTGACAAAATTTGTAACTTGTAATTTGCCCCTTCGGGGCGTAACTAGTAACTT
>CAZIDW010000027.1:0-14914 GCA_964538225.1 uncultured Candidatus Peribacteria bacterium
GATCAGCTTTTATTGTTTCCTGAAAACACGATCAAAAAACTGGGGTCTTTTTAGTGCGGATTTAATTGACAAATTTTAATTTATATTATAAAATAGTTACCTTTTATGTGTGTGCCGATTGGCTGCCACATAAAGCACGCTGCTTGTTCTTAAACCTAAGGAGGTTCAGATGAAACGATTTTCTCTGATTTTGGTGGTCTTGTTGACCGCCATCGTGACCCAAGGGTGCCAGGAAGGCCCCCAGATCCACATGGAGACCACGTATCACGATGATTGCGCTGAGGAGGGCGACTTTCTCGGCGGGGTCATCTGCGTGGACAGCAATGTGGCCGGCTGTCCATTCAGCATCGTGGACCGGTACGAGACGTACTCGGTGGACGACGTCACCTTTGCCTGCTACCTTCTTCCGGCTGAGGGTTACACCGTTACCTTCGAGGAGGTACCCGGCTACAAGAGCCCCGGCTCGATCGACTTCGAGCTGAAGGCCGGGGAAGAGACTTTTGTCCGGGGTACCTACGCCCCACACTAGCAACATGCAGCTTCATCACGGCCCCCGAATCCCGCTTTGCGGGAAGAGGGGGCCTTTCGACTTATCTTGTAACTCCCTGGAAAAACCAGTACAATAAAATCCAGCCTTTTATCAAGAAAACGAATGACACCAAAACGACGAGTCACGTCTTCACGCAAAGCCTCCCGCCTGCGCAAAAAGGATTTTAAGATCGAACTGGAATCCGGCATCGCCCGTGAAGTCGGCGCCGTGATTTACCTGGGCCTGGCAGTCATCTTTTATCTCGTGATTGCGGACAAGGCGGGCATGGTCGGGAATTTTTTAAATGAATACCTCCGCCTGATTTTTGGCATCGGCATCTATGGCCTGCCCATCCTTTTCGCGTTGCTTGGCCTCACACTGTTTGTGTCGCACCGTATCCGGTTCGACGCCACTCGTTACCTGGGGATTGTTTTGCTGGTGCTCTCAAGTCTGGGCCTGGTGCACATGCGCACGAGTATGGAAGGCATGCTGGATAACATCGAAATGCACGGGGGTTATATCGGCTTTCTGTCGTCTGTTCTGCTCAGGATCTTTATCTCCGACACGGGCGCGAAGGTAGTACTGGGAGTCGTGTTTATCATTGCGATTCTGATTACTTTTGAGATTTCTTTACGCAAGATTCTCGCCCTTTTTGTTCCGTCGCGCGGGGTGAAGATCAGCACCAAAAACAAGGCTAAAGAACGGGCGCGCCTACAAAAAGAAGGCAAGCTGAATATTGTGAAACCCAATATCAAACCCGAACCGGAAACACCTCCGCCCTTGCCCCCGATTCCCGACAAACCGCCTGAACCGTCCACAGTCAAAGTCACGGTCCAGAAACCCGATACCGACAAGCAGTCCTCTTCTTCCAAACCAAAAGTGGATGAAACGGATTACAGCGACTGGGAACTGCCCTCACTGAACCTGCTGAGCAATGCTACCTCACAGATTTATGTGAGCGACAAGGTCCTGAATTCCAATGCCGAAAAAATCAAAGCAAAACTGGCTCAGTTCAATATCGATGTGGCCATGAAAGACGTTAACATCGGCCCATCGGTCATGCAGTATACTCTGCAGCCTTATGAAGGAATCAAGCTGACCAAGATCACAACGTTGAAAAACGACATTGCCCTGGCGCTTGCCGCCAAATCCATCCGTATCGAAGCGCCGATTCCCGGCAAATCGTTGGTGGGTATCGAAGTGCCGAATGAAAAACGCATGGTGGTTCGCCTGCGCGAGATGCTGGAAAGCCAGGAATTCAGCAGTGTCAGCTCGAAGCTGGCCCTGGCTATCGGCCGGGATGTGAGCGGCACTCCGGTGGTGGATGACCTGGCCGCCATGCCCCACCTTCTGATTGCCGGTGCCACCGGCTCCGGGAAATCCGTGGGAATGAATGCCTTTCTTTTGTCGCTTCTGTACGAGAATTCCCCGGAAGACCTGAAGTTTATTATGATCGACCCCAAACGCGTGGAACTGACCGCCTATAACGGCATCCCGCACCTCCTCACGCCGGTCATTACCCAGTCCGACAAAGCACACACCTCCCTTAAATGGGCCGTGTCGGAAATGCAGCGCCGTTACCAGCTGTTCGCGGAAAGGGGCTACCGTAATATCGAAGAATACAACCAGAGCGAACCCAAACGGATGCACAAGATCGTCATCGTCATCGATGAGCTGGCGGATCTGATGATGCAGGCCACCAAGAAAGAGACAGAGATGGTCATCTGCCGCATCGCGCAGATGGCGCGCGCCGTGGGGATCCATCTCATCATCGCCACCCAGCGGCCGAGCGTGAATGTCATCACAGGCGTGATTAAAGCCAATATTCCGGCACGCATCGCTTTCACTGTCACCACCGGCATCGATTCCCGCACCATCATCGATAGCATCGGTGCCGAAGACCTGCTGGGCATGGGGGATATGCTGTATCTTCCCGGGAATATGAGCCGCCCCATCCGTGTGCAGGGCGTGTATGTAAGCAGTAAAGAAATCGAACGGGTCACCAATCGCATCAAACTCACCAATGAGCCGACCTACGATGAATCCATCACTTCCCTCTCCCCCTCAAACGGCGTGGATACCGGAATGGTGGGAACGGGCAATGACGGTATGAGCCAGGACAACCTGTATAACGACGCCCTGCAGGTTATTAAAGAGACCGGCAAGGCCTCCGCCTCCCTGCTCCAGCGGCGCCTGAGCATCGGGTACGCCCGAGCCGCCCGCATCCTCGATATTCTGGAAGAGAATGGGGCCATCGGCCCGGCCAACGGCGCCAAACCGCGGGAGATTTATGTCAATGAGTAAATGACCAGCGGCCAGCGACCAGAGACCAGCCTGGTCACAGGTCACTGCATTAAATATGCAAAGATTTTTTATACAATCGCCGGATATCCAAAAAAACATCATCGAAATCCGCGAGCCGCGCGTGGTGTATCAGGCATGGAAAGTGCTCCGCATGCGGACTGGCAGCCAATTCAGTGTGTTTGATGAAAACGGCAAAGAAGTCCTGGTAGAAGTACTGCAGATCGACCGCCGAAAACTCATTGGGAATGTGGTGGAACCTGTCACTTTAAAAACAGAATCTGATTTCACCATCCACCTGTATCAGGCTATCCCCAAAAAGACCGCGCTGTTTGAACTGGTGATACAGAAAGCCACAGAGATCGGAGTCAGTCATATCTACCCTTTGGTGACCAATCGCACGGAAAAAAAGCGCCTGAGCAAATTTCAGCGTTTGCAGGCCATTGCCATCGAAGCCGCAGAACAAAGCCGGCGCACCCGCGTCCCCGCAATCCATCATCCGGTGAATTTTACCGATGTCATCCAAAAAGCCGATCCTGCTTATGTGGCGTATGAATACGAAGGTAAAAAGTCGCTGGCCGACTACCTCCCTGCCATCCAAAAAAACAAAGAAGCCCACATCTTCATCGGTCCGGAGGGCGGATTTGACCAGGAGGAAGTCGATTTAGCCATCCGGAATAAAGCCCGTTGCTTTACATTGGGCCCGCGTATTTTGCGCACTGAAACCGCGGCCATCGCGACGCTGAGCATCGTTTTACTTTAGGTTTCTAATGGACTGCTAATGGATTGCTGATTATTTATGGTGCGCGAGTGCGCGGCTTTTCAGGCCTACGCAGGTGCGCACATGCGTACATGCGCACATGCGTACTGCTGTTGATTAGATATCAATCAGATGTCAATCAGTCTTCCGCCTCAGAAGTCTCTTCCTCGTCTGCGGGAGGCTCTTCTGGATCATCCGCCTTGGGCTCCGGAACGGTTTCCCCCTCCTCGCCGTTCAGCATTTTATCCACAGCGTCCTGGGCTTTGTTCAGGGAAGTCCAGACGTCTTCGACCGCACCGGTTGTCTCTTTCACTTTATCGGTGATGTTTGTCACGGTTTCCTTGCTTTTGTCGACTTTTTCTTTGACCGTATTGATTTTGCCTTTCACGCGGGTCACTTCTTCGCCCACGTTCTCCGCCTTCTCGCTGAAAGCCATCTGGATCTTATGGACCATATCCTTATAAAAGGGCATCTGCAGGAGCAGATAAAACCCGATTACCACAAAGGCCAGTTTGAGCAGAAATTTTGTCATGTCTCCATATTTACCGCCTAGTAATTATATCAAAACCTTTTTATGTGTTTCAACACGTTCCGCTTGCCTAATTGCCAAACGGTTTTTCTGTTTAGTGTAAAGCGTTATTTTTCAGGATTATTAGGACTTATATTTTCAGTCCGGATATTTATCACAATAGTCTTAAAGGTCCAAAAAGTCCTAATAGTGTTAAAAAACATGGAAACGGCATAATATAAACAAAATATCAATTCGCAAGTTTTTAAATAAATGCGGTCTTGTCATTTCAAAATAAGTCATTTAGAGTAAAACAAAACAAACCGACTCCGCCATGGACATCGCCTTTTACAACGACATCATTCCGCCCCTGATCTTTTTTTTGGTATTTCTGTTCACCTTCTTTGCACTGGAACTGATTGTGATTGTCCTTTTGAACCGCATCGGACAGGCGAACTGGAAGTTTATGATCGATAAGGTCATCCGTGCCAAGGTCTACCATGGCCGGCTGATTCGCTGGCTGGTCATCCTCGGTTTGTTTGTGTTTGTTCTCTGTGTGCTTTTCTGCACGTCTTTGATCGACCTTCTGGTCACTGCTTCTAACGAGATGCGGCTTTTTGCGGCGGTCCTGGCATTGGTCATGGTCCTGATCGGACTCATCAATACGCGCAAAAGTTCCCGGGTGGCGGTCGGCCGGAAAATCTACCAGATCGTCTTTTTCATCATCTCTATCTTTATTTATATTTTTATTTTGACAGCCGCACGGGAAAGTTATCAGGATTATGCGGAATATGTGCAGACTCGTCTGATAGCTCCTGCCGCGAAAACCGTTGAGATCAGCAAAGAAGGGCGGCAGGAAGAACGCCTGCTTAAAAAATTCCGCCAGCAATACAAGGAAGGGGAATGTGTGGACGTGGACTACACTGAGGCGGAAGGCAAAGAGGTCGTGGTCAAAAGTTTTGTACTGGTCGCCAGCGATCCGGAACTGGCGTTTTCCGATGAACCGATCGACCTGGAAAATCCCCGCGCCAACCTGAAAGGCAAAAAATGCACAGACGGTGAAAACACCTTCCTGCTGACCGGCCAGGGCAACTGGTACTGGATTACCGAAGAATATCTGCAATACACGGATTAAAAACCGAATTCAATATGTTCTTCTTTTAAAAAGCTCCTTAAACCATATGCCCGCACCGTCAGGGTGAGCGGCTTGCCTTCGCGGTGGCTCCGCTTAAGAATACGGATGTGTTTTTTAAGGATACCAGTCATGGCGAATTCCCGTTCGCTGCCGGTTTCCAGGACTACGGTATAGCGGTTCACATCCGGCACCGCGTCCCATCGTATCAGGAAAGAACGGCTGGTCTCTTCGTAAACCCTCAGGTTCAGCGTGTTTTCCCCGGCGGCCGGAAGGTCATAGGATAAGACGGATGCTTTAGGCGTGGCGCGGACTTCTTCACTCCAGTTATCGCTCATGTTTCCGCTGGTATCAACAGCCATCACCCAGAAAAAATAAGTCTCATTGTTCTGAAGCCCGTCGATGGTCGCGTAGGTATTTTGCGTCCGGGCCTGATTCGGCATGTTGCGGACGGGGATGTTTTTAGGGGTTAAGTGCGCATCGTGATAGCTGACGATGTAGTGGTCGATTCCCGCGTTGTCCCGGGCTGTCCGCCAGCTCAGATGCACCTTGCCGTTCCCCGCGGATGCCCGTACGTGGGTCACTGTGGTCGGGATCTTGATGTCTTCCCCAGTTTCTTCGTCGGGTTCCTCCTCTCTGCTTTCAAAATAAGGCGGCCGGCGCACGTAACCCACAGAGCACTGGCCGTCCTTGTTCGGCAGATAGATCTTATCGCCTTTCGCCAGCCCGGATGATGACCCCTGAAGGATATAGATGCGGTCTTCGGAATACCGCGGCATGGCCTGGCAGAAAGGGAGGTAACCCATAAAATATTCCTCCCCGGATTCGTCGATGACCCAGGCCTCGGTATTGCCGGAAAAAACAAATTTCACATAATATTTTTGTGTGTAACGTTCCGTCTGGTCGATGGCGCATTGGTGGGTGGCATCCACCTTCAGGATATCTCCGTTCGAGTTCAGCGATCCACGGATAGACACGGATACGTTCTGCCCTTCTGTCAATTCTCCGCACCCGGATTCAAGGTGTAACAAATACGGTTCGCCGGTTTCCGGATGAAAAATGGTAACGCTCCGCCGGCTCATGACCTCATCCAGCTGGACGCGATACAATGTGTCGGCCTGGACCGAATGAGCAGTCAGAACCGATAAGACGCCGATGAACACGCTGAAGGCAAAAAGTTTTTTCATTTGATTTTATTAATCCGTAAACATTGTTTCAGATGGGCAGCGTTTTCCGCAATCCGAAAATCCGCGACACTTAAAATTTGATCCTGCTTGTCCACGATGACGGGGATGTGATGGCGTTGGGATTTGGGGATTTTCTGGTCGACAAAAAAATCCTGTAATTTTTTACTGCCCTTAAGGCCGGCCGGCTTAAAACGGTCGCCGGGTTGCCAGGCGCGCGCGAATAAAGTCTGTTTTCCGGTATACTGTAACGCCCACGGGCCCCACCGGACTTCTTTCATTGTCAGCTTGACCCGTTTTGGGCTTCTGGTAACTTTAAACCCTTTATAAAAGACCACTCGGTCATATTGCATCCGGAAGGTGAGCGCGCCGGCTTGTTTCTGTTTACCAGTAACTCCCTTTTTAATCAGGGTTTTGACGGTTCCAATAGGCCGCCTATATAAATCCCGGTAACCGATGATCTGAAAAAGCACTTCAGACTGCAGGCTGTCGGGAAGTTTCAGAAATTCGAGCCGTCCGAATCCGGAATCGGCTACCTGGCTCCGAATCCACTCAGTCGCCCGTTTTTCGATGATCTGCAATTGTGTTTGCGCGGTTGCGGACATGGTGAGCAGTTGATCTTCAAACCCCTTGTGTTTCTTTTTCAGTTCCGGGATGATCCGGTGGCGCAGAAGGTTGCGGCGGAAACGCGTGTCAAAATTACTGATGTCTGTCCGGAAATCGATGTTTTTCTTTTTTAAATAAGTCACAAGGTCCTTTTTTGTTACCCCCAAAAGCGGCCGGATGACCGCGCCGTTTTGTAGGCGCATCCCGCACAGCCCCCTTAAACCCGCGCCACGCTGGATGTGCATCAGAACCGTCTCGATCTGGTCATCCTGATGGTGGCCGACAGCGATGAATGTGGCCTTTTTTTCGGTTCTCACTTTCTCTAAGAACGCGTAACGGATGAGACGCGCGTTATTCTCCGTATTTCCCTTATCTTTCAGACGGATTTTATGCGTCACACAAGGCACTTTCCATTGGTCAGCCAGTTTGGTTACAAACCGTTCATCCGTGTCACTTTCTTTCCCGCGCAGTCCGTGGTTCAGGTGGGCGATCGTCACCCGGTAGCCGAGTTCAATCAGAATATGGGCTAACGCCACACTGTCCGCGCCGCCGGATACGCCAATAACCACCTTTTTAAAAGGGGGAAGGAATTTAAGTGATTGTTTAATGGTTTTAGTAAGCATGGCAAATGCATTATATCATCTTTGATTTTGCATAACATTTGTTGGACGGGGTTTTATCAATTATTTATTTATAAAGATTATAGAGCCCGCAAGCGGGTGACTTACGTTTGTGCTGTATTTCTGCTTGTATTCAGCGGGCAGCTGTTCTGTTCACGCTTCTTCATTTTTTTGGCGGCAAAAAAATGAAGCAAAAAAACCGCCTGTATTCAAGGCAGTGCATTCAGGGGGCACGGCTGTACTGCTGCTACGGGCTGTTGTGGTCAGGCACGGCCGCAGGCCGTGTTTACCACTGGGGGCTAACCCGGCAATACAGCTTTAACGCTTTGAATGCAGAGCAAAGATATAAGGCGACAGGGGGGACCGGGGGGATCACGCCTATGGAAATGCTGATATAAGGTACAACGGTGGATTGGGTTCGTGATCCCCCGGGCGGCTTTTCTCGGCTATCTTTTGGCCGGTCAAAAGATAGCCATTCGGTTTCACAGCAAAAAGACGACGGCAAGAAAACAGGACAGCGTGAAAAAACGGAAAACAATCCCGTCCAACAAGTGTTATACAGTCTAGTGCAGGAAAGCTCTTGCTCCTGTAAACACCATCGCCAATCCGGCTTTGTCGGCGGCGGCGATGACTTCCTCATCTTTAATCGAACCGCCTGGCTGGATAATGGCGGTGATTTTGTACTCCGCGGCCCGTTCCACGCTGTCCGGGAACGGAAAGAAGGCATCACTGGCCATCACCGAACCGTCTTCTCGGTTCAGGGATTTTTTAATCGCCAGTTCCACCGCGTCTACCCGGCTCATCTGCCCGGCGCCGATGCCGACGGTCATGTTATTTTTAGCAAAAACAATCGCGTTGGATTTAACGTGTTTCACCACATGCCAGCCAAACAGCAGATCTTTCATTTCCTGATCGGTGGGCGCTCTTTTGGTAACCACTTTCAGATTTTCTTTAGCGATTCGTTTCACATCTAGATCCTGCACCAACAATCCGCCGCTTATCTTGCGGTAAGTTTCACCCGCCTCTTCCGGCTTTATTTGCCCTAATTTGAGCACGCGCAGGTTAGGTTTTTTCTTAAAAATTTCGATTGCTCCATCTTCAAAGTCCGGCGCCAGGACGATTTCAAAAAATTTGCCGGTAATCGTTTCGGCCAGGTCGGCAGTACATGTCTGATTAAACGCAATCACACCGCCGAACGCGGATTTCGGGTCGCCTTCATAGGCATTGATAAATGCGTCGTTGATGGTGTCGCCCACCGCGATTCCGCAGGGATTGGCGTGTTTAATAAAAGCGACACATGGCTGTTCAAATTCACGCACCAAACTAAGCGCCGCGTCCGCGTCCATGATGTTGTTGTAGGAAAGTTCTTTACCCTGAAGCACCTCAGCGTTCGGAATGCAGGCGTGCCTAACATGGTTGTGGTCTTTATAGAAAGTTGCTTTCTGGTGCGGATTTTCCCCGTAGCGCAGGTCGCTTAGCTTTTGGACGGCAATGTGTTTTATTTTTCCGCTGGTCAGGTAATTGGCAATAGCGCTGTCGTAGGCAGCTGTCCGTTCAAACACTTTTTCCGCCAATCGGCGACGGATGTCTTCACTTGTGTCACCGTTCTCGCGGACTTCTTTAAGCACGGGCTCATAATCTGCCGGGTCTGTCACCACTGTGACCGAACGGAAGTTCTTGGCGGCGCTCCGGAGCATGGACGGCCCGCCGATATCGATCTGCTCCACCGCGTCTTCCAGCGCCACACCCTCCTTTTGGACCGTCTCCTCGAACGGGTATAAATTCACCGCCACCAGGTCGATCATGCCGATATTATGTTCCTCGGCGGCTTTCATATGGTCAGGATTACCCCGCAGGGCCAATAACGCCCCGTGGATTTTGGGGTGAAGGGTCTTTACCCGTCCGTCCATCATCTCCGGATGGCCGGTGTACTCACTCACATCCACCACATCAATCCCATTATCCCGCAGAAGTTTAGCCGTCCCGCCGGTAGAGAGGATTTCAACGCCTTTGTCATATAAACCTTTGGCAAAATCTACAATGCCGTCTTTATTGGAAACGGAAATAAGGGCTCGTTTGATCATAATTCAGAAAATTAAGGATGTAGACAGTATAGCGAAGTTTTTAAGGATAGTGAAACATTGCATAGATATAAAAATTTTGTTATAATATACAAATACCTTTTTTATAAAAAGATGGCTCAGCAATTCGAACTTGATTTCAAGAAACCCTCCGGCCGGCCGGTTGAATACCGGTTCGGCCAGGATTATTTAAAGGGAATAGTCCGCAAGGAAGTCGGGGAGATCATCGGGGATCCGGACCGGCTGGCGGAAGCAATGGATGTTCCGGATGTCCGCAAAGCCGTTCAGGACGCGCTTGAGCCCAGAGGCCTAAAAGCGGATTTTCGCGACAATGCGGTAATCATCCGCAAGGGCGAAAAAGACATTACCGGTGAGTATTACGAGGAGTATGAAAAAGCCCGGCGGGCGGGGTAAAAGGGAGGTGATAATTTTTTGTTTCCGATTGACTTTTAGCGTTTGGCGGATATAATTTCTGCTGCATACCATGCGAGCAGCTATTTGCCATTTGGTATAATGGCGACGTGGGGCCATCGTCTAGTGGTTAGGACACCGGGTTTTCATTCCGGCAACAGGGGTTCGATTCCCCTTGGCCCTACCAAGGTAAAATGACTCCCGCCGGAGGCGGGGGCATTTTAGCTTTGAGAATCAAAGCGGAAGCGAAGCCCTGGGTTCGATCGAGCAAAGGAGCGAAGTCCGTCAGGACGCGAGCGACTATTGCGAGACTAAAAGCAAGTTGAGCCGCAGGCGAGACGCCGCGAGAGGATTCCCCTTGGCCCTACCAAGGTAAAATGACTCCCGCCGGAGGCGGGGGCATTTTAGCTTTGAGAATCAAAGCGGAAGCGAAGCCCTGGGTTCGATCGAGCAAAGGAGCGAAGTCCGTCAGGACGCGAGCGACTATTGCGAGACTAAAAGCAAGTTGAGCCGCAGGCGAGACGCCGCGAGAGGATTCCCCTTGGCCCTACCACCCAAAAGCATGCTTCAGGTTACGAATCATTCTTCGCTTTGCTCCGGAGGCTTCTTCACCTTGCGCATGCTTTTGGGTCCCGCTCCGCAAAATACGCTTCGCTTCACATTTTGCGGAGAACTTTTTGGCAGGGCTTTACATCTAAAATCCGATGACTGATAATGATAGCCCATTAATACCTAGATTCTTGAAAAAACTCCTTATCCTACCACTGTTTCTCCTAACTGCCTGCACCCCAAACGTAGCGGATTTTAAAAGTGACGTTCCGCCCCTTGAAGAACGGGCGGTTCATCAGGCTGAAAAGACCACTGAAATGCCGGCTGAAATTAATTTAGATGTTCCTTTCTTCCCCCAAGCCCCCGATGCCGACTGGAGCATGCCCTGGCAGGAAGCGTGTGAAGAAGCGGCCAGTGTGCTGGCTTATTATTACGTATCTGACCAGACGCTCGACAAAGAAACGTTTAAGGAAGAGGTGCTGGCATTAGTCGAGTGGCAGAAAGAACATTTTGGCGGTTATGAACACTCCAATATCGAGCAGACCGCTATGATGATCAAGAGCCATTTTTTAGAGCCATCGTCCACGTCGGTCGATATGGTTCTGATTGAAGAACCGAGCGTTAAGGAGCTGAAAGAATTTATCGCGGATGGCTATGTGGTCATCGCCCCGTTTGCCGGCCGCCAGCTCGGCAACCCGTTTTATACTGGCGAGGGCCCCCTTTACCACATGATGGTCATCAAGGGGTACGATAAAGAACATTTCATTACCAACGATGTGGGCACCAAGCGGGGCGAGAATTTCATCTATTCTTACGAAACCATCATGTCCGCCATGCACGAATGGCATGAAACTGACATCGGCTTAGGGGCAAAAAAGGTGATTATCCTCAAGTAAAGTCTGCCTCGCGTTTTTCCAGCAATCGGGGGAAGACCAGGCTTAAAATAGTGATCTGGATAAAAAGCCCGCCCGCGAAACTGGCCGGAATCGCGTACACGCCGATGATCGGCGCCAGGGTTTTGGCGGAAAGAATCGTCAAAAGGATGATGGCGGTGTGCAAGGCGGCGGGGATGAGGGTGTTGCGCAGGGAATAGTAGGCGCGGTGGTAACAATGCATCATGCTTTCCAGGGGAACCGCCAGGCAGTAGACCATTAAAAGCCGGCTCAGCAGAGCGATGTCATCCTGTCCGAATTCACCGCCCCCCAACAGCAGACCCACCACCGGCCGGCTGAGGAGCGCCAGAGCCAGAGCCGCCAGTGTCGTGTAGACCAAAGAGCGCAACCGGTTCCGTTTGAAATCACGGCGGAATTTTTTAAAGTTCCCTTTGCCCGCGTCGTACGACAGCGCGGGGTACATGGCCATGGCGATGGCAATCCCTAGCAGGCTCACCGGCAGGCTCTGGAAATTCCGCGCGTAATTGTACGCGGCCACCCGGCCTTCCGGCAGGGCTGAGGCAATGCCGGTAAAGGCGATGAGCATGATAAAAAACATGCCGTACTGGAAGATCTTGGGTAGCATCAGGCGGATGGTCTCTTTGATTTCCGGGGCGAAGGTGAAGTCGATTTTATTCCTGAATCCATATTTCTTCCGCTTAAGCGGGGCAAAGCGGTTGGCCATATGTAACAAAACCCCCAAAAGCGTCCCCATCACCAGCCCCACGATCCCGAACCGCGGCACCAGGAACAGCACGCCGATGATGATCCCCAGATTGTACAAGGCGGGTGAAAGCCCCCACCAGAAAAATTCTTTCACGCTGATGAGGATACGGCCGTATGAATTGCTGAGCGTGAACAGGATGGGCGACAGTAACATCAGCCGAGTCAGCAAGACATACTGCTTTAAATCTTCGCCCTCAAAACCGGGTACCAGCCAGTGGGCGAAATAGGGGAGGAAGATGGCCACCATCAGACCGATTGTTACAATCAGCGTCACCCCCCAGGTGATAATCTGGTGGGCATAGGCGTACCCGAGCGACTTTTTTTCGTCATACAATTTGGTGAAAATCGGCACGAACGCGGCCGAAAGCGCCGTTCCCACCAGCACCCCCAGCATCATGTCCGGAATCACAAACGCCGCGTTGTAAATATCGAGCGTCCGCGACAAACCGAACGTCTGCGCGAAGATCCGATCGCGTAACATCCCCATTCCGTAGCTCAAACCCGCGGTCAGCGTCAGCGACCACGACGAATGGAAAAGAAGGGTTTTCCAATCCCCGGATTCTTTGAGGGCTTTTAGGAATTTGATCATTTATAATCGGCAGTATTTTTCCTTTAAAAATTCTTTGAAACCGAATTTCTTCCATACCTCTACGGCCACCTCATTTTTTGTAACGGCATATAAGTGTACATGGGTCATTCCTTTTTTCTTAAGCCACTCAAACACCTGCTCAACAAATTTTTTGGCAATTCCCTGCCTTCTGTAAGCCGGCAGTACATAGGCATCGCTGATGGCCCCGACCTCCCGGACTTCATATATAGACGGCCTCTTTTTTATGCTGGCAGCCATATAACCCACTATCTTATTACCATCTTCAGCCACCAACAGTTTACTCCGTGAACTGTAAACCCCTTTCCGGCGCCATGCTTCCATTTTGGCAAGCGCCCCCGGCCGCAGTTTAAAAATCTTATCGTATTTGCCCACATGCTTCATCAGTTCCATATTGAGCTTGGCGATCGCGGGCACGTCTTTGATTTTGGCGGGGCGGATGGTGGGCATGGGAAATTCAATTATTGTTTTTTTCTGATTCTTTTAATATCAGAAACGATTAACCAAGAAGAAAATATAACTGCTATGTCCAGCGGAATCATCGAACATATTTGTACAAAAGTAGCAAACGCGTAGAATATTATTTCCGGTCCATACTGAAATTGTGCAGAGGGGTTTCCTATCAAAAAGAAAACATGAATGAGCGCCAAAATAAAGTTAATCGACATTCCTATAAAAACAGGGGCTGTCCATTTGCTTTGAAATTTAGCTGCCAAAATCACTCCGGTTAATATCAAAATAGAGTAATAAAGGATTTCACTTAATGCATATGACAGGAATGGCAAGAAAGATAATCCAAAAATAAGTACTAATACAAAAAACATAATTAGAATAATTTTTGCTGCAGATATCTCTTTCCCCACTTTACTTATTTTTGAGGAAGTATTTTTTATTAAAATTTTATGAATAAGATAAGCTAAGAGAATTAACAGGATTGTAATTCCGATAGAAATAAATAATTTTTGTGTCAGGGGAGTGCTGAATAGTGGTATGCGGAATAAAAAGAAAAAGCATAAAAAATAGATCAATGAAATGAAAATTCCAAAAATTATTATAGTTTTTTTAGACATCAGAAATTTTTTAAATTATACAAAAATATTATAGCATCTTAAGTCAAAAACTACGTATAAACACGGGTAGTTAGTGGATGTAGTGTAAAATCTCTCTCCAATCCTAAATAGAGTCATTGTTGTATCTATCCCAAACTAACCCCTGCCGAAGAATTAATCGTTAGCGGTTGTACGCTTGTTAGTTGCTAATTCAGCAATTTTTTGGTATAATAAAGGGATTATTTCTATATTCTCATGCTAAGCAAACAAACAAAAAAGCAGATAAAAAGTATAATTGCAGAATTTATTAAATGTGATGAATTTAGTAGTAATGAAGACCATGTTCAAACTCACTACACAATTCGAATTCTAGAAGCGCTAGGTTGGAGCAGATGCCAGATAAAGATAAAGTCAGCATCTAAAGGGGGCAAGTTTCCAGATATTGTATTATTGGATAAGGATGGTTTCCCACTTTTTGTTATTGAATCAAAAGGGCCTACAGTTGCCTTGGATGGGGCAGAGGTTAAAAAGGGTCAGAAGGCGGTTAAATTTTCCGATAAGCTAAGTGATTATTGTCTTGAGCAAGGAATTTATTGGGGGGTATTAACGAATTTTTGTGAGTGGCGTATTTATTCAGCTCATCGTAAGGAGCAATACAAAAAGAGCGTTTTTTTGTTTGATAAAAGAAAGCGACAAATAAGATTCAGCAAGTTTGCAGAAGATTTTTTTGAGAAGCTTACCTATGAGTATTTGTCGCGGAAATTTGGTGAGATTGATTCAAAACAGAAGTGGTACCCAACTGAGGAGGAGATTAAGGATGACTTCTTTGAGAAACTAGCTAAATGGCGCAAGCTTATTAGAAATCATACACTAGTGTCCAATAAAACTTTCTTTGGACAGCAGGAAAAAAGCTTACTGA
>CAZIDW010000028.1:0-14911 GCA_964538225.1 uncultured Candidatus Peribacteria bacterium
ATGACTCAGATTTATGGATGAGAAATTTAATCCCTCAAAAAATCTCCTGCGCCGTCTATCAGCAGTCCATAAGAAATCTATCAGTTACCCCTTGCATTTTAGAGTGAAATTTGTTATAATAGTAAGATTTAAAAACTAAATCCGAATCATGAATACGAAAAAAATATTTATTTGTTTAATCAGCGCGATACTTTTTACCGCCCACACAGCGTTCGCTGCCGGAACGCCTGAAAACGTTACCGGTGTAGAGGCTACGCCTGTTGATTCGACATCAATCGGCCTGACATGGGATAGTGTAAAAGACGCTGAAGGCGGCCTTGTGGACCATTACCGTATTTATTACGGTACTTTTTCCGTTTTTGAAGCGGGTGAAGGCGATTATGAGAACGAGGTCGATACCCCGGATAATACGGCGTCTTATGTGATAGACGGACTGGAGCCGGATACGACCTATTACTTTTCGGTCACCGCTTTCAGTTCCGACGACCTGGAAAGTGAGGAATACAGTTTGGAGGCCAGTGCCACGACCATGAATGGTGACGAAGACGGCGGAGAAGATGAGGGCGAAGGCGAAGGCGAAGAGGACGTTACTCCCCCGACGGTCACCAGCGTTTCCGCACCGGACAAGATGCATGTGAAAGTCGTATTCAGTGAAGCGGTGCAGTTACCAGTCGACCCGGAAGCCGCTTTCGGCATTGTCGAACAGATTAACCCTGCCAATACTCTGACAGTTGTCAGCGTTCAGATGGATCCGGATGATGACACTGATAAAACCGTTCTTTTAGAAACTTCTGAACAAACGCCTGACATCAATTATGTCGTTACTGCCGGCGTTACTATCAAAGACCTGGCGGGCAACCCGATTGTCAGCGGCAGTACAGATTCCGGGCTGTTTCTGGGGTCTTCGGAAGAGCCGGAAGAGGCTGAGGACGGAGGAGAAGCAGAAGGCGAAGAGGAGGGTGAAGGTGACGGCGAGGATGAAGGAGCGGGTGAAGACGAGGGCGAAGAAGAAGCCGCCGAACCGGAAGACTGTGAAGAAAATATGAGTTGTTTCTTGCCCCACCTTTCTGAGTGCTCCGCCACCAAGGTGATGGAAAAGGGTGAATCCCACGAATACACTTTGGAAGTAACTGGTTCTGAAGGGACTGACTGTTTGGTGACTTACACCGCAGACCGCCACCCCAGCATCCTGTATGCGGGCACGGATATGGAATGCAGAATCCCGGCAGATGACTATGAAAGCGCTGAAGCGTATCGGGAGGCGTTTGATGTTCTGAACTGTTCCGGCGATCTTGCGGCCGGCTATAAAGCTGTTGAGCTGAAAGACACTACTCCGCCGGAAGATGTGACGAATCTGCTTTTAACCTTTCGTGAAGAACTGGAAAAATACACGGTCTTTCTCAGCTGGACCGCCAGCCTGGACACCGCCAAGGACCTGGTGGATCAGATCCTTTATAAAAGTCTTGACCGCGGGAACACCTATGATGCGGGTAAATCCTTAGGAGCTGAAGCCACCAGCACAGAAGCCAAAAATCTGGAAGGCGGCAAGGAATACACATTCAAAATCACCACCAAAGACGATGCCGGCAATGAAAGCACGGGCGCGGTAAAATCTATCCGCCTGCCTCAGACCGGTTTAGGTGTCGGATTGTTATTGCTGGGCAGCGCCGCCGCCGCGGGCCGCCTGCTCCGCCGGAAAAAAGACAATGAACTGTAAACAAAAATAAAAAACATCAAAGAGAGGCCTTGCCATGGGTGGCAGGGCTTTTCTTTTGATCAGATTTGTTTGACAAAATTTAATTTTTCGATTATAAATAATATCCGGATTAATCATCTGTATTATGGATAACGGTGAATCACGATTTTTTAAAAATGACGCTGAGCGCGACCAGTCTTATGAGGAACTGAGGAATCTGCTGGGCCTGCTCAAGCCGACTGACGTTACTCCTTTTGTCGCAGAAGAGGTGACCTTGAGTGAAGAAAAACGGAAGGCGCTTGAAAAAACAGTCATCCATCCGGCGCCTAAAAACATCATGTAACCGCATGTCCTCCCGGCAACGGACATGTATCATCTGAACCGAAAACACTGGATTCTGTTTTACGCGACAGGGATAGGTATTTTGTTTCTGTCTGTTTTGGCATTAGCCGGTTTCTCACGGCCATTGACAGTCAGTGTTCTGGACGTGGGGCAAGGCGACGGTATTCTCATCCAGACGCCGGAATATCATAATATCCTCATCGACGCGGGGCCGCCGGATGGCTCCGCAGCTGAACGGCTGGGGGGCCGGATGGGTTTTTTCGACAAAACCATCGACCTTTTTGTCCTCACCCATCCCCATGACGATCATTACGGCGGGGCTTTGGATGTGATGCAAAAATATAAGATCAAAAAAATCCTGTTTACCGGCGTACATTCGGGCGCATCGCTGTATCAGGCGTTTTTACAACGCGCCCGGGCGGAGGGCATTGACCTGCTGTACAACCAAAACCACCAGGATATCCGCATCGGCCCGGGCCTTTATCTGGATATCCTGTATCCGTTTCAGGGCCAAAGCCTGTTGGGGCAAAAGGTGGCAAACAAGAACAACGCTTCTATTGTCATGCGCCTGGCGCGGAGGACGGCGGACGGGTGGAGATCGTTGGCTTTGCTGGCCGGGGACGCGGAACACGAGGAGGAGTTGGAGATCCTCCTTGCCGGTCAGGAAGTGTCGGCAAGTGTCCTTAAAATCGGCCACCATGGCAGCCGGACCGCGACCTCGGATGTGTTTCTGGCGGCGACTGACCCCAAAACCGCCATCATTTCCGCCGGGGAGGAAAACCAGTTCGACCATCCACACCCGGAAATATTGGAGAAATTAAGCGATTTGGATTTGAGACAAACCATGCAGGATGGGACGATTGTTATTGGTTTTTAATACTTCTTTCTTACCCCCCAACCCTTTTTTGTTCCCCTTATTAGGGGAATTAAGGGGTTGGGACCCGCCCGTACCGATACGGTACGTTCGGGCGAGCCACGCACGCGGGAATGTGTTAAAATAGACCTGTTCTAACCACCAAAACCATGCAAGTCATCTTACTCGCCGCGGGCCAATCGACCCGCTTAGCCCCCATCCAAGACAAAAACCTGCTGGAATTTGCCGGCAAACCCCTGATCGAACATCGGGTAGCGGCGCTCAAAAAAGCCAAAATCCGCGACATTCTGGTCGTGGGGAACCAGCACAATGTCCCGGACCTGGAGGAGGCGCTGAAAGGTTATAAAAACGTACTGGTCATCGAACAGAAAAAGCTGGAGGACGGGATGGCCGGCGGGGTGCTTGCCGGGGCGGAAGCAGTCCAGCACAAAAACATCATCGTTTTAAGCGCCAACGACGTATTCGGGGACGATCTTTTCGACAAGGCGGTCCAGGCGGCCAAAGCGTCTGATGATGGTTTAATCGTCGGGAAGCGGGTCAGCAATTACTTTCCCGGGGGCTATTTGAAAGTGGATAAAAAGAACAATGTAACAGGCGTTATCGAAAAACCGGGGGAGGGGAAGGAGCCCAGCGATATGGTGAACATCGTCCTGCATATCTACAACGATTTCCCTGCTTTTGTTAAACACCTGAAGGCGGCTAAGGGCAAGGCGGACGGGCGGTATGAAAAGGCGCTGGACGCCTATATTAAAAAGGGCAAAGCCAAACTAAAAGCCCTTAAATATACCGGCGACTGGCAGCCGGTCAAATTCCCGTGGGATATTCTGAAAGTGATGAATTGTTTTCTGGATAACCAACAGCCAAAAATAAGCAAAAAGGCGGATATCAGCAAACAGGCCGTCATCCGGGGAGACGTGTATATCGGGGCAAATGTTAAAATATTTGAAAATGCGGTCATCCACGGCCCCGCTTATATCGGCGACGGCACGGTGGTGGCCAATAATGCGCTCGTGCGGAACAGTATGGTAGGCAAGAACTGCGTGATCGGTTTTTCAACGGAAATAGCCCGCAGTTACCTGAACCGCGATGTGTGGACTCATAATAATTATGTGGGAGACAGCGTGGTGGACAGCAATGTGTCTTTTGGATCCGGTACCGTCATCGGCAATCTGCGGTTTGATGAAGAAAATGTGAAAGTAAATATCAAAAATAAACGAGAAGACAGCGGTATGAACAAGTTGGGCGCCTTTATCGGCAGCGGCACGCGCGTCGGCATCAACGCCAGCACCAACCCCGGGGTTAAAATCGGACGGAACTGTTTCATCGGCGGGAGTATGTATGTGGATAAAGACGTGCCGGACAACAAGCTGGTCCTGCTGGACCAAAAGGTTAAAATCACCCCCAATAAAAAAACCGTTCCGGCTGAGGGGCGGGGGGCGATGAAAGACCTGTTAAAAGCCTAATTTTTTCTTTCTTCTGCCTCTGTCTGTTTTTGGATGGTTTCAGCATAGCCACCACTTTCGGTGTTCTCTAAAAGATATTTTAGCCGTAAAAAGACCTCGTATGACCTCATTCACCGACTTTTGCTGTGGCACAGTCAACTGACGTAATAACGATCTGCTATTGTTTCTGATTGTATCCGGTATATATTTATTCATGGCTGAATTGGGTTATTGAAAATTGGTATACGTCAAAATTCAAGCACCCTTTTTAGCCTTACTCAACTCAAAAACGCATTAAGCCACTAAGAAAACTCGTGCCTTTTCAAGGACAGTAGTGTTGACAAATTGTCTAAAATCTGTACAATACAAGTCTGATTTTATATTTATTATGTTTTTTCCCCGGTTTTTGAAATATCTGTGTGTCCTGGCGCTGGGTATTCTAATACCTTTGTCTGCTGTATGCGCAAAGGCGTTTTCGGATGTCCCCACTTATTATAAGCATTTTCGCGCCATTGCCCAGCTGTCTGATCTGGGGGTGGTCAATGGTTATCCGGATGGCAGTTTCCGCCCCGAACAGACAATCTCACGGGCGGAGGCGGCCAAGCTTTTGGTATCTAGTGTCAAATCAGGAGAATTTATCCAAAAAGCTACTGACAGTTTTATTAAGAGCGGTTTTAACAGCCCGTTCTACGATGTTTCGTTTGATGAGTGGTACGGCCCCTATGTAGTCATGGCTAAGCAATACGGCATGGTCGACGGTTATCCGGACGGCAGTTTCAAACCTGGCCAGACCATTAATTTCGCCGAAGGGCTCAAAATGATCCTGCAGACTTATGGCACGGATGTGCGGTCTGAGCGTTTTGTGGAACAGCCCCTGTTATACGTTCGGGGCCATGAATGGTTCGCCCCCTATTTCAGCTATGCTTATCAGCACTGTCTTATTAACCCCGACAAATTCTACCATCCGGCTCAACTGATGACCCGGGGGGAATTCGCTGAAATCCTATATCGTCTTAAAACGATTAAAGAAAAGGGCATCAGCCACTATCCTGCCGGCCACATTGCTTTTTCTAATGAATATAAAGTCACCGTCCCGCGCCTTGGCATCATCAATGTCGATGTTACTTTCGCCAACCCTTACGATGCTGACGGGGCTTTGGGGGCGCTGGAAGGAGGTATGGGTCACTATCTGTCCCCGCCGGGCAGCGGAAGTAAGATCGTGCTTTTCGGCCATTCGTCCGGTTACAGCTGGGATCGTTCATCTCACAAACATCTCCTGCGCCAGATCGACCGTCTGAAGACCGGGGACCGCGTCTACATCAACTACCAGGAGTGTGGATATGTTTACGAAATCAATAAAAAAGATATTCTACCCGCGGGGGAGCTGGACGCGATCATGGAAGATTATGGTTACGAAGAACTGGTTATGTATACCTGTTGGCCACCAGACCGTATCAGCCATCGGTATGTCGTTTATGCCGCGCGGATGTAGATTTTTTGTCTATTGTTGATTGGTCGCTGTTGTCTATGGTTGATTTGATTGTTTTTTGTGCAAAAGTTTTTTAAATGTTTGCCGACGTTTTGTGTTTTATCCACACATGTATATACTTTTTGGCTTATTTAAGGGGTTTGTAGGGTTGTTCTTTTTTAAGCGATCGGAGGTTTTCTTTCCACATTTTTTCCACAAATTATACACATTTTATTAACAAGTTTGTCATTATTAACTGTCGACTTTTTGTGTTCGGATTTTTGGGCTTATTCTGGACAAAAAGGCAATTGTTTTAAATTTTTGATTTTTTTGTTTTTTCTATAACAGTCTGTTGTTATTAATAAATATGGTTATTTTTTTATGTTTTGGTTTTTCTGACACGAACCTTTGTATAAAAAAATAATTCAATTAACTCTTTTTTACCTTATACTCAACAAAAATCTTTCTTTTTATCATCAAGCCATAAACCTTAAAATCAAACAACCCCTTAATATGACTACGAAAAATAATTATAAAAATAAAAATAAAACGTAAGTGTAAAAAAGTGTAAAAATCAGTTGCTTTCAGGCAATAAAACCAATAAAATAAACAAGGTGTTATTCAAGATTACCTTTTGGCATCAACACCACTAATATTTTGTCTAACTTTAAAAATAGGCAATGCGTTTAACTTGTTCCCAGAAAGATTTTGCCGCCGCTTTGAGTATCACTAACAAAGCTGTCGGCCTTAATAATACCCTACCGGTTCTTAATAATGTCTTATTAAAAGCTGAGGGCAAAAAGCTGTATTTTACCACCACAGACTTAGAAGTCGCTATCAGCTATTGGATTGAGGCGGACATCCAGAACGAAGGTGAAATCACCATTCCCTCTAAACTGCTGACCAATTATGTCAATTACCTGAAAGACGACAAGGTCGACTTGTCTGTAGAAGAGGGTGGGAGTGTTTTAATAAAAACCAACGACTCTAAAACCAAAATCAAAGGCATCCCCGCCAGCGAGTTTCCCTCTATTCCGGTTGTTGAAAAAGAGGGGGCTTTTACTCTTAGCGCGAAAGATCTTAACTTCGCCATTAACCAGGTTTCTTTTGCCGCTGCCCTGAACACAACACGCCCTATTTTAACCGGTGTTTTTCTAGACATCACAAAAAACACCCTTAAAATGGCGGCCACCGACAGCTACCGGCTGGCCGAAAAAAATCTTACCCCCCAAAACCCCACTGGCGACATCTCATGTATTGTACCCGTTAAAACCACTATAGAGCTTGGGAATATTTTAAGCTCCCTGAAAGATGAGAGCAAAGAGATGGAGGTCATCGTGTCTAAAAACCAAATATTTTTTGGCGCGGGTAAAATCAAAATAACCTCCCGGTTGATCGAGGGGCAGTTCCCCAACTACCAACAAGTGATTCCCAAAGACAGCAAAACAAAACTCCACTTATCTGTTTCGGATCTTAGTCTGGTTTTAAAACGCATCAATCTTTTCGCCAAAGAAAACAACAATAAAATTTTACTAAAAACGACCCCATCAGGCGTATTGGTGACCACCGACACAACCCAATATGGTGTCGGTGAGGTTGAATTAAAAACCAAAGCCGAAGGTGAGCCCAACGAAATTGCCCTCAACTCTCAGTTTTTATTAGATGTTCTGGGTAATATCGGGGTTAGCGATGTTGTTATCGAACTGGGGGATAAAACCTCTCCCGCTATTGTGCGCGCGAGCGGCAAAGACGACTATGTCCACATTATTATGCCGCTTAAGATTTAAATTTTAACCGCTCTCACCGCTCACATCACCAAAAATTTTTAATATGTGATACCTGGTACAGGATTTTTTGTTACCAGGTAACTGTCTGTTGTGTGTTGCTCGCATGAATATTTATTCCCATTTTCCATCCAGAGCTCATCGTGAGATTTTTGACACTCTCCAGCCGGAACAGCCGCTGGTTATTTCGGGTGCGGGGAACATCAGCGCGAAGGGGTATTTGGTCAGCGACTATATCGACCTGAAAAAACCCAGGAATATTTTTTGGCTTACCAATGACAACAAAGACATCTACGACATCCGCAACAATATGCCCTTTTGGTCTCCACACCCCATCACCCCCCTGGATAAACTCCGGCAGGAAGACAGGGATGACTATCGGATTACTGAGACCATTATTAACATCCAACAGCCCCAGCCCCGTTTTTACCTGCTGTCTTATAAAGATGTGGGCATCCACCTTCCCGCCTTTCATGAATTGGTGGAACAGGGGGTGGTGATTGCCAGCGGGCAGGAAATCCGCACGGTGGATTTTTTTAACCAGCTGATCCAGATGGGATACCAGCCCAGCGCGGATATTATCCTTAAAAAAGGCGAATATCGCCGTTCGGGCGGGGTGGTAAACGTTTTTCCCCCCAACTCCGGTCATATGATTAAAATCGAAGTCGAATACGACAAAGTAGCTGGTATTTGGTCTTACAACCAGGAAACCAAACAGTTGGGCAAAAAACTGGAAAAAGCCGACCTTCTTCCCCTTAACGCCACAGGGTCGGAGGATATTACCATCCTTGATCATGTTACCGAGGATGATTTGCTGATTATTGATGATATTGATGAGCAGACAGATGCTTTTTTAGAGAAGATTGACAACACTAAGGCCAAGAAAATCTTTTTTACCTCCTTCCCCCAAAACGACCAAGAATATTTCCACCTGCGCTATTTATCCGTTTTAAAATATTACAGTGTTTTTGACCTCCTGAACGATTTAAGAGACAAGATCCAGCGCGGATGGAAGATCAACATCCTCACCAAGCGCGCTAAAGAACTGGGAAATATCTTTAAAGAGGAGAATATCCAGTTCTCCACTCACAATAAACCCGACAAAAAAGTCGTCATCCTGGATGCGGCCGGCCTGGAGCATATTCCAGCCTCCTTCCAGAACCCGGAGCTTAAAATCCAGCTTCTGACTGATAAAGAAATCTTTAATCTTAAGCGTTCCGCGCGCAGTAGGGTCGGGCAGAAGATCAACCTCGATTTCCTCACCGGCCTCCGTGTGGGAGACTTGGTGGTGCATCTGGACCACGGAATCGGGCGCTTTTTGGGTGTCGACACCAAGACTATCGACGAGATCAACCGCGAATACCTGGAAATCGGCTACGCGGAAAACGACCGCCTGTTCGTGCCGGTCGACCAGGCGGACAAGGTCAGTAAGTACGTCGGGGGCGAAGAACACGAACCCCAACTCACCCGCCTGGGTTCAGTGGAATGGAAAAATGTCAGCCAAAAGGTCAAAAAAGAAACCCACAAAGTCGCCAAAGAGCTTTTGGGTCTGTTTGCCCAGCGTGCCAAGGCCAAAGGACATAATTATGGGCAGGATACGGATGAACAGCGGCGTTTTGAGGCCCAGTTCCCGTATGAAGAAACCCCCGGCCAAATGAAAGCCATCCAGGATGTTAAGACTGATATGGAAACCGACCAACCCATGGATCGTTTGGTTTGCGGGGATGTGGGATTCGGCAAGACTGAAGTGGCTATGCGTGCCGCGTTTAAGGCGGCTCAGGCAGGCAAGCAGGTGGCGTTTGTATCGCCTATCACCATTCTGGCCGACCAGCACTATAAGACTTTTTTAAGACGAGCACGCAGTTTTAATGTCCGTATCGAAATGCTAAGCCGTTTCCGTTCCGCCAAAGAACAGCGCGCGATTATCGGACAACTGCGAAAAGGGGATATAGACATCATCATCGGCACCCATCGCCTTTTTCAGCCGGATGTTCGTTTTTTTGATTTAGGCTTGGTGATTGTTGACGAAGAACAACGCTTCGGCGTGAAACAAAAAGAGAAGTTTAAACAGATGCGCAGCCAAGTGGATATTCTGACTCTCACAGCCACTCCCATTCCCCGCACAATGAACCTGGCGCTCAACAAGTTGCGCGACATTTCCACCATCACCACCCCGCCCCCCGGCCGGCTGCCGATTATTACAGAAGTCCGGCGTTACAGCGACCATCTGATTAAAGAGGCTATCCAGAAAGAGATTGAGCGGGACGGGCAGGTCTACTTTTTGCATAATCGTGTGGAAACAATTGAAAGCATCGCCGAGAAGCTCCGCAAGCTGATGCCGGACATCCGTTTTCTGGTCGCCCACGGCAAACTGAATTCGACGGACCTGGAGTCGCGCATCCTTAGGTTTAAAAATAAAGAAGCCGATGTCCTCGTTTCATCGACTATTATCGAAAACGGGATCGACCTGCCCAACGCGAACACACTGATTGTGGATGACGCGGAAAACTTCGGGCTCGCTCAGCTTTACCAGTTGCGCGGGCGTATTGGCCGCAGCAAAGCACAGGCGTACGCTTATTTTATGTATCAGGCGCGCCAGCTTCGGCTGGACGCCAAAAAACGTCTTCGGGCCATTGTGGACGCCAGCGAACTGGGTTCCGGCTTCCAGATCGCTCTGCGCGACCTGGAAATCCGTGGCGCGGGGGATATCTTAGGCATCAACCAGCACGGCACCATCCGGGTAGTCGGCGTGAATCACTTCCTGCGCATGCTCAATAAGACGATTGAAGATATGCAGGCCGGCGGCGCAGCTGTCGAGAAAGAGGAACGGCCGGATGTCATCATCGAGCTGCCTCTTGAGGCGTATATCCCCGACAAATACATACCCGACACGAAAGATAAGATCAATGTCTATCAAAAGCTGTCGTCAGTCAATACTTTGGAGCTTCTGGAGGAATTCCGGGAGGATCTTATCGCGGAATACGGGCAGTTCCACAGACAGGTCAGCAACCTGTTCCAGATCCTGAAGATCAAAATCTTCGCCCGGATGGCCGGCATTGTCCACATAAAAGCTCTGACCATGGGCAACGCGGGCAAACAGATCGTCCTGCACCTGAGCCCCTCAGTGACCGCGGAACCGGTTGTAAACCTGCTGAAACATAACCCCAAATGGCTGGTGAGCGGGGATAAGCTGAAAATTGACATGAAAGAACTTGGTTTCAATTGGGTAGAGGCCCTGAAAAAAGATATAAAAAGATTGATTTTAAAGCCAAAGACCGCTTAACTTTAAAGGCATGAAAATGAAACCCTTTTCACAGCTTTGGGCGGTGTTGAAAAACACAACCGCGTCCGCGCGCCGGAATCCCCGCCGTATTTTGAGGGTGATTAAATGGCTGATCGTGGGGGGCATCATTTTTTTCACCCTGGGTGCTATTCTGGTAATCGTTACTATTTTACCCTCCCTCCCGGATATCAATAACATTCAGAACCTGGTGGCTGCCCAGTCCAGCGCGATTCACGACCGCGAGGGCAATCTGCTTTACACCATCCACGGCGAGGAGAACCGCGAAAATATTCCTTTGGCCGATGTGCCCCAGCATGCAATCAATGCGGCGCTGGCGATTGAAGATGACCAGTTTTATGAACACGGCGGTGTGGATTTTCCCGCCATCATAAAAGCGGTGTGCCACGAAGTGCACATCTGCTCCACACCCCGGGGGGGTTCCACTATTACCCAGCAGTTTATTAAAAATGCTTTTTTGAGCCCGGAACGCACGTATACACGTAAACTCAAAGAAATCATCATGGCGCTCCAGCTGGAAAGCCGGTTTACCAAGGATGAGATTCTGGAAATGTATTTAAACCGCATTCCGTACGGGTCCAGCACTTACGGGATCGAGCGCGCGGCTAACGCGTTTTTTGACAAATCAGCCAAAGACCTCACATTGGCCGAGAGCGCGGCGCTGGCCGCCATCCCCAAAGCTCCTACGTACTTTAGCCCTTACGGGGATCACAAACACGCCTCGATCACCGTTGGCGCGGAGGAGGTTATAAAGATGAATATCCGCTCAGAACAGGACCTGGTGGATATCAACCCCGATTTCATCAGTAACGGTCTGTTGGGGAAGACGTATTCTTTCGGTGGGTGTGCGGACAGAGCAGAGGAAGACAGCAGTGAGGCCGGCGGAGAAGATGGCGGAGAAGAGCCGCCGGCCGAATGTTTTGATATTTACATAAAGGGCCGTGCGGATTTCGTGCTGGGCCGCATGCGCGAGCTGGGTTATATCACCGATGACGAATATGACCAGGCAGTGCAGAAAGCGGAACACCTTGTTTTTAAGCCGTTTATGGCAGAGATCAAAGCGCCGCATTTTGTGATGTACATCCGCCAGATCCTGGAAGAGCGGTACGGGAAAGATAAAATCGAGAAAGGCGGGCTCAAAATCACCACCACGCTGGATCCCAGGCTTCAGGAGGAGGCTGAAAAAGCGATTGAGGCTTACGCGGAACGCAATCTGATTAATTATAAAGCCACGAATGCCAGCCTGCTCGCTTCCGACCCGAACAACGGCCAGATCCTGGCCATGGTCGGTTCTGTGGATTACTGGAATGACGAGATTGACGGCAAGGTCAATGTGGCCCTGCGCCCCCGACTGCCAGGGTCCTCCTTTAAACCCATTTCTTACGCGGCCGCTTTTTTGCAGGGGTACGCACCGAGTACAGTTTTATATGATGTTAGGACGAAATTTGGCGGGTGGTATGAACCGGAAAATTACGACGGGGAATACCGCGGGCCGGTTTCTATGCGCCAGGCGCTGGCACATTCTTTGAACATCCCGGCCGTGAAGGCCGGCTATTTGGCGGGCATTCCCAATGTACTGGATTTGGCGCGCAAAATGGGGATTCAGCTGAACCAGCCGGAGGACTGGTACGGCCTGTCACTTTCTTTGGGGGCGGGCGAGGCACGCCTGCTGGACATGGTCTCCGCGTACAGCATTTTCGCTAACGGAGGCTATAAAATGGATCCGGTTGCCATCCTGAAGGTCGAGGACCGCAACGGTAATATCTTAGAGGAGTACCAGGCTCCTAAAAACCGCACGCTGATTTTAGACCCACAAGTCACATATCTTATCAACCACGTGCTGAGCGATGTGGGCGCCCGCCCCGAAGGCTGGTGGCGCCAGCGCCTCAGTATCCCCGGCCAGGTGAACGGCGCGAAGACCGGCACGTCCAATAAAGAACGGGGCGAGATCAATATCCCCCTGGACACCTGGCTTGTCGGTTATACGCGGCGACTCACGGCCGGTGTGTGGGCGGGGAATAACGACGGCACCCCCCTGAGCTTTAAGGCCAGCGGCCTGGATACAGCTGGTGGTATTTGGCATGATTTTATGGTTGAGGCGACTAAAGATTTCCCCCGTGAGGATTTTGAGCGTCCGGAAGGCATCAAATGGGTCCGTATTTCGGAAAAAACCGGCAAGCTGCCGTCTGAACACACCCCTGAAGACGTCATTAAGACCGGTGTGTTTGCCAGCTTTTCCGTGCCCCGGGAATACGATACTTCCTATCGCCTGGTCGAAATCGACAAGATCTCCGGTAAGCTGGCCACTGAATACACACCGGAAGCGGCTGTGGTGGAAAAGGCTTTTTTTGAACACCACTCCATCCTCCCGGATAACGAGAACTGGGAATCCGCGGTACGGCGATGGGCCAGGAAGAATGATGAGGACGAAAGCCCGCCTGAAGAATACGACGACATCCACACCCCGGCAACGATGAAGGTGAAGCCCGAGATCGTCATCACTTCGCCCAAAAGCCTGGCCACCGTCAGCCCGCCGTTCATCGGAGTATGGCCGACTATCGATTCGGCCGCGGGCGTCGCCAAAGTCGATTATTACTGGGACGGCGAATTGTACCACACAGCCACCCATTCCCCTTTCAAGGGCAGTTTAGAAGTCTCCGCCCGTGAGAACCGCAAGGGCTCAGAACACACCATCCAGGCCATCGTGTACGATACTTATTATCGCTCTAACCAATCTTCCATCAAGGTCAAAATCGGGGAAGACGATGTGGCGCCTGTTATTAATTTCGCTTATCCCGGCGATGGGGCGCGGCTGGATGCCGGCACCTCCATGGCTACCCAGGTGTACGCGTCCGACCCGAACGGCGACATTCTTAAGGTTGAATTTTATATGGACGGTGTTTTAAAAGATGTCGTCCGCCAGCCCCCTTACCTGTGGCAGTTTACTGTGCCGGAAGAAGCCGGCGGACACACCATCCGCGCCAAGGCGTATGATCATGCCAAAAATTCCGCTATGGCTGAAATCGATATCACCTCTAAACCTTCTGATACAGCTCTGCAGGGGGGTGCCTCGCGGATTTTGGATCCGTACCGCAACGCGTCCTTCACCGCGGGCAAACGCGTCCTTATACAGGCTTATCTGAACGAAGAAGACCGCAGTCAGCTTGAAGAACTGATCATCCTGGCTAAGCGGGAAGGTCAGCGTTCGATTGAAGTGGCTAAAGCGCTGGGCGATCCGGATTCCGGCGGAGCTTATACCTACACCTTCATTTGGGACGCTGTGCCGGCCGGTAAGTATGAACTGCAGATGAAAGCAACCCTGCAGGACGGGAAAATCCGCTTCAGCCAGCGGGTGCCGATTGTGGTGCGATAGTTTTTTTATTAGCGAATCGAAGCAGTCCGCCGTAACGTTAGTGAAGGCGGAGTATTTTGGGATAGCGGAGGGTGGGGGTGGGTAACGTTTGCGCCTAAACGAACGTTAGTGCGTGAGCTAAAGCTAAGAGTCGGGTATACGCCTGTTGTGCGCTGTGTTTATTCATCCCCCTCTTCCTTTGTTTCTTGAATTCTTTCCCTGATTTCCATTGCAAGTGCTTTTGGAGATTGATAGTCTTTACCTTTTTTAACTTCTATGCGAACTTCTGAGCCGTCAGGCAATACTCCCACAGCATAAACTCTGCCCTTATCTTTTTCAATTAGACCGGATTGCCTGAAATTTGCCCCAAGTTTTCGCAAATAATCATTTAATTTGCCGCCATTGATATGTTCAATAGCAAATGACTCAGGTAACCGATCTACTTCTTCCTCTGTCATACTTGCAATGCCTTGTTCATATTTTTCTAATTCTGTACTCATTTTAAAAGAATTAAAGATTACTTATCTTTTAATTATATCATAAATAAACATGGTGCACAACGTTCCCGTGTATGAGAAGTTACGACTGAAAGGAGCAATGGCGCAGGAGATTTTTTGAGGGATTAAATTTCTCATCCATAAATCTGAGTCAT
>CAZIDW010000029.1:0-5691 GCA_964538225.1 uncultured Candidatus Peribacteria bacterium
ATCACCAGAGGACAATCCGCAAGGGCGCGAACTGGCCGCCGTCAGTTACCTGTGGATATTCAGCGTGATCGTATTACTGGCCAAACGGGACAATGCATTCATCCAGCACCACGCCCGGCGGGGGTTTGTCCTGTTCCTGATTTCGATCCTGCTCTGGATGTTCCCGTTTCTGCATTACGGTGAGTTCGCTGTGCTCATATTGGCCATGTACGGCTTTGTGACCGCGGCGCTGGGCAATGAAAACCCCACCCCCATCCTATCTGAAATCGCGGACGGCACTCTGCGGTTCCATCATCTTAAGCACTACTGGCATCACGGTAAGCACGGCGCCATCCGCCTGGTCAAACCCGACCATCCGACCCCGGCTTTTAAAAAAGAGATCAGTGACCAGGAAGAAGAAATGAAGACCCAGCAGGAGTTGCTGGAGGAGGAAAAAAAGATCATCGACCTGGAGGAAAAAAAGCTGTCTTCTTTATATAAACGTGTGAACGAGGATGAAAACCGCCTCCGCCACCTGGAAGATGAGGTAGATACTTTACAGAGTGAAGTTGATAAGGTGAAAAATCAATAATCCAGGGTTGTAGTTATGGTTATAGCGGTTGGAATAGTATGGGTTTAGTTTTGGTTGTAGCGGCTGGAATGGTTTTTTGTTCTACAAATTGCTAAATCCAGCAGCCACAACTAAACCCATACCTTTCTTGACCCTGGCAAAGATACACGATAATATGACCTAGAAAAATAATGAAGTACAATGAAATACAAACGCATCATGCTCAAGATCTCCGGGGAAGTTCTGGGGGATAAGAAAGGGGAGGGGGTCGACCCGGGCGCGCTGGTGAAGATCGCCAAAGAGATTGTAAAGGTCAGCAAGGCCGGCATCGAAGTCGCCATCGTCTGCGGCGGAGGGAATATCTGGCGCTGGCGGGACACGCAGGCGGCCGGTATTGAACGCACCACCTCGGATTACATGGGGATGATGGGCACGATCATGAACGGGGTGGCGCTCCAAAGCGCCATTGAGAAGCAGGGTGTCCACTGCCGGGTGGCTACAGCCCTGGATCTTCCCCAGATCGCCGAACCTTATATCCGCCGCCGCGCCATCCGCCATCTGGAAAAGAAGCGCGTGGTCATCTGTGCGGGCGGCACCGGCAATCCTTATTTCACTACCGACACAGCCGCCGCGCTCCGCGCCAAGGAGCTGGAATGCGACGTGCTCCTTAAGGCTACCAAAGTCGACGGAGTATATGACGCGGATCCGGAAAAAGTGAAAAATGCCAAAAAATACGACAAGCTCAGTTTCCAGAAAGCGATTGAAAAGAACCTTAAGGTACTGGACCAGACGGCTTTTTCACTCTGCCGGGAAAGCAAGATGAAGCTCCTGGTCTTCAATATGCATAAAAAAGACGCCATCCTGGAGGCCGCGAAAGGCAGGAAGATCGGCACACTTGTCTCTTAAATAACAAATGACAAATTTTAAATTACCGATTTTAATTGGTTGGTTATCAAATTGTAATTTGTCATTTAAAATTTAAAATTTAAAATTGCAATTATGTCTCAAGAAGTATTCGATGGATTAGATCAAAAATGCCAGGATGCCCTGGACCATCTGTATCAGGAATACGCCAAGATCCAGACAGGTCGCGCTAACACCAGCCTGGTGGAAAATGTGATGGTGGACAGTTACGGCGCCAAAGTCCCGCTGAAAGCCGTGGCTACCATCGCTATCCCGGAACCCAAGCAGATCGCTATCCAGCCGTTCAGCCACGACCAGCTGCAGAACATCGAAAAGGCGCTCATAGAAGCGGACTTGGGCATGATGCCTCAGAACGACGGTGTGTTCATCCGGCTGAACCTGCCCCCGATGACCGAAGAGCGTCGCAAGGAGCTGGTTAAACTGGTCCATAAACATGCCGAGAATACCCGCATCTCCATAAGAAACGCCCGCCACGAGGCACTGAGCCAGCTGAAAGAGATGGGCATTAGTGAAGATGAAGAGAAGATGAAGGAAAAGGAGATCCAGGAGAAAGTGGATGAGTTCAACCAGAAGGTGGAAGACGCCGCCGGCAAAAAAGAAGAGGATGTGATGAATGTTTAACGTAAGGACACAGAACTCAGAAAACAGGACACAGCTGGATCCTGTGTTCTGAGTTCTGTGTCCTAAAAATAAATTATGATCGTACTCGCCATCATCGCTTTCATCATCATTTTTTCACTGCTTGTCCTCGTCCATGAGTGGGGGCATTTCACCATGGCCCGGCGGGCCGGCATCAAGGTAGAGGAATTCGGCATCGGCATGCCGCCGCGCGCTAAAAAACTGTTTAAGGACAAAAAGGGCACCCTTTATTCCCTCAACTGGGTGCCGTTCGGTGGGTTTGTACGGCTGTTCGGCGAGGACAGTACAGACCCGAAAGTCCTGAAGGATAAGAAAAGTTTTGCCAGTAAGACCATTGGCCAGCGGACTTCTGTGATCGTGGCCGGCGTGGTCATGAACTTTCTGCTGGCCTGGGTGCTCATTACCGTGGGTTTTATGGTGGGGATGAAGCCCTTCCTGGTCACCCAGGAGGATGTGCAGAAAGGGGTCGAACAAGGCATCGTTGAAACGCAGACCATTCTTTATGTGCATGAGATCGTCCCTGACAGACCCTTGTCGGAGACCGACCTGAAAGCCGGGGATTACATCCTGTCGGTCAACGGCGCGGCAGTGACAGAGGACATCGATTTAAGTCAGGTCATCCGACCCGATCAGCCGACCACGATTGTTTATATGAGGGGCGAAACGCAAGAAGCACTGGAAGTCATGGCTGATGAAGAAGGTAAAGTGGGTATGACCATTTCAGCGGAACAGTATGTCCGGGACGTGAAATCGGTCCGTTACCCGTTTTACCAGGCACCGGTCAAAGCGATACAGGAGATCGGGCGGCTGTCTGTCCTGACGGTCAAGATGCTCGGCAAAGTGGTGGTCAATATTGTGGCAAAATTCACCGTGCCCGAAGGTGTGGCCGGGCCGGTCGGTATCGCCAAATTGACCCATACCTTCACCCAGCAGGGGTTTATGGCCTTAGTTCAGTTCACAGCCCTGCTTTCTATCTCGCTCGGTGTGATCAATATCATGCCCTTCCCCGCGCTGGATGGCGGACGGCTTCTTTTTATTATCTTCGAAGTCATCACCCGGCGTCGACCCAATGCCAATATGGAAGCCGTTGTCCATACCGTTGGTTTCGCGCTTTTGATGCTGCTTATCCTGTTTATCACCTGGAATGACATTGTGAATCTTTTTCGTTAAATATCAGTGACCAGAAACCAGTAGCCAGGAACCAGTACTGATCTCTGCAGTGTTGGTCACTGGTCACTTTTTGTTAATCGGATAAGGTTTTGAAAAAGCCCGCAATCTTTTTTTGAAATAAGCTGATGGCTTTAATAAGCGGTTTTTTTAAATGTTCATATTTTACCACCACGTCATTGAAATTCCGTCAACGGAACTGGCTTGAAAAAAGAAAAAGACCCTTTAATATTAAAAGCCCGAACCGATACGAATTTTCTTTTTAAGACAAAAATAAAAAACAGCGGCGGCCCGGTCCACGGCTGTCTTTTGATTTTTTTATGCTCTCGTCGGCGCTTGTGTTTTTAACTTTTTCCTTTCCATGAATTTAAAAGATCTTTGGCTCGACATCATCAAAGACCTGGAAAAAGAGATCAACCGCGCAAATGTGATCACCTGGTTTAAAAACACCGCCCTCTTTTCCGTGGAAGACGGCGTGATGACCATCGGCCTGCCGTTGCCGGTTTTTCTGGACTGGCACGCGCAGAACTACGCGGATAAGATTCTGAAGGCCGCCCAGAATCATGACCCGTCTGTCCGCGAGGTGGCGTACGAAGTGGATATCACCCTCTCCGAAACCGATCCGCGCGTTATCGACCTTTTGAAACACTTTCCGGTAAAAGCAGCCCGCAAACTCCCCAATAAACAGGAAATGAAGCTGAAAGGCGGCGTGGTCTCTAAGATGCTCAACCCCCGCTATTCACTGGATAATTTTGTGGTGGCGCCGGAAAATCGCCTGGCGCACGCGGCGTCGCTTACAGTCTCTAAATACCCCGGCCAGAATTATAACCCGCTTTTTGTTTACGGTGGAGTGGGGCTGGGCAAGACCCACCTGCTCCAGTCCATCGGCCGCGAGATCTTACGGAACGATCCCGATAAGGTCGTTGTCTACACCACTACCGAGGATTTCACCAATGAGCTCATTAGCGGGATCAAGACGGGGAATATGAACAAGTTCCGCAGCAAATACCGCAAAGTGGATGTGTTTATTGTGGATGACATCCATTTTATCGCTAATAAAGACCGGACCCAGGAGGAGTTTTTTCATACTTTCAACACCCTGTATGAGGCGGGTAAACAGGTAATCATCAGTTCCGACCGACCGCCCCATGAACTCACTCTGCTTTCCGACCGGCTGGTCTCCCGTTTTGAATCCGGGATGACCGTGGACGTGAAAATGCCGGATTACGAAAGTCGCCTGGTCATCCTGAAAAATAAATGTCAGGAAGCCCAGGTGTTCATCAATGAACAGGTACTGGAATTCATTGCTTTTAACATCGATACCTCAGTGCGCGCCCTGATCGGGGTTTTAAACCAGGTGATCGCCCAGTATGAATTAGAACACATCGCCCCTACCATCAAATCGGTTTCCGATATCATCAAACGATCCAAAAAAGAGGTAAAGATGGTCGGGTTCATCAAAGACGACCCCACACCGCACCACGCGGTCACCATGGACCAGCTCACGGATTACGTGTCAGAATATTACACTATCCCCAAAAGCGAAGTGCTGGGGGAATCCCGTGCCAGGGAATACCTCGTCCCGCGACAGCTCATCATGTACCTGGCCAAGACCCGGCTGAGGATATCCCTGGCCAAGATCGGACAGGCACTGGGCAACCGGAACCATACCACCGTGATGCACGCCATCAGCAAGATGCAAAATCTTTTAAAGAACGACCGCCAGCTTTTGTGCGATACCAACGCGATTATCAAAGAAGCCGGAATCCACTGAATTTGTAATTAGTAATTTACTCGCTTATGCTCGCGTAATTTGTAAATTGGCAGTTTTTAATCGTACAACAAGAATTGCCAATTACAAATTACAAATTCAGAGAGATAAAAAAACGCCCATGAACGATATTGCTCATGGGCGCAGATATGGTTAAGAGTTTAACGGCAGAACGTTTCCACAAAACTTCCGCAGAAATTATTGAGTTCTGTTTTTATCATTTTCACATCCTCCGCGCTCACCGGCTGGTCGATACACTGGTCATGGATGATCTGCGAGGATTGGTTGTGGAACATAACTTCCTCGGCCGGCGTCTTTTCGATATGGGCGGACAAAGTCATCTCGGTCTTACAGCGGTCGCACACCACATCGAACATGCAGTCATCACCGATAATATCCGTGATCTCGATGTTATGCGGTAAGATTTTTGCCCCGCATTCAGGGCAGTCTAGCGATTGGGAGATCTGGGCGACGATCTCATGGATATCGTGATGATTCATTGGATTTTTGTTTTTTGATATAAATCCAACAATTATAGCAGACATTCAGAGGAAAATCAAGACTTAGACCCCCTTTCTCCGCAAAGCGGGGAGTACTCCCCCTCGTCTGAGGGGTAGATATTTGTAAATGAGTTAATAAT
>CAZIDW010000029.1:5701-14858 GCA_964538225.1 uncultured Candidatus Peribacteria bacterium
TATCCCTCTCAGGTGAGGGGGAGCCGACACACCGAAGCTTCTTTAAGCGAAGGTGTGACGGAGGGGGTCTAAGTCTTATACACTTCTCCGTTAAATATCGTCATCACGGGCCAGCCTTTGAGAGTCATACCGTCGAAAGGCGTGTTTTTGCCTTTAGAGATCATTGTTTCCCAACTGACCTTTTTTTCCAGTTCCAGATCGATGATGGTCAGATCAGCCGGCGCGCCGCTTCGGATCCGGCCGCTTTCCAGTTTGGCAAGCTGGGCGGGATTAGAGGTCATCAGGCGGATGATATCCATCAGTTCTATGCCCTGTTTATGGTACAGTTCGTTCAGCGTCGCAGGGATTAAAAGTTCCACTTCTGAAAACCCGAAAGCCGCCTTTTTAATATCTGTTTCTTTTTCTTCCATGCTATGCGGGGCGTGGTCGGTCACGATGGCATCCACCGTGCCGTCTTTTATCCCTTTGATGATAGCCTGCCGGTCATCCTCGGTGCGGAGCGGGGGGTTGACTTTGGCTAAACTTCCTTTTTCTAAAACCAGGTCCTCGGTCAGCGAAAAGTGGTGGGGGGTCGCGTCGCAGGTGATCAGATCCGTTTCTTTTTTAGCCTGGCGGATCAGTTCAATAGATTCCTTAGTGCTCAGGTGGGTAAAATGGGCGCGGGCCCCGGTTTTTCGGGCGAGCCGGATTCCGCGTTCTACCGCCTTATACTCCTTTTGATTCGGCTGGCCGGGCACGCTGAGCTGTTGGCTGACCTTTCCTTCGTTCACAATCCCGTCCGGGGCGATGGTATGTATTTCCGGATGGGTCATGAGCGTCAGCCCCAGGCCTTTGGCTTTGGCATAGGCCTGTTCCAGTAAAATTTCATCATCCACATCGACCCCGTCATCCGTAATAAACCACACCGACAGGTCGGGATACGCCTCCAGTTCCGCCAAAGCCTTTCCTTCCAGATCCCGGGTGATGGCCGCCACCACATACACATGCACTTTGGCATTTTGGCGGATGAGTTTCAGATATTCTTTAATCCGTTCAGCGGAGTCCAGTTTAGGCTGGGTGTTGGGCATAGTAAAAACAGTCGTCACGCCACCGCGGAGCGCAGCCGCCGTACCGGTCTCGATAGTTTCTTTATACGCCTGTTCCAAGTCCCGCAGGTGCACATGCAGGTCGATGACGCCCGGAATCACCAGCTTACCGCGTGCATCTACCGCTTCCGCGTCCAGCGCGCTTTCCGCCGGATCGATCTCATAGATTTTTCCTTCTTTGATGAGGATATCCGCTGTCTCGTTCCGCCCGCTGGCAGGATCCAGCAGCCGTCCGTTTTTGATTAAGAGTTTGCCCATAGTTCTAATTGGCGGCCTAATTGGCGGCCTAATTGGTTATTTTTATCACTGAATCACTTTTCACTGGATCACGGAATCACTTGTGTTCCAGTTTCCCAGTGAATACGCGTTCCGGTGTTCCAGTGAAACAACCATTAGGTCTCCCTTCCGATATACGTCGGAGGGGCCTCCAATTAGATCCGCTATTGGTTATAATTATTCCACAGCGTCTTTAAAAGCGCCATCCGCATATAGATGCCGTTTTCGGACTGGCGGAAGTACGCGCCCTGGTCCATGCCGTCGACTTCGACCGTGATCTCATCCACGCGGGGCAGGGGATGGAGGACGCGCAGGTTCGGTTTCCCCATACGCACGATGCCCGATGTGAGCACATAAGAGCCTTTCAGAAAGTAGTATTCTTCCAGGTTCTCAAACCGCTCCTGCTGGATGCGCGTCATGTACAGAATATCCATGTCGGGGATATATTTGTTGAGTTCGCTGTCTTCCACATACTCGATGCCTTTTTCCTTCAGTATGTCCAGGTAGTAATTGGGGATCTTAAGCTGTTCCGGGCTGATGAAGATGATTTTTTTGATATCGTATAAGGCGAGCAGATAAAGGAGCGAGTGGACGGTCCGGCCGAATTTCAGGTCGCCGCAGAACCCCACCACTTTGCCGTCGATGCCGCCGCATTCCCGCTGGATGGTGTACATATCGAGGAGCGCCTGTGTGGGATGCTGATTGGATCCGTCTCCGCCGTTCAGGAAAGGTTTTTTGGTGTACTGGATAGCTTCGGCGGCTGATCCTTCTTTTGGGTGCCGCATTACCAGGATATCGGCGTATTTTTCGACCACGCGAATAGTATCGTTTAATGCCTCTCCTTTTTTCATGGACGTGGAGCTGGCATTGGCCACGGTGATGAGGCGGCCGCCCACCCGGTGTACAGCTGACTCAAAACTGAGGCGGGTACGCGTACTGGGCTCAAAAAAGAGCGAGGCGACAATCACCCCGTCCAGGTCTTTGGTGCGCTGGGTGCGGAGCCTTTCTGCTTCTTCGATAAAAAAATCGACTTCCTCCCGTGTGAGGTCAGCCGACGTCGTAAGTTGCGTTCGGTTCATGGTATTTTGGATTAATTTTCGATAGATATTGTAGATTTTTTCGGTAATAAAGTAAACCATAAAAAAATGGCCCGACCCGTAAGACAGGCCATTTTTTTATGTCGATTTCAAATAATTAGTTTTCAGCGGATTCATCGGCAGGTTTTAAAGAGTTTAAAAGACCGCCAAATACATCCCGGCCTTCGCGGATAAAGTTTTCCACCATGTCCCGCTTGGCATCGTCGAGCTCTTTTAATTCAAGAATTCCTTGTTTGAATTCTTCAGTGGCCTGGACAAAATCATCCAGCAGATCTTCTAAAGACCTGTCCGTTTCCGGGGCGGCTGGGGTTTCGGAGGGCGTGGTCATAATAAAATAAGGTTAAGCATTAAAAAATAGGGTGATATAATATAATTCAATTAACCAAATGTCAATTTTTTTTCTTTATTTGATTTCTTAGGTAATACAAGGTTAAATACTATCGTATTGAAAATTGAAGATTGAAACGCTTCGCTATTGAAAATTAATCTTCAATTTTTAATCTTCAATCTTCAATAAAAAATCATGCATTTCGCAGATGAAGCCAACATCTTTGTAAAAGCCGGTAGCGGCGGCAATGGGTCCGCTAGTTTCCGTCGTGAAAAATTCGTACCCAAAGGCGGTCCCGACGGCGGTAACGGCGGAGACGGGGGGAGTGTTATTCTGCAGGCGGATGAAAATATGAACACACTGGCGAATTTTCTGGGTAAAAAACACTACAAGGCAGGGAAGGGGGAGATGGGACTCGGCCAGAATATGACTGGACAGCATGGGGAAGATGAGATTCTAAAAGTGCCTTGCGGTACGCTGGTTTATGAAACAGGTGCGCATGAACTTTTGGCAGACCTGACACATCACGGCCAGACCGTCATCGTGGCTCGCGGAGGATTGGGTGGAAAGGGCAATACCGGTTTTACCACCTCGGTGCGCCAGGCGCCGGATTTCGCGGAACTCGGTGAACCGGGGGAAGAAAAGGAGCTGAGACTGGAACTCAAACTTATCGCGGACGTAGCCATTATTGGGTATCCGAGCGTAGGAAAGTCCACACTTATCTCCCGCATCAGTAATGCCCGCCCCAAAATCGCCGATTACCCGTTTACCACCCTCATCCCGAATCTCGGCGTGGTGAAGGTGGATGACACGGATTTTGTGGTGGCGGACATCCCCGGTTTAATCGAAGGAGCGCATGAAGGAAAAGGATTGGGAGTTGAGTTTTTAAAGCATATCGAGCGCTGTAAAATCCTCGTTCACCTCTTCGACATCACCCGTGATGACCTGAAAACCGATTACAAAAAACTGAATGAAGAATTAAAATTATTCAGCAGGGAACTCGCCAAAAAACCCCAGATCCTCGTCGCCAACAAGGTGGACGCCACCATTCCCGAGATCATCGACGAGACGAAGAAGTTATTCAGATCTGAAAAGCCATTATTCATCTCCGCCGTAACCGGTGAGGGGATTGATGAGTTTTTGTATCGGCTGAAAGATGAAGTTAAAAAGCACCGCCGTACCATCGGAAACCGGAAACCGGAAACCGGAAAACGTAAAGTATTCAAACCCCATCTCGATATCCCCGATATCCGCCAGTTCGATATTCAGAAAGAAGGCGGCGGTTTCCGGGTAACAGGCAGACGCATCGAGCAGATGGCGGTGATGACCGACATGTCCAAACGCGGCGCCATCGTCCGCATACAGGACGTGTGGAAAAAGGTGGGGATCAAAAAAGAACTCGAACGCATGGGCGCGCAGGAAGGGGATAAGGTATATATAGGTGGGCGGGTGTTTGAGTTTGGGGGGTGATCAGTTAACTAAAAAGGAGAACGGTGGCCTTACCCCCTCCACCCCCTCAATAAGCGAAGGGGGACTGCGGGGGTTGAGGGAGGAAGGGGTGTTATAATCACCAACTTCCCCTTTTTATCTAACCCTTCTTCCCTGCCTGCCATCCTTTTACCATTCCGCATCAAACAGCCAGGATGGATAATCAATTTTCATTCGTCCTCAGCCACTGCTCCGGGTTTTTGCCCTATCTCTGATAGTCAGCAATCTCAATTAGGTTACCTTCCGTATCCTCACATTCAAAACAGTAGTAACGGTATGTCGTAAAGGCGAGGTCGGTCGGTTCGAAAGTGATTTTTACGCCGTATTTTTTCACTTTTTCAAAAATCCCGTCCACATCATCAGTCCGGAATACAGGTATTGAATTATTTCCGACAATCCGTTTTTCACTGATTATTCCTGGGTCGATTAAGCCAAAAATAGCTCCGTTCTCCATCTCAAAGTCAGCCCATTGATTTTCTTCTCTGTGAGAGACTTTCATGTCCAACAGATCCTCATAAAAAGCAAATAGCTCTATCCATATTTTTTACGGATACATAGGTGTGGTCGAATTTCATTACTGCCATACTTTAAAAGTTATCGCTTGAGAACATACCCCTACCCCCCATTCGCCCTCAGCCACCGCTCCGGGTTTTCGCTGTACACCTTTTTCAGGATATCCGAATTCAGGTTCAGACCGTTTAATACTTTCGTTTCCTCATACCAGCGGTTATACGATTTCATCTTCTCCAGCTTGGTTTTGCAGAAATCCCCGGCTTTCGGTTTGCAGTCTTTATAGATCTGCTGATTGGTTTCGGCGATGCCTTTATAGTAGTCGTTGACGGGTTCGCAGGTGAACCGCTTTTTCTCCAGCAGGTCGCGGTAGCATTGGATGGTGGCTTCCATAAACGCTTCATCTTTTTTATCCGTCTCGGTGATGACCATATCCGTGCCGAACAGGATGCGGTCGGGATATTCGTCAAAAAATTCCCGGTATTTGTCGATACTCCGGCTAATCCGGCGGAAGCCCGCGGCAAAGAACTGGGGCGAACCGAAACTGATGTCGGTGTAAAGGTTGGGGTAAGTGTCGAACAGTCGTTTGACTTCATCGATTTCGATGCTGGAGACCATGTAATGGGGGACATTCACGACCAGATCCGGGAATTCTTTTAAGATGTTTTCCAGCTCACTTCCGAATTTTTTGATGTTGATATGGTAAAGCACGGGAAGATGGTTGCGTTCCGCATAGGCGTAAACGGGTTTCATGCGCGCGGTGTCGAGTGGAAGGCTGAAGATATCGTAGTAATAGGAATGGCCGTTATAGAGCTTTAGGCCTTTTCCGCCTCGTTCATGACAGTTCTGAAACAGCTGGAGCGCGTTGCTGTCCATGGGGCTGACGGTACAGAGGGGGATGAAGCGGTCTGGGTAGGTCTCGGCGATTTTCAGGATTTCATCCATGTTTTCTTCATGCCGGGTAAAAGATTTACTGCCGTTTAACGTCAGCGTTTCCCAGGGGGAGGGAAGTAAAACAGTCTTATCCACACCCACGCGTTCCATCACGTTTTTCAGCTCAGACGCTTTTTCAAGGTTTTGGATGTGTTCGTGCACATCGATGATCTTACTGCCGGAATACGCCCGGTTGGTAAACAAAAAGAAAAGCAGGATGACCAGGATCAGGACGACCAGTCCGAAAAAGTGGGGAAAATAACGGTGGCTTCTTAATTTTTTTAACATAAATTTTTTTATATGGGTTTTTATTTTAACACAGGTATAGGTCAGTGACCAGAGACCAGTGATCAAAGATCAGCACGGGTCATCGGTCATTTTTCCGCCTTGTTATTTATCTCCAATTTTGCTACATTAAAAATAATAAAAATTAACTGATAAAAATATGAAACTCGGACGATATATCGTCGGGCTGGTCAGCGGCCTGACCTTTGGAATGTTATTTGCCCCCCGAAAAGGGAAAGATCTAAGAAAAGAGCTGGCCCAGAAAAGCTCCCAGTCCGGCACCGAGGGCTTAAGGACCCTGGGCGACGCGTTTAAAGAAGCGGGCGGAGACGCCTGGAAAGAGCTCAAATCCCTGGCGGAAAGCGAACAGGTGAGCGCGCTGATGGAACTTTCGCAGGAGAGGATGCGGGCGTTTCTGGACGCTGCCGAAGAAAAAGGTTATGATGTCGCGGCCCAGGTGCAGGAGCGGTTTGAAGATCTGGCCGACCTGGCCAGGGAAAAAGCGGACGAGATGAAAGAAAAGGCCGGCACGGCGGAAGAAAAGGTCACCAAAAAGGCCCGTTCCGCCGCCAAAAAGAACATTGCCTTCGCCAAACGCAAAGTAGCTTCAAAAGCCGCCCCTAAAAAGAAGACGGCGAAACGGAAGACCAAAAAGCGGACTGCTAAAAAAAGCACGAGTAAGAAATAGCTTCATCCTTATTTCCTTTAATCCCAGATCATCATGATCACCTTATACCTTTCTTTAGCTATAGGAGTTTTAAGTCTTGTATACGCCGGTTACAACACCTACCGGGTGATGAAACAGGACAGCGGGACTCCTAAGATGCAGGAGATCGCCAAAGCCATCCAAGAGGGAGCAATGGCTTATATGAACCGACAGTTTAAGACCATCGCGGTCTTTGCCATTATCTTATTCGGTATTTTAAGCTGGGCTTTAGATCTGAACATCGGCATTGCTTTTCTTTTTGGAGCGTTCCTTTCCGCCATTGCCGGTTATACAGGGATGAATGTGTCCGTTCGTGCCAATGTACGCACGGCCGCTGCCGCCAAAAAAGGTTTAAGCCAGGCGCTCACCGTGGCGTTTCAGGGAGGGTCAGTGAACGGGCTGGCGGTGGTCGGCTTATCATTAGCGGGAGTGAGCAGTCTGTTTCTTTTCTTCTATTATATAGGAATCGATTCCATGAAAATTCCGCACCTCCTCATCGGTTTTGGTTTCGGCGCATCACTTATTTCCCTGTTTGCCCGTGTAGGGGGTGGAATTTATACCAAAGCGGCTGATGTGGGGGCGGATCTGGTCGGAAAAATAGAAGCCGGTATTCCGGAAGACGACCCGCGGAACCCCGCCACCATCGCGGACAATGTGGGGGATAATGTCGGAGATTGTGCCGGTATGGGGGCAGACTTATTTGAAACCTATGCCATCACTCTGATTGCGGCCATGATTTTAGCGGTTGCTGAAGGGTTTTCTATGACATTTATCTTTTATCCGCTTGCTTTAGGGGCGGTGGCTGTGGTTGCTACGATCATCGGTTCGAATTTTATCAAAACAAAGAAAAAGACCGGCATTATGGCCGCTTTGTATAAAGGAATGGCTGTGACCCAGGTCTTATCACTCATCGGTTTTTATATTGTCACCATGGTGATGATTCCTTCAAGCGCCAATCCTATGGGGTTATTCCTGACCACTTTTGTAGGCGCTGTGGTAACCGTGCTTCTTATTGTCATTACCGAATACTACACGGCTACCAAATACCGCCCGGTCCGTGAGACTGCCAAGGCATCGGAAACCGGCGCGGGCACCAATATCATCATCGGCCTGTCTATGGGGATGGAAAGCGCTTTCTTCCCGCTTTTGGTTATCGTTACCGCGATGATGACTGCTTTCTATTTTGGTGGTTTATACGGTATCGCGATTGCGGCTGTTTCAATGCTTTCCACCACGGGTATGATTATCGCGATGGATTCTTATGGCCCGATTACCGATAACGCCGGCGGTATTGCCGAAATGTCCCATCTGGATAAGAAAGTGCGCAAAGTCACGGACGCGCTGGACGCGGTGGGCAACACTACGAAGGCTGTTACGAAAGGTTATGCCATCGGCTCCGCGGCCCTGGCCGCTCTGGTCCTTTTTCAGGATTATAACGGGGCGCTGCTTCAGTCGGGGAAACGGCTGATTTTTGATCTGACGGATCATCAGGTGCTTGTCGGTTTATTCATCGGCGCGCTGATCCCGTTCATCTTTTCATCCGTTACCATGAAAGCTGTGGGTCGTTCTGCCCATTCAGTGGTCGAGGAAGTGCGCCGTCAGTTTAAGACGATCAAAGGGATTATGGATGGAAAGGCAAAACCCGAATATAAGAAATGTGTAGACATCGTCACCAAAGCCGCGCTGGTCGAAATGATCGTGCCGGCGCTTATTGCTGTCCTTTTTCCTGTATTGGTCGGATTCATCCTTGGCCCCAAAGCGCTCGGCGGTATGCTGATTGGCGTAATTACTTCCGGTCTGTTACTGGCTCTTTCTATGTGCAATGGGGGTGCTACGTGGGACAATGCCAAAAAATACATCGAGGACGGCCATCATGGCGGAAAGGGCTCCGAAGCCCATAAGGCCGCCGTGGTCGGAGACACAGTAGGAGATCCCTATAAAGACACGTCCGGCCCGGCTCTGAACGCGCTGATCAAGGTGATCAATATGATCGCTCTTCTGATCGCTCCGCTCATCGCGGCGTGGAGTTTGTTATAATAATTAGGACTCAGAAAACAGGACATAGTCAAATCCAGCTGAGTTCTGTGTTCTTAGTCCTGTGTCCTTATAATGTTTTCAGTTCTTCCACCAGCTCCTCCATTTTTTCATCCGTTAAGCCGTGAGCGTCACAGGCTCCGCGCACGGTTTCCATGGATTCGACCTTCTGGTTTTCAGAAAGGATGCCGTATTCAAAAAACAGTCTTTTGGCCTGAGGTTTGATTTCAAGCACTTTTTCGAGGGACATATCCGGATGGATATCAGGCATGGTAAAGGGGTTAATGATTCGCCTTTATTTTAACAGAATTTTGATCATCCACCAATTTCCGGTTATTTCCGGATCGCCGTGCAGATACCATGGCGCAGGAGATTTTTTGAGGGATTAAATTTCTCATCCATAAATCTGAGTCAT
>CAZIDW010000030.1:0-14834 GCA_964538225.1 uncultured Candidatus Peribacteria bacterium
CGCTTAATTAAGCCAATTTTAAAAACCCTTAATTAAAAAACCGGGGTCTTTTTAGTATCGCAGTGATAATTGACAATTATAATATTATATGTTATATTTTTTATATGGAATACAAAGAATTAAGTCCAATACAGATCATTACTACAAGAGATTTTCCGGTACACAGTGCGGAAGTTTTAGGAAGATATTTTGGAATTTATCAAAATGACAATGAAGATCAGCTCCCGCCTATCCCATTAATACACAGAAATCTTGTAACTCCTCATTTTAAAGGAATGGAATGGGATCTTCTTCAAAAATATCTAAAACAAAATCCGCAAGCTGAGTACTTTTTGTTAAATGGAAGTCATCGAAGCACCTCAGCCAATCTAACCAGACACATGATTAAAGGTATGCTTCTTGGAACTGAAGATGATATTCGTCTGGCTAATCAAATTAGATTCAGGGGGGAAATATATGAACATCGTCTCCATGATACCATTATCGGTAATATCAGGGAATTAGTTGATCATTTCAGCGGTACAGATAAATTTCAAACAGTTCAGCAAAAAACGGACAGGATGGTCAATGAAAGAGTAATACCAGACCATATGATCAGACATTACAGGGGTAACTAAACGACCGCCTTCTTCAGCTCCTCCGCCTTATCCGTTTTCTCCCACGTGAATTCCGGGCGGCCGAAGTGGCCGTAGCAGGCGGTTTTTCTGAACACGGGTTTGCGTAGCTTGAGGTGCCGGATGATGCCGAGCGGTTTTAAGGGAAAGGTCTTCCGGACGGCTTTTTCGATTTTCCTATCCTCCACTTTACCGGTGCCGAACGTATCCACCATCAGGGAAACCGGTTCGGCCACACCGATGGCATAGGCGATCTGTATCTGGGCGCGTTCCGCCAGGCCGGCGGCCACGATATTCTTGGCAATGTACCGGGCCATGTACGAGGCGCAGCGGTCCACTTTGGTGGCGTCCTTGCCAGAAAAACACCCGCCCCCGTGCAGAGCATACCCCCCGTACGTATCCACAATGATCTTGCGCCCGGTCAGGCCGCAGTCCCCCGGAGGGCCGCCGATGATGAAGCGGCCTGTAGGATTGATGTGATACGCGGTTTTATTGTCGAGCCACTTTCCGCACACCGGTCTTATCACATGCCGGAGGATATCTTTTTTGATCTTCGCCTGCGTGGCCTTCGGCGAATGCTGAGTGGAGACCACCACCGCTGTAACCCTTGTCGGCTTGCCAGGGGCTTCGTATTCCACGGTCACCTGCGCTTTGCCGTCCGGACGAAGGTAATCGAGCGTCCCTTTCCGCCTGATCTCGCTCAGCTTCCGGGTCAGCTTATGCGCCAGTATGATGGGGAGAGGCATGAGTTCTTTGGTCTCTTTGCAGGCAAAGCCGACCATCATCCCCTGGTCTCCCGCCCCGCCCGGGTCCACACCTTTGGCGATGTCCTCGCTCTGCTCGCCGATACTCGTTAAAACCGCGCACGCCTTGTGGTCAAATCCGTATTCCGCGTTTTTGTAACCGATGTCGTAAATGGTCTGGCGGGCGATTTTGGGGATGTCCACATAACAGGTGGTCTTGATCTCGCCGGCCACCAGCACCAAGCCTGTGGTCACCAGACATTCGCAGGCCACGCGGGCTTTCGGGTCTTTTTTCAGGATGGCATCCAGCACCCCGTCCGAGATCTGGTCCGCCATCTTATCTGGATGGCCTTCGGTGACGGATTCGGAGGTGAAATAATACTTTGACATTTTATTAGTGATTAATTGTTAAACACCTGACATTTGACCTTTTTGAAATTTGTAATTTGCCCCTTCGGGGCGTAACTAGTAACTGGTAACTCGACTGCCGCAAGTTACAAGTTACGAATTACAAGTTACAAATTTCAAAAAGTTTCAGATGCCGCCCGGCCCAAGGGCCATCCGGACGGGTTAGGTGTCAAATGTAAAAAGGGCTCTCAGATGAGAAGCCATATGACTGCTCATCTGTCCTGGATGGCGCACCCGCTCATGACGGGTTGCGGAGTGGGTCAACGAGCCAAGTCTCTACCCACTGCTCTTGATGAGTGATGATGTGGTTACAGTGTACAAAGCATCCCTTTTTCCGTCAACTGGATGTCTGAACTGTGATTTTTTTGATTCATTGATTTTGCATGATGTCTTTTTAATCATGTCTATCATTTAACCAGTGCAATCACCGTTCAGATACCCTCAATACCGATAATGATCCGGTTTAAACGGCCCCTTTGCCGGGATGCCCAGGTAGCTGGCCTGTTTTTGGGTGAGCTTATCCAGTTTGACCCCGAGTTTCGGCAGGTGCAGGCGGGCGACTTCCTCGTCAAGTTTTTTGGGGAGCATATACACGCCGGGGGGATATTTGCCGGCGTTCCGGAACAGTTCCATCTGCGCCAGCACCTGGTTGGTGAACGAGTTACTCATAACGAACGAAGGGTGCCCGGTGGCGCAGCCCAGATTGACCAGCCGACCGTCTGCCAGCAAAATGAGCTGTCGCTTGTTGGTGAGTGTGTATTTATCGACCTGAGGCTTGATACTCACTTTTTTAAACAATCTTTTTTTCACCCCGTCTTTCAGCCACGCCACATCGATCTCACAATCAAAATGGCCGATATTGCAGATGATCGCCTGATCTTTCATTCTCATCATGTGATGGCCGGTGATCACGTTCATGCAGCCCGTAGCCGTTACAAAGATATCCCCTTCTTTCACCGCCTCTTTCATGGGTTTTACCTCATACCCTTCCATGGCGGCCTGCAGGGCGCAGATCGGATCGACTTCGGTGATGATAACCCGGGCGCCGAACCCGCGCATGCTTTGGGCACAACCTTTCCCCACATCACCATATCCCGCCACCACTACCACTTTGCCGGCCACCATTATATCGGTAGCGCGCTTAATGCCGTCGGCCAGCGATTCACGGCAGCCGTAGAGGTTATCGAATTTGGATTTGGTGACGCTGTCGTTCACGTTGATGGCAGGGGTTTTTAGCTTCTCCTTCTTCATCATCTCGTATAGCCGGTGAATGCCGGTGGTGGTCTCTTCAGTGATCCCACGGATGTTTTTCAGCAGTTTCGGGCGTTTATATACGACCTGCGTTAAATCCCCTCCGTCATCGATTATCATATTGGGACCCTCCATCGCTAAAGCTTTGGAGGAATTCGCCCCCCTTCGTTGAACTTCGGAGGACTTCGCCCCCCTTTGTTGAACTTCGGAGGACTTCGCCCCCCTTTGTTGAACTTCGGAGGACTTCGCCTTTTCTCCAAACTTTAGCGTCTGGTCAATGCACCACCAATATTCTTTCTCGGTTTCTCCTTTCCACGCGAACACCGGTACACCCGCTTTGGCCATGGCCGCGGCCGCATGGTCCTGGGTGGAATAGATATTACAGGAGCTCCAGCGCACTTCCGCGCCCAATTCAACAAGCGTTTCGATCAATACCGCCGTCTGGATGGTCATGTGGATACAGCCCGCGATCCGCGCGCCTTTAAGCGGTTTTTTGCGGCGGTATTTCCGGCGCAGGGCCATCAGGCCCGGCATTTCTTTTTCAGCCAGCCGGATTTCCCTGCGGCCCCATGGAGCCAGTTTACTGTCAGCGATTTTGTAATCCATATTTTTGTTGATTATCTGCCTGTCCATTAAAACGGAAATACAGCAAATAATCAACAAAACCGTAGAGATGATTCATGAACCATCTTTACGGTCAATGGATTACAAAAATCATCTACATTTCCTCTTCGTCTTCGCCTTCTCCGTTTTCCTCTTCGCCACCCTCTTCTTCCACCCCCTCCTCTTCACTCTCTTCTTCCGTTTCTTCTTCTCCGCTTTCATCCATTTCTGCGGGCACGCCGGCTGCTTCCCGGAGTTCTAGGATCTTGGTCACGATTTTGGCCACTTCCGCACGGGTGATGGGGCTGCCAGGGCGGAACGTGCCGTCCTCATACCCCCTCACGATTCCGTAATCATGGGCGTAGGCCACGTATTTGTCGTACCATTCGCCGATAAGCACATCCGGAAAACTCACATACCACCAGCCGGGATTGCCGGCGTAATTTTCATACAGATTGTCTTCCACACCTTCAAAACCCGTGGCTTCGATCAGAATCTTCAGGGCAGAGGCGCGGGTGATGGGCGTATCGGGTTCGAAACGGCCCCCGGCAAGCCCGCGGACCAGGCCGTTTTCTTTAGCCGTCTGGATGTACGGCGCGGACCAGGCGCCGAACGGCACATCCTGAAACGGCCGCTCGGAAACGGATTCAGGCACTTCGTATCCAAAGGCGTTCATCGCCACTTTGGTGAGTTCGGCACGGGTAATCATGTCATCCGGCGCGAAACGGGTAGCGCTTTTGCCGCTCACGATTCCCAGACCCGCGATGTGGTTGATATAGCTCTTGGCCCAGTGGGCGCGTGTGTCAGTGAAAATCGCCTGCGCGCCTTCCACAAAACGGCTGACCGGGGCGGCCTTATGCAGGATCCCGCCTTTTTCAAACGCGAAATATGTGAAATGCGCCGTGTCGAATGTCAGCACGCCGTCCATCACCGTGGCTTCACCGTCGTGGGTCCATTCCTTGGCGTCCAAGGAGGAATAAACCGACAGCTCTGTGCCGTCCTCGACATCATCCAGGGGTACGGTCACGGTGACCGGATTGGAAAACGTAAGGATGGCTTTCGCGGAACCGACTTCGATCACGCCGGCGATTCCGTCGCGCTGGAGTTTGCGGTTGCTACCCACGATGGGTTCGCCCAAAGCACTGATCTTGGTAATGGATTTAATCAGCGGCGGATCGATGTCCCCGTCCCACGCGCCCACAGTCTCGATGACCGTATCCGGGGGAATGTGCGCAAAGATCGTGGAATTCTTATTAGGCTTTAAGGTGACCGACCCCTCTTCATCTGTCAGCCGGACGGTCTTGATGTCCGTTACCGCTTCGTGGCGGATCAGGGCGGAGCTGATGCTCATGGGCCGGCTGTAGACTTTTTCACGGCTGATGACCGAATTCACACTGGAGGCAATGGAAGAGGTCAGGGTATTGGAATCGTCCGGCGTCCGGATAGACGCGGCCGCTCCGCCGCCGCCGCCGCCGCCCGGTGAAGGCGCCGTGGTCTGATCTTCCGTGACCGTGGAGGCCAGTGGCGCATAAGACGTGAAATGGTAAGTGACGATCTTGGTTTTGGATGCGCCGGAATCAATAATAAAACATTCTCCGGGGAATGCCGGCGCCGCAGGACTGGCATACGTTCCGCCGCACACATGATTGATGATATTCCAGGTCGTTGACCCTGTCGCTTTGTAAGCGACATTCGGATGAATGCCGTCGATCACAACCTCTACCGGCTGGTCAAACAGCAGGACGCCGGAAGACGAACCGATTTCCACCACCGTACTGCCCACCCGGAAAGAGCTGGGGGCAGTGCCGGTGCCGCTGCCGCTTTTAGGCGGGGTCAGCTTCCCGTCCCAGCCGGCCGGCCCCATGATGGCGGTGCCGTCCGGAATCGAGGCAGTGCCGGAACTGAATTGGGAATTCGTCAAATCCACGGCCTGACCATTGGTGCCGGATTCCAGTTTCACGGCCTTGTTAACAGTCACCGTCTGGCCGCCAATTGTGCGATTGGTCAGACTTTCGCCTGAAATATTCCCTCCTGTGTAACTGGTTAAGCTTTTCGATGCGCCGCCGACTAAAATACTGTTTCCGGCCGCGGTATTCATCCCGCCGGATAAATCCATCACTGTGCTGTCGGTCAGCGTCACATCCGTGGTGCCGGCGGGCATGTCTGCCTGGCCGTCCGTGGTAGAGGTGAACACCGCATCCGTGACCGAATCATCAGAAAGTGTCATACGGCCCACATCAGTATACCAGGGGTCATAAGTCACGTCGTCAGAAATACCGTCGCCGGTGCCGGTACAGCCCGTACACAGGCTGGGGCCGTCGGCCGTGCCCCACCAGTTCCGGGTCGCATCCATCGTGTAAACCGTGTAGGTGCCCAAAAAACTAACGGAAGTGAGCCCGTATGAATACGGGCTGACATCAAACAGGTTGTTGCGGATCTGATTGCCGGAACCGAAATTGGCATCGGTAAACGGGCTGCCGGCCGCGGTGCCGTCAATGAAAGCCACTCCGTAATTATTAGTGGAATCCAGGTCGTTGTTACTAAAAACAAACTGGGAAAGAGCTCCTGTAGGGCTGGCACCGGTCTCTCCCCATACATACAGTCCCCCGTCGGTATCACGGAAGCTATTTCCGCTTACGAGGATGTCGGTCAAGTCGCTGTTATGCAGGTTAATGGGAATAGACCCTTTGCTGATATTGTTGTTTTTAAAATCCAGATCGTTCACCTCACAGCTTAAAGGGCTCCCGAACGCCCCGCCGACTTTAATCGGATTGGAAATCATATTTGCCGGGCCGCTAAAAGTGTTGTTGTCGATCGTCGTGTTATTGACCGCGTTACTTGGGGTTCCCCCGCCCAAATAAACACCAACAGACGGAGAGGTGGTAATACTGAACAGATTATGGGTCAATGTGGTGCCGCTTATGTCTGAAACGGAGGTATCGATGGTCACGGCCGTACCGCTCGCCCCCATGCCGGGGCTAAGCTCAAAACCGTCGACCGTCACATCGTCCGCTGTAATGGTATGAGTGCCGTATATTTTTACGTTTGATGGGGTGACCGGATCCCCGCTCAACGTCACCGATTTACTGATCGTCAGATTTTCCGTATAGGTACCGGCTTTCACATGGATCGTGTCACCGGCGGTGGCCGCGTTCAGGGCGTCGGCGATGCTGGCGAACGCGTCAAAACTGAAGGCATGCCCATCCGCGTTTCCATCGCTATACCCGTTGCCCACATACAACTGGGTGGGGTTGGAACTGCTCAGCATGCTTTTGGCCGCGTTTACATAATACGGGTCGTAATCCACTTCAGCCCCTACGATCCGCGACTGGACCGTGGTCAAAACCGAGGTGCCGTAATAATTGTTCTGAGCGTCCAGAATGTACGTGACAAAGGCGCCGAACAGACTGACGGACTCCAGCCCGTACGCGCCGGGAATGTCATCGAATGTGTTGTTTTTAATCTGAACACCGGAACCGAAATTAGCATCGGTGAACGGACTGCTGGCCGCGGTCTCATCGATGAACGCGATGCCGTAGCTGTTGGTGGAATCAAAATCATTGTTCTGGAAAACGAACTGAGATAATACTCCTGACGGCGCGGATCCGGACTGGCTCCACACATACAGGCCGCCGTCGGTATTACGGAACGTGTTGCCGCTGACCAGAAAATCCGTGAGGTCTTTATCCTGCAGGTTGACGGGAATGGAGCCGTAATTCACGCTGTTATTCGTGAAGTCCAAATCCAGCACCTGGGCGCTTAAGGGGCTCCCGAACGACCCGCCGATCTTCCAGGGGTTAGAAATCATATTTGCCGGCCCGTTGAAGGTGTTGGAATCCATAGTGATGCTGGACAGCGGGTTGGCGGGTGTGCCCCCGCCGATGTAGATACCGACAGATGGGGAAGTATCCATGCTGAACACATTGTGGCTGAGATTTACATTGCTGATGGAAGACGCCGACGAGTCAATCGTCACCACTGTGCCCGAGACCCCTGCTCCGGGGGTCAGGGTGAACCCCTGCACTGTCACACTGCCCGCGGTGATGGTGTGTGTGCCGTTCACAATCACATTGGCGGGTGTGCCGGTGTCGCCGGTAAGGGTAACCGCTTTGCTGATGGTGAGGTCTTCGGTATATGTACCGGCATCGACATTGATCGTATCGCCGGGACTGGCCGCGTCGACCGCATCCTGAATAAGGGTATAGCCGCAGTCTGAAGCACAGACCGTGAGTGTCGCCGCCCTGACCGGAGCGGACCAGGCACAACAGGCTAAAAACAAGGTCAGGGCAAAAACCTTGGAAATAGAGATTTTTGATAGCTTTTTCATTTCTCCTTTTTTAACGAAGTATTTATATAACTATAACCTATATTTAGGGTTAAAATCAAATCTAATGAGGACTACTTTTATTCTAAAATAAAGTCGACCACTTGAGTGTTAAGATGAAAAGTGAACAAAACTTACATCTTTAACCCAAGTGGTCTATGAAATATCTTACCTTTGATGACCGAAAGGTCATAGAAAAACTTTTAAACAAAAAATTATCCTATCGATCCATCGGCAAAGCTATAGGCAGAAGCCATACAACGGTTAGCGATGAGATAAGACTAAATAGCGGTCAGCTGGGTTACTCGGCGGAAAGAGCGCAGTGTTACCATGAGCAGAGGCAGATGAATAAAGGAAACAGGAAGAAGCTGGAAACAAATGAGAAACTGAGAGAATACGTAATTGAAAAACTGAAGAAAGACTGGAGCCCCGAAGAAATATCCGGAAGATTAAAAAAGTATCCGGATGAAGACATAGGCTATATATGCCATGAGACGATATATGAATATATTTACAGTATAGAGGGTATAAGGCTGAAGCTGTATTTACTGTTAAGGAGATATAAACCCAAAAGAACCAAATGGCACTCAAGAAACAAAAGACGTATTAATATTCCCGAGAGAACATCCATTCATGAAAGACCTGACGAAATAAATGAAAGAACTGAAATCGGCCACTGGGAAACGGATTCCATGATCTTCTCTCAGCAAAAAGGAGTGCTGTCTGTGCAGGTCGAGCGCAAAACAAAACTGACAAGACTGCATAAATGTGCGGATAAGACAGCGGCTGAAACTTTGGAAGCTATTATTAAAACAATTGATTCCGTACCGCTGAAATACGTTTTATCTATCACATACGACAACGGATCGGAAAATGTGAAACACATTGATTTAAGAGAAGAATTCGGACTGGAAACATACTTCTGCGACCCCTACTGCTCATGGCAGAAAGGACTGGTGGAAAATACCAATATGTTTATCAGGCAGTATCTTCCTAAAAACGCGCCAATCGACTCGATAACAGACGAACAGATATATGAGATACAGGAAAAGCTGAATAACCGACCCAGGAAATGCCTTAAATACATGACACCAAATGAATATTTTAACTCTTTAACATGAAAGTGGTCGACTTTGAGCTAGAATTTATCCTATTAGGATTTTTAAGATGATTGCGACTATTAAAACAGCCAAACGATATAATTTAGAATCATAAAATCCTAAAAGTCGTAATAATCCTGATAGCCCTTTTGTTTATTGTTTCAGCTCCCACAACTTCATGGCGATCTTAGCCACCTCCGCGCGGGTGATCAGGCTGTCGGGATGGAATTTGCCGTCCGCGTACCCACCGACCACTTCATTTTCCTGCGCGAAGCCGACGTATTTAGAAAACCAGTCATCCTCCTGGACATCCGGGAAATCCGCAAGATAACCCACGTCATCCAGTTCCGAAGCCACCACCAGAATCTTCATGGTGGCGGCGCGGGTGACGGGCTTATCGGGGCCGAAAGTACCATCCGGAAACCCGCTGACGATGACCATCTCTTTGGCGGTCTGCACGTACGGCGCGTACCAGGCGTCCAACGAGACATCCGGGAACGGCGGTTCCGGCACGGTGGAGGAGACCGAATGGCCGAAGGTCTTTAAGGCGATTTTGGTCAGTTCGGCACGGGTGATGTTGGCGTTCGGGTCAAAAGCGGTCTCGGTGCGGCCTTTCACAATACCTTTTTCATATATCCCGCACACATAATCCCGGGCCCAATGGCCGTCCATATCCGTAAACGGACAATCCGACACTCCTTCATCTTCTTCCTGTTCCGGCATCGGTTCATCCGGCTGGACCGCCTGGATCACGGCCTGGGCCGCCGGACCTTCGTTGTAGGCCGCGTCTTCCGCGGACACGTTAAAACGGTTGGTCTTGCCGGTCTCCAGGTCGACCGTGACCTGGAAGATACCATTGGCATTGGCCTGGGTACTGCCGACGACTTCCATCTCTGTGTTCCGCACGTAGATATTGGCGTTCGCCTCAGTCGACCCCTTGATAGTGTACTGGTACGAGGCCACCGGATTCTGAATGTCTTCAAGAGCGGGAGCGGGTGGAGGGGTGGTGTCGCCCTGCGGGCCGTCACCGCCCTGACTGCCGCTGGTCTCATAAATGGTCACTTCCGTAGAACCGCTAAACTCCCCTTCCCGCTCGGCCGTGATGGAAAAGACGTTTTCCTGCTCCTGCGCCAGGCCGACCATCACTTCCACCTCACCGTCCAGCTCGTCGCTCCCCGCGCCGTCAGTGACCGGGGGGATGAAGCTGGGGCCGCCCATCACCGTCACTTTCGAACCTTCCGGCGTGCTGATATCCAGCGTGTAAAAATCCGCGTCAATGGTGCCGGGCGCGTTTGTGACCGATGGGGTGGCCAGAGCCAAAACTCCGGACGGCAGCGCCAGGATTGATAAAAAAGCGATCAATAGTATTAATTTTTTCATAGTTTTTGATGTTTATTTTTTAACGTGTTTTATTATAGAGGAATTGTTCTGAATACTAAAGGGAATGTGCTACTATATTTCTGATTTGTGATTTCTGATTTGTGATTTTTCATATTCTCACCATCTTTCCGAAAATGTTTACAAAAAACATTTGACCGCTGACACCGCCTTCGGCGGACACCTGACATTTGACAATTGTCCCATTGTACATGGCGAAACTTCATCCGCATAAGTCTCCTTTCACCTTTCATATCCTCACATTATTTCCTGAAATGTTTGAGGGGTTTCTGAATGAATCCATTTTAAAGAAAGCCCAGGGAAAAGGGGTGATTGAAATCCACCTGCACGACATCCGCGATTACAGCAAGGACAAACACCGCAAGGTGGATGACACGCCGTACGGGGGCGGAGCGGGTATGGTGTTTACCCCCCAGCCCCTTTTTGACTGCATTGAAGACGTGAAGAAAAAGGCGCCGGAAGCACCTGTTATTTACCTGACCCCAAAAGGCCAACGGCTGACGCAGACAAAAGTGGAAAGATTGAACAAAAAATTTACTCAACTAATCCTTTTGTGCGGCCATTATGAAGGCGTTGACCAGCGGGTGATCGACGCGCTGGTGGATCAGGAAATCTCGATCGGCGACTATGTTTTATCCGGCGGGGAGCTGGCCACGATGGTGATGGTGGATGCGGTGAGCCGGTTAATACCGGGTGCCATCGGTAAAGAAACCTCTCATGAAGAAGAGACGTTTTCCAAAAAACTCGGGCGAAAAAAGGAATATCCGCATTACACCAAGCCGGAAGTGTTTCGTGGAATGAAGGTGCCGGAGGTACTGCTTTCCGGGCATCACGCGGAGATTGAGAAATGGCGTCGTCGTCATCTACGATGACTCCATTTGTGATTTGTGAGTTGAGATTTGAGATTTAAATCACAAATCTCAACTCACAAATCTCAACTATTTGCTTTTTTTTATAATATTATGAATAAAAAATTTGTTCAACAAATTGACGATGACCTAAAAAAGAAAAACCCTTTATACATAAAAGTAAAAGTTCAAAGTAAAGCACCCAAAACCGAAATCGCGGATCAAATGGAAGACGAAACGTATAAAATCAAAGTGGCCGCTAAGCCCATCCGCGACGCGGCCAACGCGGAACTTTTGAAATTCCTGAAAAAAAACCTCAGCCTGTCGGATGTCCAAATCGTCAGCGGGGGTCGGGACAGCGTGAAGCTGATCCGGCTGACCCTTTAATGCTATCCCTCGATCTTTTCGGATTCATCAAAGAAGAACTGGTCGGTAAATCCGGCGATATAATCCACCGTCGCCTGGCAGATGTTGATGGGATAAAGCAGGCCCATTTTCTGGTAATAATCATGTATATTCCGATCCTGAAGATAACCTTTCACAATGGAGGAATTCGGATATTCATCAGGATTTCTCAACGCTTTGAGATAACGGCAGAATAAAAAATTCATACGCTCCTGCAGATTACCGGCCTGCCTTCCGATGCGCGGATCTTTAGCTTCTGCCTCTACCCAGGAATTCACCTTATTATAATATTTATATAAAAAATTCTTGAGTTTCTGCAAAGCATCAGTGACTTTTTCGCTGTAGCAAAGGTGATCTTTCCCATAGCTGTGGATCACCAGATCGGATAGCAGTGTGTGCATGATATCTGAACCATTATCCCCCAGGATCTGGACCACTTCCGGATCGATCTGGTTGCGCTGTAAAACCCCCAAGCTGATCAGATCCTCCATGTCTTCGCCGACGTAATGCATCACATCGGTCAATGCCACGATTCCTCCCTCCATCGTCACCGGCGCGATTGTTACTCCCCCTTCCCGTTTTCCGTCTTTTTCCTTTTTCCCATCGACCTTTTCACTGACCTTTTTCATATATACATCGACATTTCCCTTAAAATCCACTGAACCGGATGCATCGATGATCGCCTGCCGATATCTTTCAATATCTTCCTGGATCGCCTCCCCTTTTGTTCCCAGTCCCGGTTCTATTTTGTAAACATCCTTTTCCCCGTCGTGCGACAGAATGCCATGCCGGGTCTGGTCAGTTAGATTAAGGCCTGCCTGGGAAAATCCATGGCGCTGAGCAATCCTGTCAGCCACATTCACTCCCTGAATATTGTGTTTAAAAACCCCAAGCAGTTTTAACAGATTTTTACGTTTCTGCTCCAGCCATTTTACTAATTCTTTATCTTCACTGACTGCCAGTAATAATGCTTTTGTTAAAAGCACTTCTCCCTGATGTCCCAAAGGCGGATGCCCTAAATCGTGCCCGCGTCCGATGGCTTCGGCCAGATCCTGGTTCATTCCCAGTTCACAGGCAATGGAACGGGCGGTTTGGGAAACTCGTTCGGTATGAATGCCTCTTGTTGTGATATGAGCCCGCCTAGGAATCGGAATCATCTGGGTCTTCCCCCACATCCGTTCAGACGCCTTGCTGTATACGATCCGTTCACAATCTTCCCGGTATGGCGCACGGCTATAAACATAATCATAATTTGTCCGGCGAGGCTCATCGGGATACTGACGTACCGCATCTTCATTTTTAGCGGCTAATTCGGATGGTTTAGTCAGTTTGCCAAGATTACGGGCCGTAACCTCTTTGCAGATATCTTTAACCTCCTCAGCGGGTAACTCATCGCTGCGGATGTCGTCAGGTCTTTTTGGTGTCATACAGTGATATTAAATGGCAAAAGGAGGTTATTTTATATAATATCCTTATTTTTGTCAAATCCAAACCCTCCTTGCCAGCACTATGCTTTTTAGGTAAGCTTTTTCTTGCAGATTTAAGATTAAAGTTGAAAGATTTAAGAGTTGATAACTTTAATCCTTAATCCTTTTAGTCTTTAATCGGTTTTAATAATGATCGACCTTAAAGCGCTTCGTGAAAACCAGGAGCAGTACGCCAAAGGCTTTGCCAAAAAAGGCGCGGACGTGGATATTCCACGGGTCCTGGAGCTGGATGAGGAATACCGGAAAAGCCGGCAGACTGTGGAGGAATACCGGGCGGAAAAAAACGCAGTCTCCAAACAAATCCCTGACCTGACGCCTGATGAGCGCCAGAAAAAAATCGCGGAGATGAAGGCGCTTGATAAAAAACTGGAAGACGCCGAACAGGAAATGAACAAAATTTTTGTTCAACTTAAAACCCAGGCCGATCTGATTCCCAACCCACCCCACGAAAGCGTGCCGGCCGGAGAGGATGAAAACGATAATGAAGTCGTGCGGACTGTGGGGGAAAAACCCACTTTCAGCTTCAAACCGAAAGGCCATCTGGAGCTGGGAGCGCTTCTCGACCTGATCGACACGGAGACCGCCGCCAAAGTGAGCGGCGCCCGTTTTTATTACCTGAAAAATGAGGCGGTCCGGCTTGAATTCGCCCTGATCCAGTGGCTCCTCCAGAAATATACCGATAAAGGATTCACACCGGTAACTGTTCCGATGCTGGTAAAAGAAGAGATGATGTACGCGACGGGTTTTTTTCCGGCGGACCGGAACGAGATCTATTCCGTCAATCCGGAGGACGACAACCTGTTTTTAGTCGGTACCTCAGAAGTGCCGCTCGCGGGCCTGCATATGTTTAAACCCGTCCCGGCGGACGATCTGCCCAAACGGTATATCGGGTTTTCCGGCTGTTTTAGGCGCGAGGCCGGCAGTTACGGCAAAGACACGCGCGGTATTTTACGGGTGCATCAGTTCAATAAAATGGAGATGTTCTCTTTCTGTCATCCCGACAAATCCTGGGAAGAACATGAATTTCTCCTTAGTATCGAGGAAGAGATCCTGAAGGAACTCGAGCTCCCCTATCAGGTGGTCAATATCTGCGGGGGGGATCTGGGAGCGCCGGCCGCCAAAAAATATGACTGCGAGGTATGGATTCCCACCCAGGAAAAGTACCGGGAACTAACGTCGTGCTCCAACTGCACGGATTTTCAGGCACGTCGGGGAGGTATCCGGTTTAAGGATGATGACGGCACCCATCTTCTGCACACCCTGAACGGAACAGCTATGGCCTCCACCCGCACCCTCATCGCCATCCTGGAAAACAACCAGAAAGCCGACGGAACCGTGGTGGTGCCGGCCGTGCTCCGGCCGTTTATGGGAAGTTTAAAGGAAATATTACCTAAGTAACCAAAGACCAGTGCTGCAGAGACCAGTTTTGGTCACTGGTCGCCGGTTACCGGTTACTTTCCTTGAATTTCAGACAATAAATAAGGTAAAGTTATACAAGCGAATAAACCATCAAACTATGCCACAGATCCCTCCCCCACCTCCCCAGCGCCCGCCCCGTCCGCCCCAGTTCCGGCCTCCTAAGCGGAACAACAGTTTGGGGTACGTCCTTTTGATCGCCCTGATCCTGACTATCCTTTATTACCTGTTTAACCC
>CAZIDW010000031.1:0-14558 GCA_964538225.1 uncultured Candidatus Peribacteria bacterium
AGCCCGCCATAAGTAAACCACAAGAAACTTAATTAAAAAATTATGAGCGACAGCAAATACCCCTACCCCCGCCCCTCCAAAGACCAGTACTATCTGGATTTGGCTAAAAGCGTCTGCAAACGCGCCACCTGCACCAAGGTGGAGATCGGCGCGGTGATCATACGGGATGACCAGGTGATTTCCACCGGTTACTGCGGAGCGCCCCGCGGCACGAAAAGTTCTCAGGAACACAATTTCTGCCTGCGGCGCGAACTCGGTATCCCGTCCGGCCACCGATACGAGATCTGCCGTTCCGTCCACGCGGAACAGAACGCCATCATCAACGCCGCCCGCTCCGGCACCTCGGTTTTAGGAGGCGATATGTATATTTACGGAAAAATCGAAGGGAACGACGACCAGGAAACCCTTAACGCCTTCCCCTGCTTCATCTGCAAAAAAATGATCATCAACTGCGGGCTAAAGCGAGTGATCTGCAGTTTAAAAGACGGCGGATACAAAATATTCAAAGTAGAAAAATGGGTCGAGGAATGGCGCAAAGGCGACATCATTGACGATGAATTCCGGTACGGTGTGGAATTCCAGGATGACCAGCCCACCATTGATAAAAAACCCATTCGCATCTCCCCTGTTCTGAAGAAAAAAATTGCCAAAAAAGAAAAACCGGCGTAAAAAATGTCTGAACTGTGATTTATGTGATTAATTGATTAACATGATTTTTCAATCTTTTTAAATAAATTGAAAAAATAATCACAGTTCAGACAAAGGGTTAGTGTGAAGCCTTCCGATTTTCATATTTTTATAGTATCTTTGTGTCGTTGCATCTCTAAATCAAACAAAACCATGTTTCAACCCGTCAACCCCAAACAGTCCTTCCCGAAAATGGAAGAGGAGATCATCAAATACTGGAAAGCCAATAAAACCTTTGAAAAATCCGTAAAAAAAGGCAAAAAGGATTATATTTTTTACGACGGTCCGCCGTTTGCCACCGGCCTGCCCCATTACGGGCACCTGCTGGCCGGCACGTTAAAGGATGTGGTGCCCCGTTACTGGACGATGCAGGGGCGCAGGGTAGACCGGCGCTGGGGCTGGGACTGCCATGGCCTGCCCGTGGAAAATGAAGTGGAAAAAGAACTGGATCTGGGCAACAAGACGGATATCGAAGCCTACGGCATCGATAAGTTCAACGAATACTGCCGGAAGATCGTTTTAAAATACGCGGATGAATGGAAAAGGACCGTGGAACGCATGGGGCGGTGGGTGGACATGGAAAACGATTACAAGACCATGAATCCCGAGTACATGGAAAGCATCTGGTGGGTGTTCAAGAGTCTGTGGGACAAAGATTTCATCTGTGAGGGTCACAAAGTGGTGCCCTACTGCATCCGGTGCGCCACACCCCTGTCTAACTTTGAAACAAACCAGGGCTACCGCAACAGGCAGGACCCCGCACTGACAGTAAAATTCGAACTGGAAGACGACCCCGGCACCTACCTGCTGGCCTGGACCACGACCCCCTGGACGCTCCCCAGCAACCTGGCTATCGCCGTGGGGCCGGAGCTGACATACGCCAAAGTGAAAGATAAAAACGGTGAAACCTATATCCTGGCACTTGACCGCATCCCCCATTACTACAAAAACCCGGATGAGTACGAAGTGATAGAAGAACTTCTGGGCAAAGAGCTGGAGGGCAGAAAATACAAGCCCCTCATGCCGTATTACAAAGATAAAACCGAACCCAGAGCCTTCACCGTAACGCTGGGCAATTTTGTGACGCTGGAGGAAGGCACGGGCCTGGTGCACATGGCGCCTTTCGGAGAGGATGATATGGTCATCTTAAAAACTTTAGAGGTGGAACCGGTCTACCCGGTGGACGCGGAAGGAAAGTTTAACGGAGAAGTGAACGATTTTAAGGGGGATGACGTGTTCACTGCCAACCCGGAGATCATCAAAAAGCTGAAAAAAGAAAACAAGGTCGTGCGCCACAGCACCACCGACCACAGCTACCCCTTCTGCTGGCGGTGCGATACCCCGCTCATCTACCGGCCTATCTCCACCTGGTTCGTGAAAGTGGAACAGATGAAAGACCAGTTGCTGACGACCAACCAGCAGATCAACTGGATCCCCGGCCACCTGAAAGACGGGCGGTTCGGCAAATGGCTGGACGGCGCGCGGGACTGGGCCATTTCCAGAAACCGTTACTGGGGGGCGCCCCTGCCCATCTGGCGGTGTGAGGGCTGTGAAAAAGTAAAGGTAATGGGGAGCATTAAAGACCTGGAAAAAGAAAGCGGGCAGAAAATAGCAGACCTCCACAAGCATTTTGTGGACAAGATCGTCTTAAAATGCCCCTGTGGGGGCGCCATGAAACGGGTGCCGGAGGTGCTGGACTGCTGGTTTGAATCCGGTTCCATGCCCTACGCCCAGCTCCATTACCCGTTTGAAAATGAGGAAAAATTCAAAGATAACTTTCCCGGCGAGTTCATCGCCGAGGGGCTGGACCAGACCCGCGGATGGTTTTACACCCTGCACGTGCTGGCCAACGCCCTGTTTAAAAAACCCGCCTTTAAAAACGTGATTGTGAACGGCATCGTGCTGGCCGAAGACGGGCAGAAGATGAGCAAACGCCTGAAAAACTACCCCGACCCCCATGATATTCTGGATAATTACGGCGCAGATGCCCTTCGCTTTTACCTGATGAACTCCCCTGTTGTGAAAGCGGATGACATGCGGTTCAGTGAAAAAGGCGTGAGCGATGTAGTGCGGAACCTTATTCTGCCTGTCTGGAATGCCTACAGCTTTTTTGTGACCTACGCGACTATTGATAAATGGAAACCGCCCCACGTCACTGAAAATGCGGATGATCATCCGCACCCCACCAATAAGCTCGATCTCTGGATACTCCATGAATTGAACAAATTAATTGTTCAGGAAATCGACTATATGGAAAGTTATGATCTTCAGAAAGCCAGCAATCTGATCTACCAGTTCGTGGATGACCTCACCAACTGGTACATCCGCCGTTCCCGGCGCCGTTTCTGGAAATCAGAAGATGACAGCGACAAACAGATAGCCTATCAAACGCTTTATACTGTCCTGACTAAACTTTGCCAGGTCATCGCGCCGTTCATGCCGTTTGTGAGCGAAGAGATCTACCGGAACCTGACCGGAGAGGAGTCGGTGCATCTGTCCGATTATCCCCAGCCGACCGAAAACAGGATTCGCCAATCCCGCCTGCAGGAGGAGATGTTCATGGCCAAGACCATCGTCTCCCTCGGCCTGGCCGCGCGCGCCAAAGCCAGGATCAAGGTACGCCAGCCCCTCAGCAGGATCCGGGTAGCGCTGGGCGACCAGTACGACCCGAAACTGCTGGATGACCAGATGGAGATCATCAGAGAAGAGCTGAACGTCAAAAAAGTGGACCTCATCAAAGACCCGAAAGACCTTGCCGCCGTTATCGCCAAACCCGACGCCAAGCTTCTGGGCCCCAAATACGGTAAAGAAGTACAGAAAATCATACAGGAAGCCAAAAAAGGCCGTTTTGAGCGACTGGAAAACGGGAACATCAGGGTGCTGGACTTTGAACTGACACCGGAGGAGATCGACATCGCTTATCAGGGGAAAGACGGCGCGGACGTGGAGACCGAAGAGGGCATTCTGGTCGCGCTGGATACCGCGCTCACCCCCGAACTCGAACGGGAAGGCGTGGCCAGAGACCTCATCCGCCAGATCCAGGAGATGCGCAAAGCCGCCGGATATCATGTGGACGACCGCATCCGGCTCGCGCTCCTCAATCTTGACCCTGAGGTGCTGAAAGGCTTCGCGGACATCATCCGGAACGAGACGCTCGCCGTTTCCATCGAAGAGGACATCCGCGACCCGGACGAATTCACCACGCTGGACGACGTGGTGATAAAAATAAAACGGTAAATTCCGTTTAAAATCCCCTCCAACCCTGATAAAATAAGTTTAGGCCTTAGTTCTTAGTCGTTACCCTATGGGTTTGCTTAGGCGTTTTACAGCCCACATCATCGCCACCGGGGTCGCGCTCTATTTTGTAGGGGTGATTTTAGAAGGCGATTTCCTGATCACCGGCGGGATGAAGGGGTATCTGATCGGCGCCATCGCCTTCGGCCTTTTGAACAGCATCTTAAAACCCGTTATCAAACTCCTTTCCCTGCCGTTCATGATCATTACCGTGGGGTTTTTCAGCTTTGTCATCAACACCTTTCTGGTCTGGTTCGCGGAATACGCCCTGGATGTGCTGGAATTCGAAGGAGTGACCGTGGTAGTGGCAAACGGTTTTTTCACCTACCTGATGGCCGGTTTCCTCATCAGCCTGTTCAATATGGTGATTTCGTGGCTTCTTAAGAAATAATACTGATGGACTTCTAGTGGATTGCTAATCGACTTGCTAATGGATTGCTAATCGATGTCAATCAGATGTCAGTTGTCAGATGTCAGTTGTCAGATGTCAGTTGTCAGATGTCAGCTGTCAGATGTCAGATGTCAGTTGTCAGGTGTCAGCTGTCAGCTGTCAGGTATCAATTAGATATCAATTAGAAAAATGGACTGGAAACTACTATTATTCTTCATCGTCACTCTCATCACCCTCCTCTATTTCGGGCTGTTCTGGAAAAACCGGCATCAGAGAATAAGGCTTCGTTTTCTTAAGGATGAAATACGGGTAAGCCAGGGCCTTTTGATGCTGGCGGTTTTTTTAGACGGCGCGCTCATCGCCATCCTCCTGCTTTGGCTGTTGGATTTTCTTTAAGAACAAAAAATTTATTCAAATTTTAATACCCTAAAACCCTCTCGGTATTGAGTAATTTTTGTATACATTCCTCGATTTCAATCGGAATGACAAAAAAACCTTTAAAATTAGATAAGTAAGCCTGTAGGAAAATGAACGCACGTAGCCCCGATGCCGCTTTGGGTCTTGTGATAAGATGTGAGCTTTGCGTTCAGAAACGGAATGAGTGACGACAGGAAGAAATGAAGTGAATGAGGCTAGCGTAGATATTTTGCGACAGAAAAATATTAAGCTAGCAAGCAAAGCCCTTTTGGGTCCCAAAGTTAGTCGGGGCGAAGTTTAGTGAGTTTTTCGGAAGGCGAAGACACTTGTTTGGAAAGGCCGAAGACCTTTTTGAAAGGTTTTCGGAACTTACTCTTCATTCTGTATAAACTCATTCACCTGGTCCTGATTGATCACGCCCTGTTCCGCCAGCTGGTACGCGTAATTGTCCATGGTGAACATCCCTTCTTCCGCGCCGGCCTGCATGGCAGTGCGCAGCTGGACGAAATTGCCCCGGCGGATGATCTGTTCGATACTTCGGTTTTTGACCATCAGTTCAAACACTCCCACCAGCCCGGCCTGGTCCTGCCGCTGGACAAGGTCCTGGGCCAGGATCGCCACCAGATTAGAGGCAATGCGTTCCCGCGCCTGTTCGCGGAGGGATTCAGGGTAAAGGCGGATTATGCGCTCAAGAGTCTGGTTCACGTTGCGGGTCAGCATGGAGCTGATGACCAGATGCCCGGTCTCGACCAGATTAAGGATGTGGTCAAGCGTTTCATGATTATCGATCTCACTCACCATCACCACATTCGCGTCCTCACGCACCGCGGATTCAAGCGCGTTCTGCACATCCAGGGTATCTTTGCCCACTTCGCGCTGGGTAAATATGGATTTATTGTCCTCAAAGAAATGTTCGATGGGGTTCTCGATGGTCAGCACATGCTGGACAAAATGATCGTTGATGTGTTTGAGCATGGACTGCACAGTGGTGGATTTTCCGCTTCCCGCCCCGCCGCATACCAGGACCAGGCCTTCACGGAGCTTTAAAAAGCGCTTCATCGTCTCCGGGGCGCCCAGCTCATCCAGATCCGGGACGTGTTTAGAAATCATCCGCATCACCCCCGCCAGCTTTCCGCGCTGGTAAAAAAGGTTGACCCGGAAATTAACCCCGTTTTTATGGGTATAAGAAAAATCGAGTTCCCGGTTTTCCTGAAGACGGGCCGCCTCTTCCTCGGTCATCAGGTCAGCCGCCATCGCCTCTACCTCTTCCTTAGAAAGCGATTCGGCGTTTTCAATAAAAAGAAGCTTTCCGCCTATCCTCAGCGCCGGGCGGCCGCCTTCGCGGAAATGCACATCGGACGCCTCTTTTTCCATACACAGGTTCACCAGCTGATCCAGGGTGATCTTAGGGGTTTTGGCCGGAGCCTCCTGCGGAGCTGTCTGCTGTGACGGGGCGGCGGACGCGTCAGTCATGCCGGTGGTTTTAGGATTGACTTCCTGCATAAGAAAAACAGTTTAAGAAGATTTGGATTTAGAGGTTTTTTCGGAATCGCCGGATTCCGGAGGCGCCGCCGGATGCGGAGCCTGCTGGGAAAGATATTGCTGGAGCGTGGTCTGCTGCTGGCGCTTCATCATGACCACCAAAACCACGATGATGGCGGTCAGCGACAGCAGTCCGAAGCCCAGGCCGGCCAGACCGAAGACTAAAAACCAGGTGTTATCCTGTGTCTGCGCCGCGGGAGGCGCCGCCGTCTTCATTGCTTCCGCTTCGTCAGGCGATAAAACCGTCTGCTCTTCTTCCGGCAAAGTCGGGAGAGACGGTTTTTTTACATCTTCCACATCCTCCGGCGTGACCACCGGCACCTCGGCCTCATTGACTTTCTGATACAGGCGGTTTTCATAGATCACCTCATCATCCTTGAACACTCTGGATTTCACCCAGTATTCGCCGGGTTCCAGTGTGACCTCTGAAAAGACGATCTGTGTCTTTAAAAGCGTGTCCGGCGGAACCGGATCCCCCAGTTCGCCGAACGCAAGGGAATGCAGGACTTCGGTCTCATCTTTATTATAAATGTCCACCTGGCCGTTGAGCTTTTTAAGCTCGACATTCCCTTTGTTTTCCACATCGACATTGATATGGAAATAATCCTCTTCTTCAAGCGAATCCACGGTAAGGGATTTGACCCGGTAATTCACGACTTCCTCGCCGACCACGCTGAGTTCCACCACAATATGAGCTCCCAGCTGGATGGCCACCGTGCCCCCTTTTTGATCCCCTTCTTCCTGCACGGGCTGCAGGGTCACAAAAATACCGCCCTTATAATCTTTTAAAGTCGCGCGGCGCGGCACTTTAACAGTCACCTTCATCGGCAGGACTTTCTGACCTTTTTTCATGATCAGGTCGTCTTCATCTTCGATTTTAAGCCACCGCTGGACCTCATCATCCCCGCCGATGCGGGTGTTCACTTGCATGGCGGTATCCTGCTCGTTCCGGCTCAGGTTAATGATCGTCTCATACGTCATTCCGGGGCGTAAATGGTCATTCCGCACCCAAGGGGGAGACGTGCCGAAAGCCGCTTCCGACTTGTCTATATTAGACAGCAGGCTGATGCCCAGTCCGATCAGGGCAAAGCTGAGGAGAAAGAGAGAAAAACGGGTTAATTTCATGAGAGCGCAGTTAAATCTTACTATTATAACATAACCACACTCTGAAATCAAGAGTAAGACCCCCCGGTTCGCAAAGCGACCCCCCTCCCTCCCCGCAAAGCGGGGAGTACTCCCCCTTATGCAAGGGGGGAGATGTTTGTGAATGAGTTAATAGTCTAACTAATAAACAAAATCTCCCCCTCAAGCGAGGGGGAGCATCTCGGCGAAGCCGGAGAGGGGGTCATGGACGGGAGGCAGGCGCTCTCCTTGGATCAAGGGGAGAGGAAGAGGGGTTAGATGAAGAAGGAGTATGGTTTTCATAACACCCCTTCCTCCCCTCAACCCCCGCAGTCCCCCTTAATTAAGGGGAATAAGGGGTACGGGCCGCCGTTCTCCTTCCCGTTTGCCGGAAAAAAACAAACAGTCTCCCCGCTTTGCGGGGAGGGAGGGGGTCTCTCCCCCTCAGGCGAAGGTGTGACGGAGGGGGTCTCTCCCCCTCAGGCGAAGGTGTGACGGAGGGGGTCAATCCACAATCGCTACAAGCATTAAACAGAGCCACTGTTTTACAACACTTTGTTCAATTTCAGTATTTCTTTCGTCCGTTCAACGATTTCAGAGGGGGTATAATTGGATTTAATCAGGTAATCATCCACATTGTCAACGGTCTCATGGCGGGTGAAATGCCCCATATCGAGATTGGTGAGCATGACAACCGGGATGTATTTATCGCGGCGCTTACGGACTTCTTTTAAGACCTCATACCCGTCCACCCCGGGCATCATGATGTCGAGCAGGATGATATCGGGATTTTTCTGCTGGTATTTACCGATAGCGCTTTTGCCCTCCATGGCCTTGAACACCTTAAACCCTTCCCGCATAAAAGCCGTAGAATACAGTTCACAGATGTCCTTGTCATCTTCAACGATCAGGACTTTGATATTTTTGATAGATTTAGGCATAATTTTTTATAAAAATTTATAATCTTGGGGTTTGGAGCTTGGAGTGACGAGTTACAAACTACAAGTTACAAATTAATCAAGCGGCAACTGAATTCGAAAGGTGGTCCCTTTGCGGATCTCGCTCTCCGCCCAGATCATCCCGCCGTGGAGTTCGACAATTTTTTTGGCAATAAAAAGCCCCAGTCCCGCCCCGCCCTTGTAACGGGTCAGGGAATTTTTGGCCTGTTTGAATTTATCAAAAATCTCAAAGATCTGGGACTTCGGAATCCCCAACCCCTGGTCGATGATGGCGATCTGGATGCCGATGCCTTTCATATCCACTTCCACAGTGATGGTCTTGCCCTTCATGGTGTACTTGATGGAGTTGTCCAGAATGTTGCGCAGGACCTGCTGGACGCGGACTGGGTCGATATTCAAAACTACGGGGTTGGTAAACTTATTTTTAAAACGGATACTGAGCTGTTCTTCGGCGGCCTGAAAACCAAAATCCTGGACGATCTTCTCGGTAAGTTCCGCAATGTCTGTGGGTTTTCGTTGCAGTTCAAAACGGTCTGTCTCAATACGGGAGACATCCAAAATATTATTGACCAGGTTATTGAGCGTGTTCACATTATCGTAGACTCTTAACAGGTAATCACGGGTGTCTTCGGGCATCCTGCTGGCCGTGTCCTCTTCCACCAAAAGGGATAAATAGCCTCGGATAGCTGTTAATGGCGAACGGAGTTCGTGGGAGGTGACAGCGATGAACTCATCTTTCAGTTCATTTAAAGACCGCAGGCGGCGGTTGGCGCGCTGGAGGTCTTTGGTCTTTTCCGTGATTTTTACTTTCAGTTCCTTATTAAAATTCTTTAACTGGGCTTCCGCCTCTTTAAGCTTGGTAATATCGTGAACGCGGCCCAGGATCGCCTGGCGGCCATGATAGTCAATATGCTGAACAACCGCCTCCAGGTCGATCAGCGTGCCGTCTTTCTGCCGGCCTTTGACCTCATAATGCAACGTGGCTTTTGACGGATCCTCTAAAAGGGCTTGGGGGGAGGTGTCATCTAAAATAAATTCATCAATAGGCTGGTTCAGGACTTCATTTTGCTTGTATTTGAATATCTTAAAAAAACGGGGGTTCGCGTAACGGACAATCCCGTTTTCGATGATATAGATGCCGGTCACGGACTTTTTAACCACCTTTTGGTAACGCTCTATGATCTCACGGCTTTGCACGTGCTTGCTCAGCGTCTGCGCCACAATATGCAGCACTTTCTTTTCCTGTTTCAGACGGAAAGAAAAGGAATCGGGGATTTTTTTGACATACCCCAGCTCAATGGTCCCGCGCTTGTTGCCAAAGACAATAAGGGATGCCTGTATTTTAGATAAAAATGTTTCATCTTTTTTGAGGGTGGTGTACGTTTTGCCGTCAAACACGATTCGGGCGCGGGCCGGTCTGACCTGGTCACAGGCCTGCACCAGGGATTTGGCGATGTTTTTTAAAACATCTTTCAGCGGGATGATCATACGAGTATGCGTGTGGACCTGGTAAAGCACCTGGAATTCCCGCAGACGGTTGGCCAAAAACTCACTCATCTTCTTGCGCTCGGAAATATCCAGAAAAGACGCCACACTGACCGTGGTCCCCGGAATGATATCGACCGTGATAAAAACATCCCGCGTGTTGCCTTTGCGGTCTATCAGCCGCGCTTCGTAATTACGGGGGGCTTTTTTAGAATCGACCCGTCGTAAGCGGTGGTAATCCAGCATTCTCTTGGCGTCCCTGGGGTGGAAAAAATCCTTCCAGCTTTTTCTGCCTTCAATCTCGCGCTTGGGATAACCGGAAATCTTTTCAAATTCAGAATTGACCAGGGAAATCATCGTGTCCTCCCGGATGATGATGGTGGCGCTGCCCGTGTTTTCAAAAATCGTGCGATACCGGCTTTCAGACTGGGCAAGCGCCTTTTCCGCCATCTTGCGCTGGGTGATGTCTTTGCCGGTGGATACAAAATGGGTGATTTCCCCTTTGCTATTTTTAAGGGGGGTAATCGTCTTTTCTTCGTAATAGATCTCACCGTTTTTTTTCTGATTGACGAATTCACCGCGGAATGCCCGCCCTGCCCGAATCGTTTGCCACAACTCTCGGTAAAAAGACGGCGTATGATGGCCGGATTTAAGGAAGTTGGGTTTCTGGCCGACGATTTCTTTCAGGGTATAGCCGGTGGCTTTTTCGGAAGCCGGGTTCGCGTATTCGATTGCGCCGTTTTTATCGGTGATGTAAACGATGTCCGCGGTCTGTTTCACGACATTGGATAGCTTGCGAATATCTTCTTCTCTTTTTTTAAGGTCGGTCAGGTCAGTAATAATACCAATGGTCCCCCCATCCGGAAGCGGCGTTCCGCTTACCAGCACCGGGATTCTCTGTTTATCTTTCGTTAAAAGCTCCCCTTCATAACTGGAACTGACGCCCACTTTACGGTCTGTGGCATTGATTTCTTTAACCCGTCTGACGCTTTCTTTTGTCCAGAAAACATACGATTCCTGTCCCAGCATCTCTTCCAGGGTGTACCCCGTCATCTGGCAGAATTTGGGGTTCGCGTAAATTGTGCGCTCATCTTTATCCCCCATCCAGACCGCCTCGTTCATGTTTTCGACCAGGCTTTTAAAACGGATTCCGGTTTTATCCACAACGGCTTTTTTGCCTAAAACAATGGGTTTTTTCAGGCGTAAAACCTCTTTGGAAGCAGCCGACCGGCGATTTTTGCGCGCGCTTTTAGCCTTTGACATAAAAACCATTATCGATTAAATGGTTTTATTTTTGTTTCGGGTAATCCTTATTATACATAAGAAAGCCGGTGTTTTCAATCCGCTACGAGGATTGGGCCTTTTCATGTTCCCCTTCTTCTGTCTCTTCATCCTGCATGCCTTCTGTAATTTTAGGAGACTCGAATTCATCAGCGGGCATCTGTTTTTCTGCTATAATCTGGGACTTGATCTCCTCTCTGCGCTCCATGAACCGGTCGGCCAGCTTAACGATCCAGCCTGACTTTTTGTTATTCATTCGGCGCTTCATCCACTGTTCAAGTTTCTCAGATGCATCTTCGGCAGCATACTTCTGAAAATCTTCGCTCTCAAAAACATCTGTTAAAAACACATCCAGGTAATCCTTAATCCAGACGCCCTGCGAGGCGGGCTTGTCCCACTCTTCCATGCGTTCAGCGCATTGTGCAGGAATCCGCATCAGTTTGCTCAGCCAGGTGCGCACGTATTGAACGGATTCTTTTCCGGAGACTATGTCTTTCATGGCTTCATCCCAAAAACGTTTCCGAAGCTCACGGATGACCAGGTTCTTCAGCGCCAGCTTGGGCCACCGTTTATAAAATTGGCCGAGAGGAACCATTTCCGCCCCGCGAAGATAGGTTTCAAATCGGTATTGTTCATCTTTCTCAGAATCCCAGAACTGATACCGTTTAGCCCTTTTATTATAAACCCCTCTTTGAACGACCGACGCCAGCGGTCCCTCATCATCCCCCAGCCACCACGCTTTGTATTCCCCGGGATTCCCTTTTTTTTCATATTCTTCCAGGATCTCCATCAACTCCCCCCCGCGGATATGCCCGGAATAAGACTGGATAGACCCGTCGCCGATATGAATGGCTCCGGGGATCAGGCGAGCCAGCACACCTGTCATCGTATTATAATATCCCGGATCAGGAATGTGAGACAGAGCCCGGCAGTCATAGGTAGGGCCCAGGAGCTGGGCTTCAGACAGCCGTTCGCCCATATTCCGGAAATCCAGAGGTAATACGTGTTTGCCGTGGGTCTGGGCAAAGTCTTTAAGGTTGCCTTGGCTCGCGTCGATCAGCGCCGGCTTAAAATAATTCCGGAAAAACGCGCGCGGATCCTGCCGGTATTCTTTAAACAATTCCACAGCTTCATCCGGCACGGTCTCTTCTCTCTCTTCGCTGAACATAAGCGGCAAAAGCAGTTTTTTCTCGTCGCAGATGTCCTCGACATCAACTTCAAGGAGCATTTTTCGTAATCGTGTTTCGCTTTCGGGGACACCCGCTTGGATAGTCAGCAGGCCGCCCATGCCCTTTTGGTTCAAAAATTCAACGGAAAAATATTTCAGGAACCGATTGAGGGCTGAATCTTCATCTTGTTTTGTTTCCGGCAGGAGCGCGGATTCGAGCATAGACTGCAGTTCAAACAACCGGGTAGTCGCCACACCCGCCAGCGAATCTTCAGGAATCCCTTTCTGCCTCAGGCCGCGCAAAGTCTTGCCGCTGCCCAGCCCAAGATCGCACACCAGGATTTTATCAGTGATTTTTTCTTCATCATCGATATTGTTTTCCCTGGCGTAAAGCGAGCGGCAATATTTAAAATTAGCTAAAACCAGGCTGGCGAACACGATCTTCCAGCGGGCGCTAATATCCGCCGCCCGGCGGTCGGTCGTCCAGTTGGGGTTGGAATTTAAAAACGGCTGGGCATCTATAGAGATATTTCCATCCGTACAGAATTCATCCAAAGGGTTAGGGTGGCGATCCTGATAAGGAAAGGTTTCTTTAAAAGATTTTTTTTCCATCCCGAATTCATAAATGAGCTCCCGTCCGGAAAATTCCAGGCTTTCAGCCCAGCGCCCGTATTTTTCACGGATACCTTCTTCGGCAGACGCTTCCATAAGGGCTTTATGGACGATAAAACTGAGTTCGTCCTGATTCAGGGGTTTGCGCATGAATTCCGCGCCCCCGAAATTCAGAATTTTTCCAAGGGCATCAGGCTGAAATTTGCGCGCGACCATCAAAACCGCCAGGTTATGGGGAATCTGAACGACATTTTCATAGCGCTGATCCTCTTCCGGATCCTGCCAATGGTCGGGCACCTCCCATTCACCGGAGATATCCCATTCATTGGTTTTTTTGTCGTCGTCCCACTCTAAAGGTTCATTCTCAACCAGACCGTCCTCCGCTGATAAAGGTTCGGCATGTTTGATCATGCGGACAGTGCCAAAAGCGCTGTTGGAATCACGCGCTTCTAAAACCAATTTTAAATTTTTCCGACTGCTCGCAATCTCGACTGCTTCTCGGCGTTCAAAATTCTGAGCTTCACGGATGACCCGTAAAAGCTCGATACCGTTCATATGGGGCATATGCACATTGGCGATGAGCAATCGGGTTCTCTCAGCGATCCTGGCAAGCCCCTCCTCTCCTTCAGCAGCGACATCGATATCCTGAAAACCGATTGCTTTCAGCTGATCCACTGTATTTTGCCGTTCAGCCTCGTTATCATCCACCACGACAACATGGACATCCTCAATGGAAATCTTTTTTGGATCCAAAAATGAGTGATTAAATAGTAGGGTAAATGCAGAATTGCGTATAGAGGGAGGAATTTTACAACTTATGTCAACAGTTGTCAATTACTTTTCCTATGATATAATCATCCTGTTATGCTCTTTAAAAAGTAGGTTTGATCATTCGAATTTAACAAAAAAGGCCCTTAAAGAATGGGGATGCCAGGTTTTGACAGAGATGGTTTAAGATTTTAAATGGCAATCCAGGCATCGCGCTGTCTGCCTGAGCAGGTGCGAGTCCGATGTTACTTCGGACCCTCCTCGACAATTAGTCCAGCGCAACTTAAGTGCAAACGCATTTAAATCGCTTGGCGCACGCTTTGCGGCTGCTAAGGAGGCTTTAACCCCTTCTTTCGCTCCCGCTTACGCGTAAGCCAAATGACCGCCAATCCGCGGTCACGTCTGCTCAGGGGATACCTGCTAACCTGATCAGGCGATATTCAGCAGGTTAAGCGTTTATCACGCCCCCGGAGGGGTAAACGCCGACAATCCAAACCGGGTAAGCGTTCGTATTTTTGCTGGTTTCGATGCGAGCGCCGAAAAAACCAAACCAGCTATGATTGTAGAGGTTTAAAATCTTCATCTTTGGACGCCGGTTCGATTCCGGCCATCTCCACCATTCTTCGCCAAGGCTACGAATGGCTCCGCCGGCCGGAGGTATGACGTAGGCTTGAGCAGAAGAATGTGCCCTTTGTAGTCTTGACGAAAAAGGGCCATTTTGTTATTAAAATCCTGATAAGGCTACGAATGGCTCCGCCGGCCGGAGGTATGACGTAGGCGGCGCAGGAGATTTTTTGAGGGATTAAATTTCTCATCCATAAATCTGAGTCAT
>CAZIDW010000032.1:0-13496 GCA_964538225.1 uncultured Candidatus Peribacteria bacterium
GTCCTCTGCGCCAGGTCTGGAACAACACGGCCTTCCTGTCACTGGAAGACGTGTGGCAGGTCGGGAAAGACATCATGGAATGGAACAGCCGGCGCCACAAGCGCAAAACAGCCGACCATGCCGGCCGGCTGGGGTCGGCCCTGTTTGAGAACATGCCGTTTTTAAACGACATCGGCTTGGAAGCTGAAGCCCGCCGCCAGAAAGCGGAAGCCGAAGAGGTGAACGAATGGAAAAGCCGCCTGGAAGGCAAAGACGCCTGGCAGCTGCTGGAGATCGTCAAAGACATCGCGCACGCCGTAGACCCCAACAAAGACCAGCTCAAGGCGGTGTTAAGAATCCTGGCAGATAAGGGGCGCATCAACTGGCGGGACAAAAACATGTGGATAGCCCTCAATAAACTGCAGAGCGCCACGCATCTTTCCCCCAACGATGAGGTTATTCTGGGCAACTCGAGCATCCTGAGAGAAAAACTGCACACGGCTTTCGGGGAAATATGGGATTACGATGAATATCTTACACTTGAACGGAATAATGAAAGCAAATACGAAAGCTCCAAAAAAGAGCACATGGATTCCATCCACAAAATCCAGCGCTCCATCGACCAGCGGCTGGAAGCCCTCTTTAAAGCGGGCAAAGACGCGGAGCCCATGGAATACGAGGCGCTCCTGGAATATTCCATCATGAACGGCAAATGTTATTCAGAAGCCATCATGTTTTACCTGATCGCGGGCATGGCTAAAGGCATCCTGTCGCCGGACCGCCCCATGGTGCTGGACAAATACCTGAACAAATTCCCCACCATGGAATACGTGACCGAGGATTACGCGCCCAAAAGCCAAAAACAGGCGCAAAAATTATGCAAAACGCATTTTAAGGAGGATTACAAAAACGGGAAAGTGGGTGCTGATTTTAAAAATTATTACTGGACAGTGATGCAGAATTCCAAAGAGGTGCTGGAGCGCGTGCGTGCCTCTTCCACGGAACGGGAATGGGACCATGACTGGAGCCGCGGCATCGCCGCCATGTGCGACAGCGCCAGTATGCGGACGTTCCTATCCGGTAAATCCGGTGAGACGGTCACCAAAACCACGGGCATGGAAAACATGTATGTGGGAATGCTGCAGTGGTTTGAAGAAAACGCCGTCAGTCCCGAATCCAGGAACTGGCGCCCTCAATTCTACCGCGCCCTGTCCGCTTTCTTGATGGCCGAAGGCATCCGCAACAAAGTGGCCTACCGGGACAACAAACTCTACCAGCGCGGCGAAGGCATTATGGGCAATACCGCGCGTGAAAGCGGTGTCAGCAACCATGGTGACTGGAATGTGGGCCAGCATGTGCAGAAAACACAGTCGTTCGTGAACACGTTCACGGACGGCCTGGCTGGCTTTTTCGCGCTCATCACCGACACCGCCGGCGCCAGCGCGGCTGATCCGGAAGAAAAAGGAATAGCCGAAGACCACCTGGCCCGAATCCAGGCGTACCTGTCGCGTTTTCCTAAAATCGCTGAACTGGCCGGAAGGCTGAGCACACTCAATGAAGTTTTTAATCACATAGACATCATTGTGGCCGGCATTCTGGATGAAGTGGATGACGCCACATTTTTAAAACGCATAACTGTCGTCGCGAAAAAATAAAAACGTGCAAATCTATAATCTATTATGGATTCCATTGTGGATTCTATCGTGGCGTAAAACAACCATTGGATCCACGACAGAATCCACGACTGATATTTAAGTCGTATGAACCGGATCCACATCAATGCGCCAGCCTTTGGGCGGCTTCCAGTGCTTAAATACGATGCCGGGCTTTTCTGAGCGTAACAGTACGTGGTAGTAATAACGGTTGGACATTTTGGGAATCAGTGCCGGCGCGCTCACGATCGTCACATCCAGGTCATTGGTTTTAAAAATATCCTCCAGAACTTCCTGTTCCTGCCGGATATAGGCGGACAGTTTTTTCTCATCCCGGCCTGTGACCGTGAACTTGATCATCCGGCTGAACGGGGGGTATCCCAGGGATTGGCGCTGTTTCAGTTCGTTTTCAATGAAATCCGTGTACGCGTACTCCGCGGCCTTTTTAAGCGTGGGATGTCCGGGGTTGTAGGTCTGCAGGACCACCTCTCCCCTCTCTCCACGGCGGCCGCACCGCCCCGCCACCTGCGTCAGCACCTGGAACAGGCGCTCGGAACTGCGGAAATCCGGCCGGTGCAGGCCGATGTCCGCCAGCACGATGCCGATGAGAGTAACACCGGGAAAATCCAGCCCCTTGGCGATCATCTGGGTGCCGATGAGGATGTCGTAACGGCCTTCACGGAAATCCCGGTAGATCGGTTCGAACCCCGCTTTGTGCCGGGTAGTGTCCTTATCCGCCCGCGCCGCCCGCGCCTGCGGAAACATCCGTTTCACTTCCTCTTCCACCCGCTGGGTGCCGACTCCGACATGTTTGATATAAGGCGACCGGCATTCCGGGCACACCAGCTCGGGGGCTTTTGAGAAATTACAGTAATGGCATACTAATTGATCGGCATATCGGCTATCGTAACTGGATGCCCGATCGAGCCTCGAGTTACGAAAAACGACATTTCGATGAAGCTTTAAGGCAATATCACAATACGGGCATTTTTCCGTATACCCGCAGTCCCGGCACACCACCGCATTGGCCAGGCCGCGCTGATTGACAAATAAGATGGTCTGTTCGCCACGGTCCAGACGCTCTTTTATCTTTTTTTGGAGCAGATAAGAAAAAATGCTGAAATTCTTTTTCTTAAACTCCTCCCGCAGATCCGCCACATGGATGGCGGGAAGGTCCGCCTGATGGATCCGTTCTTTCAGGGTCAGGTACTGGTATTCCCCCGCCCTGGCTTTATGGTAACTTTCCGCCGACGGGGTCGCGCTGCCAAAAATCAGCTTAGCTCCCCATAACTTTTTCATTTCTTCAGCCACACGCTGTGTGCGGTAATAAGGAGTGGATTCCTGCTTATACGTCCATTCATGCTCTTCATCCAGAATCACCAGCCCCGCATCAGACACCGGCGCAAAAATAGCGGAACGGGAGCCGATGACAAGGGCGGCGTGACCGGTTTTGACCTTCCACCATTCAGCCAATCGTTCCCCGTCGCTCAGTTTGGAATGAAACACCGCGATATGACTCCCTAAAAAATCCTTAAAATAGCGGACGGTCTGAGGCGTCAGGGCGATCTCCGGCACCAGCAAAATCACCTGCCTGCCCGACTGGACTGTGGTCATGATCTCACGAAGATAGATCTCTGTTTTGCCGGAACTGGTCACCCCATGGAGCAAAACCGGCCGGTTCGCCTTTTCGATGGTATTAAGCGCGGCCGCCTGTTCAGGTGTAAGGGTTTTCGAAAACGGCTTAAGGCTGAAAGCGCGGGGGTCGAAAGGCTTGTAAAGCGGTTCCGCAGTTTCCGAAACGACCCCTTTTTTCAGCAGGGTTTTTAAAGAAGCGGAGCTGAACCCGTTTGTTTTTTTCAGCTCATCGGCAGACACTCTCCCCGCTGACCGGATTTTTTCAAAGATCATCTTTTGCTTATCGCCCCGCAAAACAGGTTCTTTTTCTTCAGCTTTATAAAAAACACGGACCGGGGCTTCCACCTTGCCTTTCCAGAACGCGGCAGGCAGAAACAGCCGGAGCGCCCGTGCCAAAGAAGTCTTATAGTAACCCGCGATGAACCGGGCCAGTTCAATGGAGCGGGGATGTAAAGCGGGAGCGGCAAGCGCCCGGCGGACCGGTTTGATCTTATCCGCCGGCATATCTGAAGGCGGCTGGCCGGAAAGGCCGGTAACGACCCCTTTCAGAAACCGTTTCATAAACGGCACCTCCACAAAAGCCCCGACCGCGCACGGGCCGGTGACCTGATAAGTCAGTTCATTCTTGAATTCACCCATTTTCCGGAAAACAATCACCTGCGCGTATTTCATAATTCTATTGTAAAGACTGAGCCTTTATTATACGACCATTTTTTTTAAACACCAGCCCGCTCTCCTAAAAATGCTTTTCAAAAAATCATGGTTCTGTGCTAAAATACATTAAAATAAATATACATATGAAATTCGCCTACACGGCCCTTACCAAGGACAGCAAAAAGATCACCGGCGTTTTAGACGCGGAAAGTCAGGAAGCGGCCCAGGCCCAGCTCCATAAGATGGGGGTGGCCATCATTTCCGTAAAGGAGGTCTCGGAAGAGGAATACGAACGGCTGAAAAAAGAACAGAAGACCACTCAGGAAAGCAAAGGCATCAAGACCTTCACGTTCCTGGGTATCGACCCGAACGGCAAAGAGGTGGAAGGCACCATCGATGCCATGGACGCTTATTCGGCGTATAAACGCCTGAGAAGAGAGTACCAGTTCGAAGTGCGGAAACTCTACCCGTCCGGCGCTACGGATGCCGAGATCCAGAAAGCCAACGGCCAGCTTTTGGGATTTGAAGCCAAACTGGAAAGCGAAGGACCGGAAGGAGGCAGGGCGGCAGAAAAAGCGGCAAAAGAAGCAGAAACCGAAGAAGAGGTCAACAAGGAGATCATCAAAGAAGTGGATAAAGTGGTTATCAGCGCCAAAAAAGCCCTGGAGGAACATAAAGACCTGTACAGCCAGGAGCTCCTGAAAGAAATCATGAACACTTTGGGCGAACTCCAGCGCGTCCGCACCAGTAACAACATCAAACACATCACCGAGGTGACCAACGACCTCTACGCGCTGATCAGCAACCCCGATAAACTCGAAGAAGGCGCGGAAAACGAGGAATATAAATCCATCCTGAACACCATCCAGGAGAGCGCGCTGGTAAAAAAGGATTACCGGCTTTACAGTAAGGCGCTCAAGATGACCGGGGTCAAAAAAGTGTTCGAAGGCATCAGCCGGAAACTGAAAAGCATGACTGAGACGAGCGAAGAAGAAGAAAAAAAACCGGGAATACTGACCAAACTCAAAGACAGGATGCATTCCTTTCTGGAGGCGCGGAGCGCAAAAAAACACGCCGCCCTGGCGAAAAAGGCAAAGAAGCCCAAAGGGCGCCTGGCTGTTTTTTTGGAACACCTGGGAGCCTATTTCAAGACCACCAGCCCCATCCTGAAAAAAACCCGTTACAATGAGCTGAAACAAGCGTTCAAAGCCCTGTTTAAGAAAGAGAAACCGCAGGAAGCTGCCGCGGAAAAACCGGAAGAAGCCGCCGAAACCGGCGCAGAACCTGAAAAGGCTGTAAAGGCGGAAGAAAAACCCGTCAAACCCAAAAAGGATTTCACCCGCCTGTTTGTGGAGATCGACAGTTTCGCGGGCTGGCTGCTGTGTTTTTACATCATCTACTTTTTTCTGGTGGGGTTTTCGCTGGAAAAAAGAATCGGCCTCGACCCGGAATTCATTGTAAAGACCCTGAAGTCTCCCCTGCTTTTAAACATCACGATCTTCCTTCTGATAATCCACTTCGCCCTCCGCATGAAAAACCTGCACTTCCGGCAGAACGCCCTGGCCACCCTGTTTCTGGTAGTCTTCAGCCTGGGGTTTTACGTCCTGCTGGTCATCAACTTTTAAATTCAATTGGGATTCTGTTACGGATTCGATCGTGGCGTAAAACAACCATTGAATCCACTATCCACAATCGAAAAACTCAGCTCTCTTGTAATCAATGATGAGCTTTGATAGGATATTGATAACATTAACCACCCTGAAATAAAAATGCTGCCGCCAAAAGGAAAAATTGTAAGCTGGGTCCTGTTCATTCTTTTGATTGTGGCGGTTTTTGGCGTGCTTGTGTTCCTGCAGAAACGCGCCCGGGTGCCGGAAAAACCCCCTGCCGCCCCCCCGTCCGTGACCGAAAAAGAGGAGGCCAAAGTGCCGGGCAAAGAATTCGTTAAACAGAAACTGACCGAAAAGGAAAAAAAGCGGCTGGACAACGAAGCCCTTTCGAAAGCCATCCAGACCGGGAAAGGCTGCGAAGCGATCACCTTCGACCCCGCGGTCCGCCAGCGGTGCGAAGACACCCTGGCGTACAACGAAGCGCTCAGAAAAAGCGACGAATCCCTGTGCCGGCAGATCCACGATGAGGCAATGCAGCAGAAATGCCTGGACGCCCTCTACTCCCGTCTGGCCATCCGGGCGCTGGACACGGAGCTGTGCCGCCAGATCAGCGATGAGGATCTGAAACAGGAATGCATAGACCGCATTCAGGCCACGTTCGGCCGGACCGCCAAATCCGCCGCCACCTGCGACGGCATCGAAGACCCGGTCCTCCGGCAGACCTGCCTGGACAACTTCCACTTCAGCCAGAGTATGGAAAGCCTGAACGAAGAAGACTGTGAGCAGATTATAAGCGGCCGGCTGAAAGAACGGTGCTTAAAAAGCGTGGCTAAAAGCAACGAGGTGATGGAAGTGGCCAAAACGCAGACTGAACGCACCTACCAGAGTCATGAGGAGATCATCAAAACCTGCACCACGGACGACTGCCGGGACGATGCCAATTACAACCTGGCCGGGATCAAAAAAGACCTCTCTTACTGCAACGCCATCAAAGACGAAGACAAACGCGACTACTGCGTTAAAAATCAGACAGTCAGCATCAACACCTATTATTTCCGGATGGCCACCTCTAAAAAAGACCCGTCCCTCTGCGATAAGCTTCTGGACAGCCAGCTGAGGTCGCTCTGTATTGAACAGGCCCAATAAACCTGCTTATGTCAAAATTCCGTTCTGCCATCATCGTGCTTGCCGGTCTTCTCGCGCTCACCAGCGTGGGGTACGCGGCTGAAGGCCAGGTCGAGATCACCGGCACGGCTTACGGGAAACTTATCAACCTCCTGCATTTCGATTACAAGACAGCCACCCGCCCCACCGGCACGGCGGATGATTCGCGCTTCGACGATCCCTCGTTCTACGTGGGTCCCACGAAACAATTCTACATCCCTCCGACCGATTCGGATTTCAACGCCGGCGACCCGGCCATCGCAACCAGCATCAGTACCGTGAGTGATGACTGTAGCGACGATGGCTGTAAACTGCAGGGATTTTTATGGAGCGATGTGATCGGCTGGATCGTATTGGACGGCACGGTCATCAACAACGCCTTAAACGACCCGGATGACGGCGGCCCGGGCGACACCTACACGCCGGACATGTATCCCCGCATCAAAGACACCGGCACCCTTACCGGGTATGCCTGGAACGAGACGACCGGCTGGATCAAACTGGCGGCCGACGACAATTTCGGCACCATCACCCTGCCGAAAAACCAAGGCAATGCCGACTGGGGCGTGTGGCTGGATATCGAAGCGGATGAGGTCATCGATGACAACGGCACCCCTGATGTGCCGGAAGACGATGTCCGTTACGGCCGGCCGTTCCATGGGTACGCCTGGAGCGAGACGATGGGGTGGATCAAGTTCTTTAAAGAAGACGGCGACACCTTTGATTTTGATTTCGGGGCGTACACCACCTGGATTCCGGACGACACCCCGCCGGTCATCCTGAGCCCCAGCACAGTCTGGTTCGCCACCGGTGTCAACACCGGCTACATCCCCGGCGACACTGAACCCCAGAACATCATCTGGGAACATTTTATGGAAGACATGGATTCCGGCCTGAAAAACACACTGGAAGGGTCGAAAGTCTCCGTCCAGGCGGTCGCGGAACCCGGCAATAACAAATGCGCCATCTACGCTCCCCTGCCGGAAAACGTGGTGATTACCACCAGCTCCGCCACGGAATACAAGGTCGCAGATCTCACCATACCGGGTATCGGCAACCTGCAGGATGTGCCGAAAGGCTTCTGCAAATACCGGCTGACCGCCAAGGTGTTAAACGGCGTGAATCTGCCCACTTATATAGGAGACACGTTCCTGCCCCCCTGCGATACCTACGGCAACGCGGACGACTGTGAAGCCGACGCCGCCTGCGACTGGGACGGGGCGGCCTGTGATTTCGCTACGCCGCCCAATGTGCGCGACCCCATCATCATCTATGTGCGGGCCGGACATTTTGATAACGACGAATCCAGCGTGACCCTCGCCGGCGGCAACGCTGACGCGCTGGCCGACGGGACGGATTTTGTGAAATACGAAGTCGCGTTGCGGGATGTGGTGGGCAACCCCATCATGCCGGTCGACTGCAGTACACCGAACGACCCGCCGGGAAACAATCCCGACTACCAGTACGATGACTGCCCGGGGCGCGAGGTGACCGTGGACGCCAACATCACCAACGACCTGCGTTTCGATCTCACCCAGCCGGCTCCGGCGACCCCCTACGTCACTCCGGCCCGTTACAGCGATGCAGGGGTCGGATCGTCGGGCACTTCCCTGATGGACACTGAAGATACTTTTGCCTTTGAAAAACCCGACGGGCTGGATGTTTTTCAGGCAGAGATCGCCTCGTACGCGCCCTCCAGCACCCTTACGCAGATCTCCGACTACCAGGTCGAAGAGTCGCTGGATTTCCGCATCGACTCCTTTGATTACCAGATCGATAATGACGAACTGCCGGCCCTGCATCTGATTGAATCCCCGCCGGATTCCGGCACTTTTGTCCCGGACACCGATTCTATCACCCCGGCCTGCTCCGAACCCGGTCCGCCCGACTGCACCAACGCGTTCAATTCCGGATTTGACCTGGGCCATATGCCGGCCTGCGACACCTCGGTGCCCCAAAACTGCACCGACTACGGTTTTACCCCGGAAGCCCTCACCTTTACCCCGCCGGTCACCACCAGCAACCCGGAAGTGACCTCAGACGCGGGTGAAGAAATGGTGGTCCTGATCCCGGGTGTGCCGGCCAATGTGTCTTTCAGTCTTAATAACGACAGCACCAACAGCCTCGCTGTGACCGATGGCGGCCTGTCCGTGGACAATGTCTTCCAGTATTATTCCGACACCTGGAACGCCTCCGTGGCTGTGATGGAAACCCAGTCCGTGGAACCGCTCCAAAACCCCGAAGACAACGAAGACAGCCTTCTGGCCTGGACCTGCCCGTTCCAGACCTGCTCGTACTGCACCCGGTACGAATGGTACGACGGCGAACATTCCGCAGTCAGCGGCCTGGGGGAACAAAAGGCTCAAAATTCCGTGTTCCACAGTTTTTATCAGCAGTTCAACCCGGTCTATTCGCCGGACACGGAACCTGCCAAAGTCCTGTTTGATTTCGATGCCCCCTCTGAAATCGAATCCAACGGTTCGTACGCTATCATCGGCCGGGTATCCATTCCGTACCGGCATGAATACACCGGTCCCGAACCGCCGGATGAAGACCTGGATGACCCGGACAACTGGAATGAAGACGGCGTGATCGACCGCAGTGATAAAGCAGATCTGGGTCTGGCTAGCTCCGTCGACAAATCCATCCGGTTTACCCCGGCAGGTATTTTAGTGGAAGATATCAAGCTCCGGCTGGTCCAGGAAATCGGTTACCGTTACGGCAGCCAGCCGGTGTTCTCAGTCTTCGCTCAGTCCCCCCTCATCTCCGGCCTGGAAGTGCGCGACGCCGGCCTGGAGGCCATCGGTACAGTGATCGGCGAGGAGCTGGTCACCGGCCGCCAGTTTGACGTGGTGAGTTTATCTGAAAGCACCCGCGACCTTCAGCATCAGATCCGGCGCAACGTAGCCCAGCTCACCGCCTCTATCGAATCCCCCTGCACCATCCCTGATACTGGTGTGACCTTCACCTTCCCGGATACCGGTGACTGCGTGGTGCACGACACCGTCAACGACACCAAATTCGCTTATTACCAAGGGGGTCCGGGAACTCTGCTCACCATCGGCGACGGTTCCGACCTTTCTGCCCCGCCCGTACCCTACACCCTGATCGTGGAAGGCGGCGCGGACGTGAAGATCGACAGCAATCTGTATTATGATCCGGACGACACCCGCGCGTCGATCGGCATCATCGTGATCGCGGAAAACATCGGTCAGGGCGCGGATGTGTACGTGTCCCCAGCAGTCACGAACATCGTGGGCACCCTGTACGCGGAGGGCAGTGTGTTAAGCGGCGCGCCCGACACCCTGTATTATGGCGGCGGTTCGGGCAATGTGCAGGACCTTAAAAACCAACTCTACTGGAAAGGCAGTATCGCCTCGCGCAATACCATCGGCGGCACAGGCCAGGAACCGGTCCGTGTGCCGGAAGGCGTGGAATGCCTGGACGGCGACACCGACACCAGCTGCGCCCAGCGGTATGACTTTGACTACATGAGGCGCTTCACCGCGGTGGTGGACGGCGGGGAAAGCACGGTCGCCGGCGGCGGGCTCTTCAGCGGCGGGGGCTGCTGTGGCACAGGCTGTGCCCCGGACATCGCCGAAGGCACCTGTCAGTACGGCCAGGATTACCTGCCCACCCTCATCAAACTGGATGGTGGCCAGATCGATGAAGCTGAATCCGAACTGGCTGTGTTCTTTGTGGAAAAAGACCCGCGCACCCTGAACCATCCCCCGCCCGGCTTCACGCTGGCCGGCGGCTTTGAATCCATCCAGGATATCCGTTAATCATTGTCGTTTATGGGTATCGCGGCGCGTATCGTCTTATGTTGTCGTTAACGGCCGTCAACGTTTTACGACACCGATACGAGCCGCGACAACGCCGATACTTAACGTCACCCACAATAAATATGTACGAAATCCTTTTTCAATATGGGCCGTTCACCCTGTCGACCTTCACCGTCCTGCTGGCGCTTGCCTTCATTGCGGGCATGGTGTTCCTGATCCGGTTTATCCAGTTCAAAAAGATGAAACTGGGATTCTTTGTGAATCATTTTATCTGGCTGGTCATCCTGCCGCTCCTGGGGGGGCGCCTGCTGTATGCCGTGGAGCATTTTTCAGTGATCCGGGAAAACCCGCTCAGTTTCTTTTATATCTGGGATCTGGGCTTCAGCCCTTTCGGGATATTCTATACGGCTCTTATCACGCTTTATCTCTTAAGCCGCCGGGAGCAGGAGGATTTCTGGGCCTGGCTGGACGCTCTGGTACTGACCGGGCTTTCCGGCCTGTTTTTTGTGCATCTCGGCCATTTTTTCAAAGGCACGCATTACGGAAAGCCCACCGACCTGCCGTGGGGCATATCATTCGATACCTTCAATATCCCCTACACCACCCCCATCCACCCCACCCAGCTGTATTCCGCGCTGGCCACTTTCATCGTCTTTTCCCTGGCCATGACCTATGTAAAACGGACGTACCTGAACGGTGTGGCCGGGACGGTCGCGGTTATGTTATACTCCTTAAGCGCTTTCGGGATCGATTTCCTGCACGGCATCCCGTCCGCGTATGCTAAAATAAGTTATTTGCTCATCGCGGCTCTGGCGTTCATCTTCTATATCCACTGCTCCCACAAAAAACTGTTCGACTGAAAGCGCGAATAATTATCCGCGCCTGCATATCAGTGACCGCGCCGCCGGTGCCGCGCCTTTATTACCCCTTAACTCTCAGCTAAAATGCCCGACCTGCCCCTCGATCTCGATACCAGCTCCCTTCTCGATGTTATCAGCACCCCGTCATTCAAAACGCTTGAACTGGCGGTGATCGTGTATTTCGGCCTTCTGTGGCTCGCCATCATCATCTGGGTCACGCGGGATGCCATCAGCCGTTCCGACAGCCTGCTTTTTCAGGTAGTCGCCATCCTGCTCAATATTTTCTTTCCGGTACTGGGTATCCTGCTGTATCTGATCATCCGCCCCGGCAAGACCACGCTGGAGCGCTATTACGAAGAGCTGGAACACCGGCTGATCCTGGAAAGCATCGATGAAAAGACCGATGAAAAAAAGAAAGTCAGGTCTATCAAAAAACTGCCGAAAAAGAAAAAGTCATCAAAAAAAGACAAATGATATTTTGAAAGCGCGGATAATTATCCGCGCTGAAATCTTTAATCTTTAATCTTTAATCTTTAATCTGACATGCACCGCCTGCTCACTTTACAATATTATTTCACTACCCGGCCTGATCCGGATTTTCAGTTCACCAAGATCACGGCCGCCCTCATCATCCTGTTCTTTCTGCTGGCCATCGGCATCCGGATCTACCGCAAAAAAGCCGCCAAAGACCCGATCATCAAAAAAATGATCAAACGGTATCCGGGCCGGCTCATGACCTTCGGCGTCATTCTTGTGTTCCTCCTGCTATCGCGGGAGGCGGGTATTCCCTTCGTGTCCATGCGGATCTGGTGGTTTGTCCTCATGATCATCGTGGTCTGGTGGGCGGTAAAAAACCTGCTGACCTTCCGGAAAGACTATAAAAAGCGCGCCAGGCAGACGAAATACCGGCATGAACAGTCAAAATACCTACCCAAAAAAAAGAAATAATTTTATCCTGTTAACCGTCTGTAACTGTGAATAAGATGGCGACCGTAACCGTCGGGAACCACCACTGGGTCAATATCGTGAAACCTCATGAGGAGGATATTTTGAAACTGAAAAAAAAATACCGCTTCCATAAACTGGATCTGGAAGACTGCCTGGAAGAGAGTCAGCGCCCGAAAATCGACGAATACGAAAAATACCTGTTCATCATCCTGCAGTTTCCTTATTACAACCGGCGCACGCGCCACATCGCCACAGAACAGGTCAATATCTTCATCGGACAAAACTATCTCATCACTCTGCACGACGGCCATCTGGACGGGCTGGAGGAAATCTTTAAAAAATGCAAAAAATCCCCCAAAGCCAGAAAACAGTTTTTCGGGGGGAGTACCGGCTACCTGCTCTATTCGCTGATCAGCCGCCTATTCAGCTCGTCTTTTATCATCACCGATAAGGTCCAGATCAAACTAAAACGGATCGAACAGGCTATTTTTGAGACCGCGCATGTAAAAGACCAGTTGTTTAACATCATGGTCACAAAAAAGAACATCATCACCCTCCGGAAGATCCTTCTGCCCCAGCGCACCGTAATCGCGGCCCTGGAGCACAAACAAAAACGCTTTCTGCCCGATAATCTGGAGATCTATTTCGATGACGTGGTGGACCAGACCGAAAAGGTCTGGAACATCCTGGAAACGCAGAAAGAAGTGATCCAGTCCCTGGAGGACACCAACGAATCCCTGCTGAGCCATAAGATCAACAACACCATGCGCACCCTCACGGTCTTTTCCGTCATTATGCTGCCGCTCACCTTTCTGACCGGGCTTTTCGGCATGAACGTGAAACTCCCCTTTCCGGAAGCTATGGAAAATTTGGAACACTTCTGGAGCATCCTCATCGCCATGGGCATCATCGTTCTCCTGATGGTGGGGGTATTTAAGCTGAATAAGTGGTTATAAGGAGCAGCCCCGATGTAACTTCGAAGCCTCCTGAACCAGTACAGGACCGCTCCTCAGGATGTAAAACCTTTTCTTTTTTGTATTTATTTTTTCTTTTCCCCTTATATATATCTGCCCCCCAATCCTTTTTTGTCTCCCTTATTAGGGGAATTAAGAGGGTGGAGCCCATGCGCACAAAGAGGGGTAAACAAGGCTAGAACGGCGCAGGAGATTTTTTGAGGGATTAAATTATTTGGCTTACAATACGTATGTT
>CAZIDW010000033.1:0-5432 GCA_964538225.1 uncultured Candidatus Peribacteria bacterium
ATTGAAAAAATCTGCGTAGAAGATTATTTGCAATTTTGAAACTTTACCCATTGATTAAGTGGCGATAAAGTTGTTCCGAACGGAGCAAGGCAAACCCGCCGCAGCGAAGTGAGGACAAAATTGAAAAAATCTGCGTAGAAGATTATTTGCAATTTTGAAACTTTACCCATTGATATCAAAATAAAAATAAAACGTGGCTGAAGAAATTTACACCACGGAACAGGTTGCTCATATTCTGCAAATCCACCCCTTAACCGTCCTGAATTACATCAAGAGCGGTAAGCTGAAAGCTGTTAAGCTCGGCCGTATCTACCGCATTCGGGAAAGCGCCCTCCAAAAATTCCTGGATCAGGAATCTGTCTAATTCACCCTTTTGGTGAAAAACTAAAACAAAAAACACCCTTTAAACCCCCGCGCCTCTTTCCCGACTTGTCGGGAGAGGGGTGCCGGGGGTTTATTTAAACTTATTTGCAGGAAGGCGCGAAATATCCCTTGCTTTTGCCCTGGACGCTAATCACCCTCGACAGCTGTTCACAGAATTTTGTAAGGTTATCCGGTGAGGTGTCGGTCTTATAAGCGCGTTCAATTTCTTTGTTAATTTTAAACAAAGTTGTTTCCATGGATTTTAAGCTTTCTTCGGACACATTGTTTAACTGTAGATTGAGTTTCAGTTCGTCTTCGGACTGAGTGAGAATCAATTGCTTCATGTCTTCCGCCATCTCATAGGCTTCCACGATGGTGTCTACGTTTTCGTCATAATCCCATTTTTCCGCGATCTCCACCCAGGTCGCATCCGAGACCATTTCCGCGTAATCCTTCACAAACTCCCATTCCGTCTGCACGTCCGCGGCCAGGCCTTCCACGCCCGGACCGTTTAAAAGGCTCCGGGGACTGCCGCCTTTTTCCCCGCCCAGCGTGAGGCTGAGCTGGTTGGCGGCGATCCATTTTTTGGCGCGGCTTTTGGCGCGTTTCTTGGCCATTTCTAACAGCGATCCCCAATCACTCAGCGTATCGCCGCTGAACGTGGTAATCAACTGGTCGAAACTTAATTTCAGGTCTCTCCAGGCTTCCGTAAATTCCCCGTACGGACAATCCACGTAATAATTCTGCAGGCCGCCCGGAAACAGGAGGCTGGTTTCCCGGTAACCCCCCCTGCCGGTTTCCGGGTCTCCTTTTAACCCGGTGAATTCCGCGGTTTGTTCTTCACCGTTTATCTTGACCACCACTTCACCCCCCTTCAGCCACCGTTCCAGCTTCTGGTAATCTGCCCAGAGGATATCTGTATTCACTACATCCATCAGCAAGGTGGATTTGATCAGTTCATTGAGTATCTCTTCCTGCAGGGCCTGAAGTTCCCAGATATCATCCCGCAGGCAGTTGCTGATAAATTCGCCGCTTTCCGGCCAGCGGTTGATGAGCAGGGCGAACCCATCCCTGAAAGCACTTCCCAGGGAATTCAAAATCAGCTCTTTTACTAAATCCATATACAGGTAAAACATGCCGGGCAGGCCGGACGCTTTGCCCTGGGCTTTCAGCTCTTTGCTGGCCTGGGCCGCCTTTTCCAGCGCGTTTAAGAAACTGCCCACTCCATTCTGCCGGCGGGCTTCCCGCACATGGGCTTTCATAACAGACACCTCACTGCTCAGTGTGGGCGAAAAAATCGCGTTCGCGGCCGGGGCCTGCTGGAGCAGCAGGATGGCGATGAGGACAGCGCCGATGATTTTACGGATTAAAATTCGCATGTTGCTTTTTCAGCAAATTCAGTAGCAAGGGCCAAGCCGACGTATTTATCTTGTAAGCGGCCAAAGCTAAATAATATCTGATCCAGAAGATCGGGAACATCATTGTGGAACTGCTGATCCACTTCCGCGTTCGTGGCCATGCGGTAATTTTTCAGACTTCTTTTTATCTGTTCTTCGGCTTTCCGGTCACGTTCCTGTTTTTCCTGTAACAGTTCGGTGCCGGAGGTATTCATCACCGGAGCGGCGATCCTGTCCTGATCCTCGTTGGGATCGAGGCGTTTTTCCGCTTCCTGGCGTTTTTGTTTAAAATACTCTTCTGCCTGTTCCCCAGGGGTCGTATCTGCATATTTTGGAGTCGGCATGCGTAGTTTTGATTTGAGGGAGGTGACCAGATCAAAGGTAAAACTGGGGCCCCAGCGGTTGCTCAGCCCCCAGGCGGCCATGTTGTTCACGAGCGGGGCGATGTTGTGGCCGAGCAGTTCTTCCATCACATCGTTCATGGCCAGGATATGGCAATCGATACACCCCGCTTCCATGGGATAAGGCGATTCGGGACGCTGGTAGGTGAATACGTCGACGCAGATCACGGCTTCAATCGGTTCCACAGCTTTGGCGGGAAGGCTGAAGGCTTTCATCAGAAACTGGCGGAAGTCATCCGGATCCGCGCACAATTTGGTGGGAATGCATCGGGTCTTAACTTCATTGCCGACTGTGACGGAAAACTCGCTTTCCCCTTTTCCGCAGGGCGGTTTTTTGCTGGGCGGGAAATTCTTAAGCACTCCGCCCACAAACGGGCCCGGGTAATTGGGGGATTGGGGCACGCCGCGCGCCTCATCCAGCCGGTCTTTATCCACCGGCGTGCTGCCTTCGGGGCAGGAAATAGGCGGCTCCCCTTCTTCGCCGTTCGTTCCTCCTGCCCCTTCCCCGTCATCGCCCTCATCACCGGATAATTGTTTGAAAGTAACCGCGTCCGGGTCCTGGCAGGAAAGGCTGGTCCCGCTTTCCAGCCGGCAGGCTTCGGAACAGCCGTCCCCGGCCTGCGTATTGCCGTCATCACATTCCTCACCCGGATCGAGTTTCAGGTTCCCGCAGGTTTCCGGCACGTTGCCCGGCTCCGATTCGCCTTCCGCCAGCGCGTCTTCCTGCTCGCCGAACAGGTCTTCGTATTCCTCATCCGGAATGCATTCGTATTCATCCGGGGTTCCGGCGCCGTCTTCCGGCGCCGCTTCACCCTCAGCCTCCTCCTCTCCCTCGCCTTCACCCTCCCCTTCTCCGCCGGCCGCTTCTTCGTCCGCGCCGCCGCCTCCCCCATCGCCCGTGTCCGCGAAATTATACACATCATCCACCCACTGGGCTTTACTGCCGAACAAGATGAGTTCGATGAGGTTCAGATCCAGAACCAGGTCAAACGGCGAATCCAGCACGGTGCCGTTGGCCCACATCTCTTTATTTTTAAACTGCTGTTTTAGGGATTCTTTAGACTGGTGGATGATCTTCTCGCGGTCATAGGCTTTTTTGACGCGTTCATAAAGTTTGTTCTGCTGGCTGAGATTTCTGTTTTCAAAATACGCTTCGCGGACGATGGCAGGGAGCTTGTCGGTGTCCACACTGCCGTAAGCATCAGTTAAAAACTGTTCAATGGAGGTCTGGAACGTGCCGTAGAGGACGAACTCCAGCTGATCCCGGTCCCAGTTCGGGTCTTCGGGCTGGAACTGTTCCACCAGCACATCGATAACCTCGTCTTCCACCTCGTCCGTGATGTTGCAGTAGGCATCTTTGTAAATATTGTAGCCACCCACATAGCCGGTCTGCGCCAGCGGATTGCAGTAGTGGAACGTGCTTTCCTGCTGACAGCGGAAATCCCGACCATAAAGCGTGTTACGGCAGTCCGCCCCCTCATCTCCTGCCTGCGCGTAAGCCGGATTCCCGGCGGTCAGACCGGTTCCCAGCAGGGCGATCCCGATGATGAGAATTAACTTTCTCATAGATTTCTTATGGATGTCGATCAGTTGTCAGGTGTCAGCTGTCAGATGTCAGTTGTCAGTTGTCAGATGTCAGTTGTCAGGTGTCAGCTGTTATTTGTGCATACTGCAATCAATAATCACATCCGGGAGCATTGTAACCACCGCGCGCAGTTTCCCCATGACCCGGCGATACGTCTCCAGGTTTTTGAGCATGCACTGGAAATGGACATGCATTATATATGCCTGCCGCATTTCTTTAAGACTGTTAAAGGCCGCGTCCAGCGCCACGATGGTATTCTGGACCTCGTCCTCCACCAACAGCCGTAACTGCTGGATGCGGCGGAATGCCTGGTTGAATTCACCCATAGTCGTGACATTGCTTTCGGATTCAGCGGCCACATGAATGGCCAGCCGGTTCAGATAATCGGCATAATCGTGGTAGGTATCCATCAAAGGCTGTAACAATGTTTCCGGGCTGGAATTTTTCATTACATCGACTAATTTCTTTTCGGATTGGCAGGCGGTATCGGGTTTAAGCAGGGCTTCCGGATCCTCGCCCAGGATGTCTGTGGCCGCTTCTTCAAACACGCAGTTCATATACCCGTGGTACCGGGTGCGCGCCTGCTCAAATTCCAGACGGAACTGGAGATGGGTATTTGGGTCCAGTTCAATGATTTTTGGGTAGGAAGGACGCTTGCTTTTGCACGCGTTCAGCACGGCGGATTCGGGCTCTTCCGCCCGAACACTGTTCAGCGTGACGGTGAGGAGAATGCCGGTGATAAGGAGAAGAAATTTTTTCATAAATATTTATTTTCCGATTGCAGACCCGCACTTCGTGCGTAGACCCAATTGTTGACCCTATTGTATAACTACGATTGGACCTGCAATTGGTCTACTATGGGTCTGCAATTGGAGCTAATCGCATTCAGAGGCCAGGCAGGGCAGCATGGCATCAAAACGGAATAAGTGTTGTTTTAATAAATCCATATGTCCTTCCATCGCCAGCATTTTTTCGAGAATGCTTGTTAGTTTGTTCTGGAGCGCGCGGTTCTTTTTTTCGCCATTATTGACTTTCAGCGCCCGCTCCAGTTTGATGAACGCCTGGGAATTGTTTTTAAACGCTTCCAGTTCTTCGGCGGTCAGACTGCCGGCGGTCTCCAGTTCCGTAAAATCCCTGTTTACCAAACGGCGGCAGGATTCATAATTTTTGACTGCCATCGCCACGATCCATCCGCCGGTATCGGACGCGCTGCATTCTTCCAGGTAATGGAGATAAGCACCTGGTATTTCCACATTCTCCGGCGCCACACAGCCGGGGAGTTTGTCGATGTGTTCCGATGTGAGCTGAATCGGCTCTTTGGTGGTCTGGTCGATCATATTAAAAGGTTCCGCGTTTCCGCTGAACAGGACGGTTTCACACAGATAATCCAGCCAGCAGCGGTAGGTGCGCAGGCTTTCAAACGCCTCATCCACGATTTCGCTGGTCGGCTTTTCCTGATCCAGCATGGTTTCCAGATTGGCGTCCCAGCCGTTCTTCATCAGGGTCATCTCATTGGCCACCACCTGCAGGCAGATCGGAGGATTGTTTTTGGCGCCCGGATTGGGGTACGGCACATCGGCGGCGGACAACGTCAGCTTATTCCACACCAGCAGACTGATGAGAATAGCGGTTAATCCGATGATGGGGATGAATAATTTTTTCATAAATATTTCTTGTGGTGGACTA
>CAZIDW010000033.1:5532-13150 GCA_964538225.1 uncultured Candidatus Peribacteria bacterium
CTCGCTGGCGCTCGTGGTGGGACTTGTGGGAAGCTACTCGCTGGCGCTCGTGGTGGGACTTGTGGGAAGCTACTCGCTGGCGCTCGTGGTGATACTTGTGGTGAACCGCGACCAGCGGGAGCAGTAAACCAAAAGTAGTACCGCAAGTAATACCACAAGGTTAATAAGTAATCTCTCCGCTCCTTTCATAAATCACCTCATGCGTATCGACATCGGTGATGGCTGTCATAATGATATCACCATCCACCAAATCCGCCTCATAATCCAAAAAGTAACAGGGCGGGCCACCGTTCACATACACGCCCGGCAGGTTTTCAGCAATACGGTCGGAGGTCTCTGCCGTGTCGTCGTACACTTCCGGACAGCCGTCCAGGTCGTTGATGCCGTCGACGTCTTCCGGGATTTCGGGACACTGGTCGACCGGCAGACAGGCGTCGCCCACACCATCACTATCCTGGTCAGCCTGAGGCGCGTTGCTCACAAAAATACAGTTATCTTCGCTCTCCGCGGCCTTTTTCGGATCCACCAGGCCGTTCTCGTCAAACACACAGATAGCATTAGGGACACCGTCGTTATCCAAGTCTTCATCACACGCATCGATGATGCCGTCGCCGTCCGTATCGTTCTGGTTGGGATTATCCAGACACGGACAAATTTCTTCGGGGGGGATATAGTCCGGATTGTTGGGGTCGGTTCCCATACGGAATTCATCCAGATTGCTGAGACCATCTTCGTCATTATCCAATGGTGCGTCGCCGGCAAAAAACGGGTCGAGTCCGTTTTCCATCTCCCACCAGTCCGGCATGCCGTCTTCATCCGTATCGACGAGTTTACAATCCTGGATGTCCAGCACCCCGCTGGCCATAAACGCGAACTCCCCGCGCGTGATCTCTTCATCCGGGAACACGAAACCGAGCTGATTCCGGATGAGACCGATTTCCACCGCGGTATACACGTAATCCGTGTACCACGCGTAATCCGGTACATCGATGAACGCTTCGTCAGGGGCTTCCTGGATCTCGACCTCGGACTGGCGCAAAAGCACAGCCACAGCCTCAGCCCGGCTGATGTTCCGGCCCGGGCGGAAAAAGCCGTCCCCGTAGCCGGTGACCATACCGAGGTCTTTGGCGATAGCGATGCAGTAGAAATACCATGCCGGCAAACTGACATCCGGGAAGGGGCGGGCGCCCGTGTATTTTTGTTTCACCGGATCGGACGGCAGGGAGCAATCAAAACAATTCGTGGCGCCCAGCGCGATCTTCACGAATTCCGCGCGGCTGAGTTTGGCGTCCGGCTTAAAAGTGCCGTCCCCGTAACCGCCCACAATCCGCCGCTCATACAGTTCAAGTATCTGCCGGTAAAACGGATGCGAGGCGTCGAGGTCGGGAAACGGCGATTCAGACTTCGGTTCGGACTCCGGCGGCGCCTGGGCGATGAGTGACGCAAAGAGCGGTTTGATGGTTTTTTTGAGATAACCGATGGTGGTTTTAATCTCATCCCACAGTTCATCCGGCCGGATCTCGAGATGGTTGAAGTTCGCGCGGATGAAGACATCGAAAATCGGTTCGCCAGTGGCTTCATCAAAGATCTCGAAGACCACCCGTTCAAACAGGATGCCTTCGTTCTTTACACGAAACCCATAGCCGGTCTGCATCATCCGGACCGCACCATCACTGTTGATGAGCGCCACATTCAGCTGGGTGTCATCATCGAAAATAGCCGCTCCGCCCGGATAACTTTCCGCGTAACCGGGGATGCTGCGGGCGATGATGGTATCCGTGAGGTCGCGGTCGCCGAGGGTGACGCCGATCTCCTCCACGTTTTCCTGATTAAGCGGTTCGTCGAGGATGGTGACGTCGTTGTTGACATCGGAGATGTAATACGCGTTGAAGATGACGGTATCAAAGCCTTTCTTAAGCACCACGATTCGGGTCGGCAGTTCGCGCGATGCCGGAACCGCTTTGAGCTCGTAGTCCAGATCCAGGATCTCGACCTGGCCGGTTTCCAGATGCACGCGCGCCACTTCCCGGCCGGCCTCATCACGCACGATCACCGACGCGGGCCCGCGGGTGAGCCCGCTGATGCTGTAATCCCCCGCCGCATTGATGGCGTAATAATTGTCTTCCCAGCCGGACTGGTCACTGAGCGGAGGGACCGTGGTTTCATCCGCGTCCTGTTTCAGGAGCCCTAAATTCTTCCACACGCCCCATCGTTTACGGAATAAGCTGAACGGCATGCCGGAAAGGTCATGGTCTTCCGCTGCCGGTTCCATGGTCCCCCGGACAATGCCTTCGGTTTGGAGAGGTTCGGGTTCAAGTTTGATCTTGGGCACGTAGATTTTGACTTTAAACGGCTTTTCATAACGTTCAAAACTTTCATCCTGCAGATCCTTGCTGGCGATCAGCGAAACCGTGAATTCATTGGGTTTCTTCTGGGGCGGAATGGTCAGCTCCGGCCCCACCTGTTCCGGCAGGCCGTCCTGGTTCATATCCCAGTAATACTGGTGCGCGCCTGACAAATCCATAAAAATATCCGCGGCGTGGATACTGCCCTGTTTATAAACCGGGAACAGGAATTCCCTGTCAAAACGCATGTCCACGGGCGGAGGCGCCGGCACGTAGACCTGCGGGGATAAAAGCTGACTGCGGGTGTAATTGGCGGTGCGTCCAAACGCATCGAACCAGGTCATTTTGATGTGGTAGAAACCGTTATCCATATTCATGCGGAAACTGGGGCCCGTGTATTGGGCAAAGTAAACGGCGCGGGTGGGTTTTAAAGTGATGGCCGCATTATTGATGGTGTGGAACACCACCATGTCCCCGCCGGTGACGATGTTTTGCGCCTGGATGCCGAACCGTTCACGGGCTTCTTCCGCATCTTGCAGTGAGGTGGCCAGCGTGCCGTACTGGAGCTGCTGCCCGCCAACGGTCACCGATGGCAGTAAGCCCTCTTCGGTCGGCGGCAACAGGACGACGGTGACATCCGCCAGACCGTTCTGCTGTTTGTCGGCATCGTAGCCTAAAATGGACCGTTCCAGCTCAATGCCGTAGCCGTACACATCCGGGTGTGTACTTTCCAGCCACTCAAAACTGGCCGCGCTGTTTTCTGTAAGCGTTACCGACAGCATGTTGGCGGCTTCTTTCGGTGGCATGAACGTGTCCCCGATGGACAGGAAATAATCCAGACCAAAAATTTTATTCGGCACGGCAGGGGCGATGTTTTTCGTGATATTAAGCGGTACTTCCAGGTCGCGCTTCAGGTATAGGTTCGGCCCGTCGCTGTACACCACGTGTGAATGCCCGTCAATACCCGAATGCGCGAAAGCGGTCTGCGACGTGTTGGGATTATCGAAATACGGAATAAACCGGACGGGATGACCTGTGACCGGATCCACCAGGCATGTACCGGTGCATACGCCGGCAGAGGAATCATCTGTACCAGCGGTGGGCAGGGTGGGCGGGGCTGGCGTATCGGGAGCTGGCGACTCAGACGACGGCTGACCGGACGTTGGGGCGGCGCTGGAAAAGACGGCGCCGCTGGCCGACTCTGCCAGATCCGCGACTTCAAAAGGAGGCGGGGTATCGGCCTGGTTTTGAACGGAGGCCAGCGGGTTGCTGGCGTTTTCCACTTCCGCCGCCTCGATCTCCAGCTGGTCGCTGTAGGCCAGCAGATCGTGGCGGATGGAATTGATGTTGGCGATGGCCGGCGGCTCATCCGGCAGATGATAATCCGGGACACCGAGCGCTTCTTTCACCACGGTGTAATCGACGGTGGTCTTGTTGATGTTTTCGATAATGCCGGACAGCTGTTCCACCTTGTCTGTTAAAAGGTTTTGGAGGTTTTTCGGCACGGCCTGCGCCATCGGTTCAGCGGGCGGACGGCTGGCCTGCTCCCCTTCCGGCATACAGCATTCATCGATTTTTGCGTTGAGGTCATCGAGCGCCTCCTGCAGTTCGGCGGCGGGGTCGATGTCATGTTCTTCCAGTATTTTATTGAGCTGCTGGACGCCTTCAAACGGATCGAAATGGAACGTCATAAAGGCTTCGCGCAGGTCATCCGCCCATTCCCGGCCCGCTTCTTCCATGGCCTGATTGGCCTTGTCCATGACATTGACCCACGCCTGGTTCACTTCCCGCATGCCCTCTTCCATCTTTTCTTCCAGCGTATCGGAATATGCCTGCATCCGGTCTTCGATATCACGGTATTGCTGATTGATGGCTTCAAATTCCCTTTCCATGTTTTCATAGACCACCCGGTTCACATGCTCATCGTACCAGTCTTCCAGTTTCCGGGGGTCGGCGTTTTCTTCAAACCATTCGGCGCCCTGGCTGATCTCATCAGCGACTTCATCGAGTTTTTCAGATATTTTCCGGTCAATATAGCCCGCCCAGTTGGTCGCCATGCTGTTCCAGGTGTCCGCGCCTTCCTGCAGTTTGTCATACGCGGCTTTCAGGCGGACGCCCAGGTAAATCGTGGTCTCCACGCGGATTTCATTGAAACCCAGGTCGATGGGCGCCACGTCCCCGATCTTCGGTTTCAGGAAATCCAGCGGAATCATGTAACTGGGGCGGTTGGTGAGTAAGACCACGTGGTCGGCCAGATAGGCTTCGGGAATCGGTGAAAAGGATTTTTTAATCAGGCACCAAATCTCCAGTATTTTTTCCAGCAAGGGCACAATGAACTCGAAATCCTTGCCGATGTTCGGGAGCTTGGGCGGCGGGGGAAGGGTGGGCAGGTCGAGCGTGGGGATGGCGGGGAGTTCCGGCAGTTCCGGCAGTTCCGGCAGGCCCGGGAGGATGGGAAGCGGGGGCAATTGGTTGAGCAGAGTCAGGTCGGTCGGAATGTCGGGGAGGGGGATGCGGGGGATCTCGGGCAGGGTGACCGGCTCCAGCACAAAGTGCACCATGGGCATCTCGATATCGATGGAGCCTTTGAGGTCGGAAAAATCGATGACCAGATCCGGCCACTTGGGGAATTTGATGATGGGGATGTCCGGAATGATGAGGCCGAGCAGGGTGAAATAACCGAAATTCCCGAAGCGTTCGTTGGTGCAGATATCACAGTTGTCCTCGAAATCCGTGAAGATATCGATGATGTCTTCGATCTGTTCGATGACTTCCAAAATCGTGTACCACACTTCCGCGTAACCGATGACCTGCTGCTGGATGGTGGCCAGCCATCCGCCCAGCGTCTCGCTGTAGGTATCCAGGTAACAAGCCGCCTGGCGAAGGTAATCAGCCAGTTCTTTTTTTAATAAAATGAAATCCCGGGGGAAACGCAGGTACGACTGCACGACCTCGATATTCTGGGTAATACTGTTGATGAACGCGTCCAGGTCGACGATGAATATTTCCAAAATCTTTTTTCCCGGACATTCCTCATCCCCTTCCGGACATTCGAATTCCTCGAGCTGGTCTTCCCAGGTATCGAGGCGTTTTTCGTAATAATGGCGTGCCTGTTCCAGATCCCGGATGAAATCCTGAGCCTGCGCGAATGAAAGCCAGGGAATCTTGAAGTCGATATTATGCTGGTTGATCGAGATAAACGGGATGGAGTTCGCGATGGCGAACACCTGCTCGAACGGGCTGGTGCTGGTGTTGCGGACCTCCCGTTCAATTGCCTCATAGTTTTTCAAAAAATTGCTTTCAAGCGCCCCTTGTCCCAGATTCTGCATCAAATCCTTGATCTGTGCCGGTGACAACCAGGAGATATCGTTTTCCGCCTTTTTCTCATCCTCTTCCTCTTTTGCTTTTTCTTCATCCGCGCCTGCTTCTGCTTTTTCTTCTTCCATATCTCCCTTGTCCAGATTGTTACCGAAGGCTTCGACCAGTTTATTAAATTCGTCCCAGTCACTGCCGAACAAAGCGCCGACATCGGGCAGGATCACGCGGATGGTGGGCATGGTGAGGAGCTTGTTGAGGATTTCAAGCGTCTGGCGGTCTGCCCAGCTGGCGATGGCGCCGCCGATGGAATCAAAACTGCCGATGTGGATATTGGAAAAGCCTTTGGCCGGCGGTTCGAATTTCATCTGTTCGCCCAGATTGACGGCCAGGCTGATTTCAATGCCGCCCGCTCCCTGTTCCTGGGCAGACTGGATCTCTCCGGGCAGACCCGCGTTGTTGATGGCGGACACGCCGGAATTGACGTCGCTCACGACATTGTTGGCAGACTCCATGATCTTGTTCATCAGTTCTTCCATCATCTTGCAGGGCGGAGCCTCGCTCATGGGTAAGGCAAAGGTCATGCAGTTGCCGATGGGCGGCGGATAAGGGACGGGGATGAGCGGCGGCGGGACCGTGGAATCGCCCATATAATTCAGCCAGCACAAGCCCAGGCCGATGCCGCCGGTCAGCGTGGGGATCATGTAAAACCGGATCATGGAATTATAGGTGCCGGGCACGCTGGTGGCCCCCAAAGCCGTGGGCGCGAGCCCAAAAAAGGACGGGAAAGGGATGGGGCCCACCGGGGTAGGCAAAGTGGCCGGGAAGGAGATGAGCGGCATAGCCATAGGGATGGACTGGGGCGCCAAAAACGCCATGTTGTACGGCATGGGGAAACACCCGCCGCCTATACAGCTGAGGTTGGCAATGGAGTCCATCAGGTCGTCCAGCGTGCTGCCGGCGCAGGCTGTGGGGTCTTCAGCGCATTCTTCCGGTGTCATCACGTCCTCGCCGGTCAGGCTTTTACCGGAATCATCCAGAGCATCTGCGATCTCATCCATTCCGCAGGCTTCCATGACACCGTCCATAAAATCATCCGGGGGCGGGTTGTCTTCGTCAAACGTCATGTTTTTAAGGTCTTCCAGCGCGTCGATGCATTCCGAATGCGCGCTGAGAGCTTCATCCAGTTCTTCCTCCACATCCTCTTTTTCCGTGGCTGCCACCCGGTACGCGCGGGGCGCGACTGAATAATGCGCAGCCATCTGGCCTGTGGTGTTATACGTGGGCGAGACCATGATGTCGGTATAAGCATCCATGGGCGCTTGAAACGACACCGGGCTGCCCGCCGGATCCTGGCCGATGAGCGTGGTGGGGGTGTTGATGAGCCGGAGCAGGATTCCCGGACGCGGGGTGTGTTTCACGGTGGCTTCGTAGGTAATCCGGATGGGCTGGTTGGCTTTTAAATCCAGCTGGCTGACAAACAGGTAGATGTCCTTCAGGTCGTCTTTAAATTCTTCACAGCCCGGCCCGTCACAGGTCACGCTTTTTTCGTCCGCGGCCAACGCGTCGGGGATGATATCGGCCAGCACAAAATCCTTTACATTCCGGCTGGCCTGCAGGGTGATGGTATACAGCAGGGGTTCGCCGAGGTCGAGGTTTTTAGCCGCGGGCCGGTCACGGTTCACCACTGTTTTTTCAACTGAAAAATACAGGCCGTTATGCGAACCGGCATTGTCCGCGGAATAATCGTCGGCCGGCGCGAAGTAGACTTCTTTGTCTTCGCCTTCTTCCCAGGGGAGCTTGTCAGTGCCGCGGGGCTGGCCGGCTGCCCGGGCTTCCTCGGTTTCCTGGCGCAGGCCGCTGATATGAGCTTCGATTTCGGATTCGCTCAGTTCGCCGGACGTGTCGCGGTCCGCGAATTCACCCAGTTCTTCCGTTGACGGCGTTTCGGGGATCTC
>CAZIDW010000034.1:0-12974 GCA_964538225.1 uncultured Candidatus Peribacteria bacterium
AACACTTTAGGGCTTTACCCCGACGCAAGCGTCGAAGAATTCTTATCGATTAATTTTCGGAGGATCTCATTGACCATCTTCGGATTCGCCGACCCTTTGGTCGCCCCCATCACCTGGCCGACCAGCCCGCCGATGGCCTTTTCCTTCCCGCCCTTGAAATCTGCGACAATCTGAGGGTTTTTATCGATGACTTCCTGACAGATTTTTTCCAGTTCACCGGTATCGCTCATTATTTTCAATCCTTTTTCCTCCACCACTTTTTCCGGGTTCAGATCGCCTTCGTACACTTCCGGAAAAATATCTTTCGCGATTTTATTGCTAATAGTGCCGTCTTCGATGAGTTTGACGAGCCTGCCGAGGTTTTCGGGTGACAATTGACATTTGGCAATTGACATTTGACTTTCATTAAGCTTGGCCATCAGTTCCGATAAAATCCAGTTGGCGGTTTTTTTCGGCTCACCGGAAACCGCCAGTGCTTTTTCAAAATAATCAGCCAATGCCGCGCTTCCTGAAAGCTGGTGGGCATGCTCGGCGGACAGGCTTAGTTCAGACTGATAGCGGTCGGCTTTAGCGTCCGCGAGTTCCGGAATTTCTTTTTTCAGTGTTTCGACCATTGCTTTCGTCACCACCAGCGGCGGAATATCGGGTTCGGGAAAATAACGGTAATCCGCGGCTTCTTCTTTGCCGCGCTGGGATAGGGTGACTTCTTTATTGTCATCCCAGCCACGGGTTTCCTGTACCACTTCGCCGCCGCCTTCCAAAATCTCTGTCTGGCGCCTGATCTCGTATTCCAGCGCTTTTTCAAGACTGCGGAAAGAATTCAGGTTTTTCGTTTCACTCCGCACGCCGAATTCCTTCCGGCCCTTCGGGCGCAGGGAAACATTGATATCAAACCGGAGCTGGCCTTTTTCCATATCCGCATCGGACGCGTCCACGTAACGGACGATCTTCTGGATCTGGCGCGCGTATAGACTCGCCTCTTCCACACTGCGCATGTCCGGTTCGCTGACGATCTCCATCAGCGGGGTGCCGGAGCGGTTGAAATCGACCAGTGTGCCCCCGGCCGTGTGGGTAAGCTTGCCCGCGTCGTCTTCCAGGTGCAGGCGGGTGACGCCGATTTTTTTTGACGTTCCGTCTGCCAAAGTGATTATTACTTTCCCGTTTTCCGAAATCGGCTTGTCGTACTGAGAGATCTGATAACCTTTCGGCAAGTCGGGGTAAAAATAACTCTTGCGGTCAAATTTGGAAAACTCATTGATGGCGCACCCTAAGGCCAGAGCTGCTTTGATCCCCTTTTTTACCGCTTCCCGGTTTGTGGCCGGCAGCATGCCCGGATGCCCCATGCAGATTCCGCACACATGGGTATTGGGCTTTTCGTTAAAAATAGTATTACTGCAGCGGCAGAACATCTTGGTCTCAGAGCTGATCCGCGCGTGGATCTCGATGCCGATCACCGGTTCGTATCCCATAAACTAAATAACGTTATAACGTTACCTATTGTAACTCGTAACGGGTAATTTGTAACTTGTAATTTTTAAAAAAATATCCAATGACAAATTACGCCCCCGCACAGCGGGGGTAAATTACCCGTTACGAGTTACAAAAGAATCAAACCGCTTTTTCGTTCAGTTTACCCAGCCATTCATGGATCTGTTCCTTCAGTGTCTGCTGATCAGCGCGGACAAGCTTCTGAGCTTCTTTCAGGGCACGGGCAGCGCGGGGTTTATCTTTAAAAGCGATCAGGCTGATGCCCAGCTCCAGATACGCGACAGCGCTTTTCCGGCGATGAAAATTGATGTCGTCGTAATGGTATTTGTAAATCGTGGTCTGGAGCATCTTTTGGTGCGCGGCGTCATCGGATTCCATGTGCTGGCGGCGAAGCTCCTGAGCTTTTCGGCGGAATTCAGGATTGTCTGTCACTTCCGGACCGCTTGTCGCCTTTTCTGCCCCTTTCAACACGTCATCCACCATGGGCTGGGTAGGAATGGTCGGCGGCCCGTCGTCAAATTCACTTTTTTTTCGGGAGGGATCACGGGCTTCTTTGGGAATCCGGATGTCCCGCTGGGTCACGGGTTCGTCGGAGATGTCGCCCATCTGTTCTTTCAGGTGCTGCTGTAAAACCTTCCCCCGCGGGATGGTCCGGGGTTCCTTAGGCTTTACCTTAGTCGTTTCCGGAATAAATTTCCGGGTCCGGCTTTTAAATATCCCCATGCCTTCCTGCGCTTCGTCGCGCACAGCTTCGGGCATGTCCGCGTTCACAATCGTGGGCGGATGCAAGGTTTTCTCAAAACCTTCCTCCACCTTCACCGGCTGTTCCTTAGCCTCTTTTTCCAGGCGGTCCAGCCGTTTTTGCGCTTCATACATCCATTCGCGGATCCACTGGTATTCCCCTTTGGGTTTGGGATTGATCTTAAGCGCTTTAAAAAAGAAGACAACCGCCCGTTTGGACCCTTCGATGGTCCGGAGCTCAAAACAGCTTTTCCCGTATTCCGCCAGGGCTTTAAAATAGTCTTCTGATTTCAGCCCGCTGAGCTTACTGCTGACCGCCAGGTCCTGCGCATGAGCCATGTCCACGGGGGTAAAATCTTCCAGAACACCTGCCTTCCATAAGTCGCGCAGTTTAACGCCAATAGCCCGATGGTCCACGCCTTTGATGCAGGAAAGCCTCGGCTGCCGGACCAGCGCCACATACCCATGGACTGCCTCTTCCAGCTCCTCAGCCGTGCGGTGCTCCTCGCAGGCGATTACCCGGCACAATTCATCCAGGCGTTTTTTGGCGCGGATTCGTTTCTGCTCAAGTTTCTCCTCACTTAACTGCTGGTTTTGGCCCCGCACCGCCGGCGAAATAAAGCCAAAGACGTCTTTATTCAGATCGGCCGCATCCGGATAGATGGGCGGAGGGGGCATGCCATCCGGTTTTACCGGAACGCCGATGCCGTTCAGCTGGCCGGTATCCGGTACGTGATAAGGTTCCGCTTCACTGCCTGCTGAATCCCCCTGTATATCTTCGGGAAGCTGGATGTCGATGCTTGCCATCTGCACCTGAAAATCAGCCTCTTCCTGTTTCTGCTGAACAGCCAGGTCGGCAAAAGCCTCCTCTAAACTGTCGCCGGAGGACGAGGACGGGACTCGCTTAACCTGTATCGCCCGCAGATGATCTGAGACCCATTCATGATCCGGTCTTATTTTCAGCGCTTTGTTATACCAGATCACAGCGGCTTCCAGATTATCTTCGCGATGGAAGATATAACCCAGATAACGGCAAGAGTCAAAATGATTCGGTTCCAGTTTAAAGGCTTTCTTGAAATGATCTTTAGCGGGTTCCAGTTCATTCTTTTTTAAATAGACCTGTCCCATCCCGAAATACGCCCTTGCCACCACATCGGGAGTGGGATTAAAACCGTACGTGAATACTTTCTGGTAACACTCCAGAGCTTTTTCCAGATTATTCTGATTATTAAAATCATCCCCCATCTGAACCGCCTGCCGGGCGGAAGTGATGAGTGAACGCGCTTCCATCTCAGTGGCCGTACGATGATAATCGGCAGACAGATCGAGTTCCCCTAATTGCTCCAGTACGTATCCGAGATGCCTATAGGCCAAAGCAAAATTTGAATCGATGGTGATGGCCTGCTCAAAATACTGTCGGGCCAGTTTGTAATTGCCGTTCCGGCTGGCATCATTGCCCCATTCAAATGCCTGTTCAGCCGTTCCCGCTTCCTTTATCTCTGTAAATTTTTGAGCCGCCTCGTGTTCCGGGAAGCGAACCGGTTCGCGGGCGAAGTCGGTTTCAGATTCAAAAGATTCCAGGGCTGCGATGACCTCTTCATGGCCGACCCGGCGGGCTTTATCCAGCGCGTTCTCCCCCTTCTTATCTTTCTTTTTCCAGTCAGCTTTGTGGTCAATTAATATCTGAACGATATGAGAAAAACCATTCTCTGCGGCCAGCATCAGCGGTGTACAGCCTGTCGGATCCGCTTCGTCCGCATTGAGCCCCTGCTCCAAAAAACGACGGACACTGTTTTTATTGCCGGAGAAGGCAGCCCACATCAGTTTATTCCATTCCTGTTTTTCCACCCCTTTGAGCTCCGAAAGCGGACGGGATAAAAGCCTGTTAGCGGTTTCGGCCGGGGTTTCAGAAACCTCAGGGAGTTCTTTGTCTGGTGTTGCAGATAGATCTTCCCGGATTGCCGCATTGAATTCATGCTTATCTATCCCAAGCGGAGCAACCGATTCTTCTTCAGTTTTTGAAGAAGGCGGCGTTTCCTGAGCCCCGGCGGCCTTTTCTGCAGGAGGGGAGGCAGGAACAGGCGCCGCAGACAGCGGTCTTCCTCCGTTGTCGATCAACACCTCCTCCATCCGGGCCATCGTGCTCAGCGGCTCTTCTTCGGGGACAGGTTCTCCTTTCAGCGTCTCCCGGATATGACGTTCCAGTTTCACATCCGCCCGGATGCTGCTTAAGGTCTTTTCCGCCTGCTGACGGCGTTCGGCGGTTTTTTCCCGGGCTTTTTCTTCACGCTCTTCCCAGTCTTTTTCCAGTTCCTTTAAAAGCGCCTTGAAATCCAGCGGTTTTTCAGGTATGCCTTCGCGGATCATGTGGCGGAAAAAATTACGCACCCGCCAGTGGACGGGATTCGCGTCGTTGACGGTGTGCAGGTCTTTTTCAAGCTGTTCTTCCGGAAGCAACGCGGTTTCCGTTTTAAGACGCTGACAGATAAGCGCGCGGTTCTTTGCTGCCAGATCCTGAAGCTTTTCCCGCACATCCGGCTCCAGGCAGGCCTCCATGGCTTCCCGGAACGCATCATCCATCGACTGGCTGTCGAACCATTCATCCTGCTGCGCCGCTTTAAGCTGGGCACTCAGGTAAAACGGCTGAAGCCGGTTTTGGATGTCTTTCGGCAGCCCTGAGCGGAAAAGAAGTTTCTGGAGCCCTTTGACAAAATCTTCACGGGTCTCCGCGCCGGCCAGCGACCGGTGATGGCGGATCAGCGCGTTCATGGAATCCACCAGGTCTTTCAGGCGGCTCTTTTCAGCGGAATGATGATAAGGACAGTCGTGTGTTTCGGATAGATTAGGATTCATAAATGATGAATTAGGGGATCACTTTACTTGTTTGTTTCCAGTTTGTCTAATTCGCGCCGGGCCAAGGAATGATCCGGGTCGAGTTCAAGCGCCCGCTCCAGGTGCCATCGGGCCCCTTTCAAATGATTCAGCCTGATGAGGATCTGTCCGTATATGGCATGATAATCCGGATTTTTCGGATTAAGTTTAAGGGCGTTTCGGTACGCATTGGCGGCCGCCCTGAAATGCTCCTGTTTTATGTGCAGATCTCCTAACTGAGATAAGCCTTTGGTTTGCTGCCCGCCTTTATCGATCCGTGATACTTCCGATCTTTTCATCGCCGGATTCTCCCGGTCTGTATGAGAATCGATGAAAAATGCCATCCCGCCGGCCAGCCCCACTAATATTAATTTGCTCCACAGGCGTGATCGTTTCCGGATGGCTTTGGCGGGCTTTAAAGGCGTTTCAGCCGCCGTTTCAGGCTGGAGGGGTTTTTTAGGGGGTATCAAAAAATCGATCAGCTGGCGGATATGGATGTCTTCGGGGTCAGCGTTGTGGGCATGCTGTAACACCTCTAAAACCTTTTTCCTGCCCTCTCTGTACTGTTCCGCCAAAGCGGTTTTTCGCCCGCCTGTCTGGTACGCCTGTGACAATTCGTAGAGAGCCTGATAAAAAGACATGGCCAGCGGTTTAAAGGCGCTTTTTCCCAGTGCTGACAGCTGTCGGCTGTTTCCAGCCGATACGAGTGTCCTGAATCCCTGATAAGCCTCATCGATATTGCCGCCTTCCGCCAAAGCGCACAAGCGGATGATCTGTCTTTTTATCCGTTCTTTTTTCAGCCCGCGGCGGTCAGCCGGAGAAGCCCCCCATCGGATATCGGAGTTGTTCATCATCGTCAGGATTCTGTCAAAGATGGCTCGCTTGGTCTTAAAAGCCAGCCGGCATTCTTTGGAAAAAATCAGGCGGCGCAAATCGCTTCTCAGGGCGCGTAACCGGTTTTCTTTCACGGGGGCCAGCTGCAGTTTCATCTCCAGGCGTGCAATCAGGCTGAGTAAAGCCTGTTCTTCATCCGGGTGGGCTTTGATAACCGGTTCAAAAGCGGTGATCAGTGAAACCGGCAGGGGTTCCACCTTTCCCCATACCGGCTTTTTGTGCCTGATATCAAACACACTGTTTTTAAGCGTTTGTTTGGGCCCCCGGCTCAAAGCCGACTGACCCACTTTAACGGAAAGCGCCTTGATCAGATGGTCTTCCTGAATCCTCTTTCCATTCTTCCGGCCGTCCGCCTGCGCGTTGATGGTACGGCGGAAGACGCTGAACAGCCGATACAATTCAGCCTTTTCCTCCGGATGGGAACGTAGCAGTTCCTGGAACCGGCTCCTGAGCTGGTAGCTGATGTGGCGGTCTTTGGTCTCCTGTGTGCGCTCCCTGATCCGGGCTTTCAGTTCGGTGATTGTGGGAATCGGACCGGTCTTCGTCGTATCGAAATGGCGGTCGACCACCATAGACGCCGCTACCCGAATCGGTTCCAGGCGGCTGCCTTTGCGGTCGATATAAAATTTCTCACCCCCTTGTTTCACCAGCGCTTTCCCGTTTTTATCAAAATCACCGGCCTCATCGTAACCCGTTTCGCTGAGAAAAGCGCCGGTCTCAGGATCCAGATAATTAAACCGATCATCCAGCGTCCGCAGACGGAACATCCCCTGGGCAGGCGGATAGATGAACTTAAACCAGTCCTCGCTGAGCAGGTCGCCGTTTTCTTTGAGGATAAAATTATATAAAGCCATCTTCCCGCGCTGGCCGGACACCCGCGCCACTTTTCCGGTAAACAGGTCGACGGAATCCAGCGCTTCATCCATGCTGTACAGCAGTTTCCCGTCGCGGACGAGGGTAAACTGTTCTTTATCGTCTTTCTGGTAGCGGATGATGACCCCCTGATCGTACCGGCCGTAATGTTCCCAGTGATAATCATCCAGTTCCGCCAGCCCGTTGAAATCCAGGTCCGCATCATAGGCCCGGGCCGTCTTGGCCAGCCGTAAAAACAGGCGGTCTTTAATAAAGGCCACGTTCGGTCCCAATGACGCGTTCTTAACGCGTTCTTTTATGGCAGATAAAACGGAATTCCAGTCTGATTTCCCACCGGCTTCTTTTACAGCCAGGATCTGGTCTTTCAGGATCAGTAAGGCCTGCTGGTCCGTTTTGTCAAAACGCTGGGCGAACGCCGCCAATTCCTCCGCCAGAATAACGGCATAAACAAAAGCGGGCTCTGCGGTCTCCTGAGCCGCCGGCTCCCCGTCCGCCACTTCGGCTTCCTCTTTATTCTCAATAAAAGCCCTGAGCTCTTTCATAGGGTGCTGCATGGGAAACAGCTCCCCATCCACTGTCAGGAAAAAATGTTTCCCGTCTTTTCCAACCGGCGCCATCAGTTTTTTCTCCCGGGGGTTCGGGCTCTGTTTGTAAAACCAGGGGTGAAACTCCCCCATATCATCGAACCAATCTTCACCGACCATGGGCCGGATGAGGCGGTTATCGCCGTCGATCGCGTTGAATTTTTTATTCCATTCGATCTTCCGCATCCCCCATATATCGGCTTCATACACTTTCCCTCCCTGTTTTTCAAAGGCCTCCAGATTTTCAATGCGCGCCCCTTTCCCTTCGACAATCGTATCCATAATGAAATCACCGATCTCTTTCTGTTTCTGCAGGACTTCCTGGCGCCTTATAATCTCGTTCTGGACCGCGGTTTCCTGCTCTTCTTTCCGATTTTCTTCTTTCCACTTCAGAAACTCCATGAGGGTTTCTTTCTGCCGCTTCTGCAGGTAATCAATCAGCTGTTTCCGGTCCGCTTCTTCCCTGAGATGTTCGGACTGGCGGATCACCCAATTCCCCTCCTCATCGCTCATCTTCATCTGGGTGACCAGCATACGGATACGGCTCAGTTCATCCTGGCGCCGGGCCGCTTCTGCCTGCTCCTCGGTAGGAAAGTCTTCCGCGCTGCCAGTGGCTTCAAATCCGGCTTTATTCAGTTCCTGCATGATATCCGCAAACGCGTCATCCAATGACGCATCAGTCGCACTGGCCGCAGCCACATCCTGCATCTGCTCCAAAAACTGCTGATAATGCTGACGGTGCGCTTCCAGGGCATTTTCCGCCCGCCTGATGACCTCCGGATCCGCTTTCGGATCGCTTTTGACTTTTTCAAGAAACACTTCGGCCTTTTTGATCTCACCGTTCAGAAAACGGAGCATCCTGATCTCATGATCTTCTTCTTTGGTCTTCTTTGGGATTTCCGGTTTCGGGGGCAGGGCCGGAATATCCATTTCCGTTTCACCTTCACCGTCCGCTTCCCATTCGGTTTCCTGACGAATACGCTGTTCAATATCCTCTCCGTTCCGTGACCGTGAGATGATTTCCTCACGCTTACCTCCAACCGCAAAAGCGGCAGCGGCATCGCGCTGGTCTTTAGTCCCGTCATCCAGGCCGCTTAAAGATACATCGATATCAAAATCCGTACCGGATTTTTTTGCCGGCTGTTTTTTAGCAGAAACCTTTATTTTCGGAACGGGTTTTTCGGACATAGGGAGGGCGAAAAAAAGCGGTTAAAAAGAGGTTAATTTATAGATATCAGATAATAATTATAATAATTTTTTCAATTTTGTCAACACTTTCTTGCCCACGAGCATCACGCCGAAAGACCAGAGCTTCTGCCAGTCCTTTTGCGGGACAGCCGTTTTAAAGGCCTAACCGGTCCAATTTCCCTCTAAAATCCTGCAATGACCCGTTATTTTCCACAATAAAATCCGGCTGAGGTGGTTCCGTTTGGTTTTTCACCCGCATCTCATAGGTCTTCGGGGAAATGCCGTCCCGCTGCTGAATCCGCCGGCTCATCAGCCGGCGCGGGGCTTTGATGAGCAGGATCTTATCACAGATGTCTTTAAGACACAGTTCTTCCCACAAAGCGGCCAGGACCACGATGTCTGACTGACGCCGGAAATGGTAGTGGATCCGGTTTTTAATCCGGCGTTTCACGTACGGATGGACGATCCGGCTGAGTCTCTTAAGCGCTTTTTCCGCCTTGTCCGGCCTTGATGTACCGAAGACGATCTTACCCAATTTTACGCGATTGATGGTATCATCCTGATTTAATATACTCTCTCCATATTCCTTTACTATGGCCTTCCAGACGTTTGTGTAAGGGCGGTAGGAATGGTGAGCAATCTTATCCGCGTCCAAAATCACCCACCCTTTCTGTTTAAAATAATGGGCAGCCGTGTGCTTGCCTGAACCGCTGATGCCGGTTATTCCCAATATCATAGTTAAGAGTTGAAAGCTGAAAGAGGGCGTTTTGAACGATTAAAATATTCTCAGATCCTTAAAGGCCTGCTTAAAAGTCAGCATGGTGTTTTTGTAGGTCTTTTCATCGATTTTGTAATTGATCTGATGGGCGATGTTATTGCGCACCTTGTGGGCGGCCCACACCTTGTTGATATGGCTGAAAAGATGCTGGGATTTTTTAAGTTTTGTCCCGAGATTCCCCCGATAACCCATCAGGTATAAGGCGTGATCGAGGAGCTTGTCCGCGTCCATAATGGCATGCCGCGCATCTTTCTGGCGGATGATCGTTTTCCAGTTTTTCCGGATCCTGGCTTTATCCTTTTCCAAAATCTTCCGCCGGAAACGCCGGTACATGACATACAGGACAATGAGCACATCCACCGCTATAAAAACGGTCAGTATAGTCAGAAAAATTTTCATCGGTTGTTTTTTTTGTTTTTTTGTTTTTTTGTTTTTAATCCCCTCTGTCTCTTCGACAGGCTCAGAGCCGGCTCCCCCTTGTATAAGGAGGAGGGATTATTTCACACGGCCGATATGATGAGAGACCATATCGGAAAGCAGGCTTTTGAGGCTGGTGGCGTCCTGTATATTGCGGTCACTTAGGTACTTATCCTGAAAACGGCTCAGGGCCAGTTCCGCCTTTTTAGGATTACTCACTTTTTTTAAATCAAAATGGGAGCCGGATATCACCCGCAGGGTCATATCGCCGTAACGGAAAATCGTCCCCCAGAACCCTTTAATCTCGTATGAGGCGCCCTCTATATCCGTATATCCCACCCGGGCGGACAGATTGCTGAAAATACCACTCCATTCGACCACGATGATGTTCATATTCGTGATCAGCCACGCATCACTGATCCAGTCGACCAGTACATAGATAAACCGCGCAACGGCAATGGCTGACCAGATGACGGCGACCCAAAAGAACGTCGGGGTACTGAACCCGATAAAATAAAGCGCCCAAGGGGTAAGAAACCCGAAAAACAGGACTTCCAGAATCGGTTTGGTCATCTCACTCCAGTGTTTATGGATCACGTACTGGATTTCTTCCCCTTTTTCGAGGTGTTTGCTGAAGATGAGTTTGCTAAAAATCATTTTTTTATTTTTTGTGTACATCTGAATTATTGCAAAAATAAAAAAACTTGTAAATAATTTAAATAGCGATTAAGCTGGGTACGCATTTTTTGAACCCCTTTATGTCTAAAAAAATCCTGCAAAAAAACAACCTGAAAAGGCCTCTGAAAGAGATCGGCTGTTTTTTGGCGGATATCCTTTATAATGCGGTGATCATCATTTTACTGGTCATTTTAATCCGCACGTTCCTGATTTCCCCTTTCCGTGTCATCGGTTCTTCTATGGCAGACACCCTGAAAAACAATGAATTCATCCTCATCGACAAGCTGAATTACCGCCTGGGAGAGCCCCAGCGGGGGGATCCCGTGGTCTTTCTGCCGCCCATCACCAATAAATATCCCCACAAATTCGAAGAATCCGTGGTAACGGATGCTTCAGGAAAAGGTGTCCTGCCGATTGCGGATATGAAAACGGGGAAAAATGTCTTTTACTGCCAAAACTCCCTGGTCCGCAAACTATGGTTCTGCCAGGACAAAGTAAGAGCCGGCGACCTGGTCTATTACCGGCCGGTCGGCGAATCGGCGGATGATTCGCTTATCGACCGGAGCTGGAAACAGGCAGAAAAAAAAGTCGTCACTGACACCAATATTGAAACGGGCCGGCTGACTTTTAAAGGGCAGCCCGGACAATCTTATCTGGTACGCATTTACCATTCCGCAGGCCCTGAGTACTTTGTAAAAAGAATCATCGGCGTGCCCGGGGACACCATCCGGATCGAAAACGGACGGGTCTACCTGAAAACCGCCGGCAGTGACACTTTTGAGGAGCTCGATGAAAATTATCTGAACATTGAAAATGAATTCAGCACCTACTTCAAGAAGACTCCGGATGTGCAGTCCTTCATCGTTCCGCAAGGGTATTATTTTGTTTTAGGGGATAACCGCGGACACAGCAATGATTCACGCCACTGGTTTTCGCCGATCGATGAACAGCATACCCCTTTTGTCAGCGAAGAGAACATCAGCGGGAAAGTCCTGGTCGTCCTCTGGCCTCCCACTAACCTGCGCCTGGTTCCGGCAGGGGTGCTTGCAGACTGATGGAGCACTGATTGACTGCTGATGGATGGCTAATCGATGTCCATCAGATATTCACCAACTGTTAACAAAACGTCCATCAGCAGCTTACCCGGGTCATTATTCTTGCTTTTCCCCCAAAAAAATGATAAAATAGTAAGATAATAGTTAACAATGAACCATGGACGACAATAAAACCCCTGCCGCAAAAGCCGCGGCTCCCGCTCCGGCACCGACTGCTCCTCCTGCCGATCAGAAAGCCGCCGCCGCTGAAAAAAACAGCGTTTCCACTAAAAGCCGGCAAAACATGGATGACCCGATTAAAATCAGCATCATTATCCCGACCAACGCTTATTTTATGTCCGGACTGAGGGATTTTACGATGAATGTGGTCCGTAACATGACAGGGTTTTCAGAGCAATGGGCCTTCCGTTTCCAGTCTGTAGTCGATGAGCTGATCAATAACGCCATCGAATTCGGCTCCGCACCGGGGATGGACGTGACCATCACGTTTTTAAGCCGGAAGGGAAAAAGTATTGAAATCTATGTAAAAGACACCGGTACAGGATCGGTCAAAAAAACTGCGCAGCAGATGACAGCGATCATCGAGGAAAGAAAACATGTGGATCCTGCTAAAATGACTTCCCTCCGCGGACGCGGACTGGCGCAGATTGTGGCAAACTGGACGGATGTCCTGGAGTTCAAAGACAATCCGGACGGCGGGCTCACCGTCCATGTGGTAAAATATTTAGAAGAAGGGGAGCAAATGTAAATTTTCAATTCGCAATTTTTATTTTTCAATTTCCATTTAACAAAAATCTATAATCTATAAATAAATCTATCATGGCAGACGTACAAACCACTTTTCAGGACCTGGATGTCGGCGGCAAGGCCGTTAAACTGATTGCTTTTGCCGGTCAGCTGGACGAGACCAATGTCGATGAGGAGGCTAAAAAGGTCTATCAGATCATCGAGGAGATGGCTGAACCCAATCTCATCCTGGATTTTTCGGAACTGGCTTACATGAACTCCAAGTCTATCGGTTATGTGACGGACTGGTATTCCCGTGTGAGCGCTAAAAACGGGAAGGTGGCCATTGCCAACGCGCGCCCGAATATCCTGGATATCCTGAAAGTCGTGGGGATTACCCAGATCATCACCATTTACGATAAACTGGAAGACGCCAAAGCCGCCTTCGGCGAAGGCGGATCCTCCCCCGCCGCGGCTGCTGAAACCCCGGTTTCCGCGCCGGCCACTGCCCAGGCCAAACCCGTGGCTCCGGCCGCACCGGCCCCTGAAGCAAAAGCAGAAGAAACCCAAAAACCTGCCGAACAGCAGTCCCAGCCAGCTTCCGCTGAATCGCCCGCTCAGGAACCCGCCGCGCCCGCCGCTTCGGAGGCAAAAACGGGAGAAGCCGAAGCGCCTGCCGGA
>CAZIDW010000035.1:0-12918 GCA_964538225.1 uncultured Candidatus Peribacteria bacterium
ATTTTGACCTGCGCGTACGCGTGGCCGGGCACAAAGACCAGCCGAGCCTGGTTGCCGATGGCTTTTTGCAAAGCCACCAAAAGCACCGCCATATCCTCGCAGTCCGCGCCGCCGGTTTTCAGGACGGCGAGAGGATTTTCAAGTTGATCATGAAACTGGGAGTCAGGAACGTAAACAATCTGGTCGCGCACAAAATAATAAAGCGCCTTGCTCTGACACACCCGGTCAGCGGTCCGGCAGGAATCGGCCGCGATAAAATTGGCGATCTGTTTGATAGTGTCTGATGATTCGGAAACCACCTGTTTAACTTCCTCCGGCCGGTGTGACGTAAACGGTTTGGAAAGGTCGGCCGGCAGGAACCGCTGGATATCCGACAGGGCCAATTTCATGCGCGGTTCAGGATGAAAAAGATAAAAATAACCGCGGATAGAAAGTAAAATAAGCGCGATGATCGCCAGCCCCGCCACCAAACGGTAAAACGGAGAATGTTTCTTATCTCCAATCGGTTCAAACGGCAGTTCATGATCGTTTTTTTCAGTCATCAGGCAATAAGGTTTAAGGAAAAATCCAAAGACGCGGCTTTATTAGTGATCGCGCCGGACGAAATCGCCGATACGCCTTTAATAGCATATTGTTTGATATTTTTTTCATTGATCCCGCCGGACACTTCAATAAGCGCGCCTGTTTTTTGGAGGAGCGGAACAGCTTTGCGCACCTCCGGCGGCCTGAAATCATCCAGCATGACTGCCATTTTTTCAGGAAGCCGGAGCATTTTACAGATATCAACGAATTCCGACACCTGTTTTAAATCCTCAAATTCGATCTCGATAAAACGGTATCGGGAAGCCTGTTTAAAGACACGTTTCAGGCTCACGAAAAAATCATCAGTCAGCGCGAGATGATTTTCTTTGATAAGGACTGCGTCGCTCAGGTTCAGGCGGTGGGTGCCGCCGCCGCCCACGGCCACTGCGCGCTTATCCAGATCGCCCCACAGGGTCTTCCGGGTTGCCAGAAGCTTGACGGCACGCGGTAATTTAGAGGCGAGACGATGTGTCGCGGTAGCGACCCCACTCATCCGCTGGAGCAAATTTAAAAGTGTGCGCTCACCTGCCAGCATCCTGTCCGCCCGGCCTTTCAGTTCCAGAATGACATCCCTTTTTCTGATTTTTGATCCGTCTTTCTTCTTCCGGAGGATGCGGATGCCCAGTTTTTTCAAGAACCATTCCGCCTCTGATAAACCGGCAAGCACACCGGATTCCCTGGTAATCACTTTTGCCGTAACAATACGAGTTTGTTCAGGTACAAAATATTTGGTGGTCGCATCGCCCCTGCCCAAATCATTCAGATACGCCTGCCACACATACAGACGGACCGCTTTTTGGTAGGCGGCTGAACGCAAAGTCAGTGATGAGCGGGCATTGAAAAACATAAAAACGGATATAGACCTATTATAGTTACTTTTACAAACAGGATAAAGGAAGTCATCTGTTGACATCTTTAAAAAAAATAATTATGATTCAAAACCTTTAGCCCTCTAAGTCCAACAATTATGAATATCAAATCCCCCACCAATAGTCTGGAATACCCAGGCTGGATGCAGCGGTTCAGACCGACTGATTTAAAATGGCTGAACGCGGAAAAGACCGCCGCTTTATGCGTGATAAGCGAATCCCGTTACCGGCTGAGCATCGTCTGGACAAAAGACGGCACCGCCAAAGGGACCCGATGCGCTGAAGTGGCATCAACCCAGCAAACGGATATGAAAACTCTGGAAAAACTATTCAATGGTTTTGAAGTGTGCGAAAAAACCTGGCAAACGCCTCCTGATGAAATCGCCGGACAGATCCGTGAACAACTGGCCGTCTGATGGGAAAACCGGATGAACTCAAATGCGGGATCCTGCGCATTAAAGTCAAGACCATACAATCAGAAGATGGGCGGATTAAAATTGTCAACCAAACGGATGATGAACCCTGTGATCCGGCTAAGGTGAGGCGGCTGATAAAAGGAAGACGAGTCGACAATGAAAAAACGCTTAAATCAAAACAGGATGAAAATACTGAACCGGAAAAGGAATCCGCTGATCTGGAAGTGGACGAGATATTAAAAAAATTTATCGAAAACATGCCTAGCTAAAAAATTTGATATGCGCCCGTTCCGCCAATTGACGGGCCGCGAGTTCTACCAATGCTTCATAATCAGGACTCTGGAAAAACTGAGGATCGACTTCTCCCTTAAAATCCGGATCGACATAACGGTCATCATCAAAATAAAGGATGCCGTCCGCTAAATTAGCCGGATTGCTTTTGTTGGGGTTAGTCGTGATATCGATTTTATAATCAGCAACCGGGATATTTCTTTCTAAATCAAACAACTCGACCCAACAATCAAAACTGCCGACAAAATCAAGCTCGGTATCCACCGCGGAATAAAACCGGATATCGTATTTTTTACCGTCATTGACATCGCAGATATCCCCCATTGCCTCATCCACATCCATAATAAGATTGCGCGCAAAAATACCTTTAGGACTGGAGGGGTTTTTTTCTTTCTGGTCATGCCGCACGTTCGACATCTGATCGGCCAATGTCTGAAATAAGCGTTTTCGAATGGCCGGAAAACCCGTTTCCTGTATAACGCGTTCGAATTCTCTTTCGGGAAAGGGGTGTTTTACCTTGCCCGCTAATAAAGATTCGATGTTTTTACCTTCCTGAAGACGCATATTAAAAACGCTATAAATCTATTTATTATAGCATAAAATTAATATTCCTGCAAGAATTTTAGACTATATAACCATCAGCAACTGCTGACGGATACGTTCGGAAAAAGCAATAAAGTCAGCCGATGATTCAATGCGGTCAAAATAATCATCACAGTCCTTAGCGGAAATAAAAGAAGCGGTTTCCCCTCCGAAAATCGAGCCGGTCTTTAGGCCGGCTTTACTTAAAAAAAGACGTGTATCATTGATCAGGCTCTTAGAATGGACTCTCATCTTCCGTAAAACCCAATCGCCATCCAGGGGCTTTTCGGAAAGGACCGTTAATTCGCTATCTTTTGGCTTATCAGTGTCAGTCAGACTCATAAATCATCATTAAAGGTTATTATAATAATGAATATATTAATTTTGTCAAGAAGATTGGCAGTATATGTAAAATAGGGTAAAATGCAAATCTAAAAATCCTCATATGAAATATTTTATCCAGACTTACGGCTGTCAGATGAACTATTCGGATTCCGAACGGATTGTGACCGTTCTGGAAAAAATGGATTATACAAAAACCGATGGGTTCCAGGAAGCCGACCTGATTATTCTGAATACCTGTTCGGTAAAACAGAAAGCGGAAGACAGGATATATGGATTGGGAGAAATATTCGCCCCGATGAAAGAAAAAAATCCGAATCTGAGAATCGGTATCACGGGTTGTATGATACGGGAGGAGTCAGGAATACGGGATGAGGCAAAACACGATGTTTTCAGAATTATGCCGACCATTGATTTTGTATTCCGCATCAAAGACCTGATGCACTTGCCGGATTTTTTGAGTAGACTGCACAATACAAAGGGGGCGAAAGCCGCTAAAAATATCTGTGACTATTTTCACATTCCTCCGACCATCTCTAACCTTTCACAGGTATTCATCCCGGTTTCCAAAGGGTGTAATAATTTCTGCTCGTACTGCATTGTTCCTTACGCCCGCGGCTGCGAGGAATGCCGGCCCATGGCGGATATTCTGGATGAAGTTAAAAAAGCCGCCAAAAGAGGAGCAAAAGAAATCAATCTGGTCGGCCAGAATGTGAGCACTTATAACGCACCGGATGCTGACCCCGACTCTAAAGAATCCCATTTCGCCCAATTGCTCCGTAAAATTGACGCGGTAAAAGAGGTGGAACGCATCCGATTTTACACCGTCCACCCCAAAGACATGACGGATGACGTGATTGATCTGTACGGAAAGCTTAAAAGTATGGTGCCTCACATTCATCTGCCGATACAGTCCGGTTCAGAAACGGTTTTAAAACGGATGAACCGTAACTACAGCCCCGACCGTCTGCGCGAACTGGTCCGAAAACTAAGAAACCGACTGCCGCACATGTCCATCAGTTCCGACATCATTGTGGGGTTTTGCGGCGAAACGGAAAAAGAATTTCAGGAAAGCTGTAACCTGGTAAAAGAACTCAAACTCGATCTTTTATATATCTCCAAGTATTCCGAGCGGAAAGGTACATTGGCCTCCCAAAAATATAAAGACGATGTTCCGCTGGAAATGAAAAAAGACCGCTTTTTCCGCATCACTGAACTGATGAAAGGGATGTCACATAAGTACAACCAGCAGTTCAAGGGCAAAAAGGTGAAAATCCTGGTGGAACACATACGAAAAGGTTACGCGGACGGCCGGATCCCGGAATTCAAAATGGCCCGCTTTCAGGCGGACGACCCGAAACTCATTGGGCAATATGTGGATATTAAAGTGGATAAATGTATGGAATGGTGTTTGGAAGGTGATGTTGTTGCCTCAAACTCGAAATCCTAAATTCGAAATTCGAATTTTTTTGAGTTTCGATAGTCGAGTTTCGAGTTTTTTGGTATTTTGATATATAGTATTAAAGATGAAACCAAAAATAGCAATCATCACCGACTGGCTCACCAATTACGGGGGCGCCGAAAGCGTCATCTCCGCTTTTCACGACCTTTTTCCGGATGCGCCGATTTATACGACCATTTACAAGCCGGAAAAAATGAGGGAGCTGGGGCATCTGAAGAATGTGCATACTACCTGGCTCAACAAAATCCCGTTCGCCAGACACCAATGGCTGCTTTCGCAGATGCCGACCGCGGTGGAGATGATGGACCTGAGCGATTACGACATCGTATTCAGCAGCTGCCACAGCGTAAGCAAAGGCGTGATCACCAAACCGGATACCCTGCACATCTGCTACTGCCATACCCCCATGCGCTACGCGTGGGAACAGTGGGACTTTGAAACACGCCTGAAAAAATTCCCTTTCTTTCTGCGTCCGCTGATCCGGCACCAGATTAAAAAAATACGGAAATGGGATTACTGCGCGGCCCAAAGGGTGGATGAATACATCGCCAATTCCACCTACATCGCCGGAAAGATCAAAGAACATTATAAAAGGGGGGCCCATGTCATCTATCCGCCCGTGCGGACCAGCCGCTTCAGCCCTGCCGATAAGCCGGCCAGCGATTATTATCTGGCCGTAGGACGTTTGATTCCTTACAAAAAATTCGACCTGATCGTCCGCGCCTTCAGCGCACTTAAAAAACCGCTTAAGGTGGTCGGCACCGGTCCGGATTTTAAGGCAATCGAAAAACTGGCCGGACCGACAGTGCAGATTTTAGGACGGGTAAGTGACAGGGAACTGACGGACCTGTACGCCAACTGCCGGGCGTTCGTATTCCCTCAGATCGAAGACGCGGGGATTGTCCCGCTGGAAGCCATGGCCTCGGGCCGGCCGGTTATCGCGCTAAACCGAGGGGGCAGTATGGACAGCATGAAAGAAGGGACGACAGGGATTTTCTTTAAAGAGCAGACGATTGCAAGCCTGTCGGACGCAGTGGCCCGCTTTGAAAAGGCGTCATTCGACCCTGAAAAAATCCGCAGACATGCGGAAGCGTTCGATACAGAACGTTTTAAAGAAAAAATCATGGATTTTATCAATAAAAAATGGGAAAACTTTAATCGTAAGCCACAATCCTGAAATGAAAAACATCGTCCTCATCGCCCACGACAACCTGAAAGGCAAAATGGTGAAATGGGCTAAAAAACACCAGGCTGTACTAAAAAAACATAAACTTTTTGCCACCGGTACGACCGGAAAGGTGCTGATGGATAACGCAGAATTAAAAATCCGGCGTTTTAAAAGCGGGCCGCTGGGCGGGGATGTCCAGGTGGGCGCCCGGATAGCGGAAGGAAAAATAGACATCATGGTCTTTTTCTGGGATCCGCTTTCCCCTCAGCCGCATGATGTGGATGTAAAAGCCCTGTTCCGCATCGCAACGGTCCATAACATCATCGTGGCCATCAATCCGGCATCCGCCGACATACTGATTAAATCTTTATAAAAATGACTAAAACAAAAAAAATCGGCTTAGCTTTAGGAGGCGGCGGCGCGCGTGGCTGTGCGCACATCGGCGTGATCAAAGCTCTGACTGAAGCCGGAATCCCGATCGGCTACGTGGCCGGCACGAGTATCGGAGCGCTTATCGGCGGAATTTATACTGCCGGTGACATTAAAGAATTTGAAAACTATCTGTTAACAATAAAATGGAAAGAAGTAGTAAAATATCTGGATCCTGTCATCCCGAAAAAAGGGCTGTTTAAAGGGGAAAAAGTCTGCCGTCTCATCAGCAAATCGCTCAAACACAAAGACTTCCAGGGGAATAAAATCCCCTTCTGTGCGGTTGCCACCGACTTGTTTTCCGGAAAAGAAGTCATCCTGAAAAAAGGTGATCTTACCCAGGCTATCCGGGCAAGCATCGCCATTCCGGGTATCTTCACGCCGGTTGAAAAAGAGGGGGACTATCTGATTGACGGAGGGGTGGTCAATCCGGTTCCTATCAATGTGGTGCAGGATATGAAAGCGGATGTCGTGATCGCCGTGGACCTGAACTATCATTTCAGCAAAAAAAAGGATGAACCAGAAAAATCCTATGGAAAAATAAAAAGCTTTTTCCATAAATGGCTGAAACCTGACTATCCCAATATCATCGATGTGCTCGAAAGTTCTGTTTACATGATGCAGGAAAAGCTGACGGAAAAAAACCTGCTCATGCATGAGCCGGATTTCCTGATTCGTCCGGAACTCGGACCCACGAGTATTTTTGACTTCCATAAAGCCAAAAAACTTATAAAAGAAGGTTATGAAAAAACCCGCCAGCAGATCCCGGCCATAAAAAAGAAACTGGATTTATAACTTATTTTTACTTCTCGTGATCGTGGGCGCCTTGCCGTAAAACGGTTCAATCAGGTTATAAAGTTTAAAAAAAGGCAAGCTAACGGAACGCGCGGCCTCTTTCCATGTTTCTTCAGCCGACCGGAGGTCCGTTATCTCTGCAATATCCGACAATGCCTGCCGGTGCTCCTTATTTACCTGCCCCAGCCATCGGGCCTTTTTAGATAAAAGTTCATAATGGCAGTCGCTGACGGCGATGATTTCGGGAGGAAATTCCCGCCTGAATTTCCCGCGTCCCGCCAAATAGACCTGGTCACGGTTCATGGACTGGAGATAAATGAAATCCTTTTTATCGGTACGATACTGATACCATTCCTCGGTCTGCAGACCGGCGATCGGGATCTTCAGCTGGTGCGCGAACTGGTTGGCCACCGCGATACCGACGCGGAGCCCGGTAAACGACCCGGGGCCCCTGAGCACAAAAACACCTTTCAGGTCAGACGCCTGAATGTCTGCCTTTTTAATGAGTTTATCAGTGTTTCCTAAAATCTGATCCGATGCCTGACGGGCTTCCAGTTTTTCAAAAAACACTCTTTTTCCGTCCGTCAGGGCAATACCGGACTGTGCCGTTACTGTATCTATACAAAAAAACATGTTGTTTATTTTTATCGGATAACAAAATGATAAATCACAAATTAAAAATCACAAATTAAAAATCGAGTTCCTCGATTTTTATTCCCTGATAATAGTATTTGATGATCTCCTCATATGTCTTTCCCTTCTCCGCCATTACTTCAGCCCCACGGCCGCTCAGTCCGACCCCATGCCCGCGCAGGATCAGCCCTTCACAATACGGGTCCGGAACGGACTGGAGGTAAGGGGTATTTGTCCACCCCCACATTTCCCGGGCAGAGCGGGTGCGACCATCGCTTTGATTGAAATACGGCGTTTTAACAAGCTGACCCTCATAAGTGACGACTTTGTCTTTAGTGGCTTCCGTAGCCGCGACAAAATTAGGGGAACGAATCTCATACCCATAACCAAGGTACCGCTGAAAGACGGCCGGGTCATCACTGCCGTCATACGGCATACCCGGGAACTTTCGGTTGGCATCGCTCATGTAAAAACGAGCGTATGTGCGGGCCAGGATGGCGATGGTTTTTTGTTTTTCGTAAGGGTCGCCATTCGAGACTTCAGCAAGGCCCTTCAGGTAATTCTCTAACGGCAGTTCGTTGATAAAAGCGGTTTTCCCGCTGACGGGACGGATCTCTATCACGCCCCGGAAACGGTTGTCATTCAGGTCGCGGTTCCAGGAAGGCGGACGGTCCATAGTCAGGATCTCGACGATTCCGTCGCCGGAAGGGACAACGCGGACCCATTGGGCGGTCTTGGTATTCGGCCCGACCTGCACCTCTATATTCCCCTGGATATGGCGGATATCCGCGGAAGTGCCCGCGCCCACTTCAAACAATAATTCACCTCTTTCATTCACGATCTGAAAAAGGGTATTGGCGGTCACTTTGGAATAATCATCCCCGTACGAAATGCGTACGCGGAAAGGGTCATCGGCACTGGATGACGGGACAGGGGCAGGCTGGGCGACAGGGACGGTTTTAGGGGTGGTTTCGGAATCATCGGAGGTATCCGAAGTATCAGTAACAGTATCCGTGCGGATATTGGTAAGAATAGTAGCACGCTCTTTATTAAGGAGAGCGTCCTGGTTTTTATCGGCAGAGCCAGTGGATTCATCCACCATGTCACCGGAGACCCGGAAATCCCACCGCGCGTAACTCCCGCCAATCCAGCCCACCCGCTCAATGACCAGCTGGAAGTATTCACGGTACGCGCCGGCACGGTTCGGTTTGACCTTAAAGCGGAATGTGCCGGTCTCGCCGGGCATCACCGTGTCCTCTGCCATCTTGCCGGCGCGGTATTTATTGATCCAGCCGTCTTCATAATAAAGCTTGCTCAGGCGGTCGTGAGGCCGGGAAGTGCCCAGATAGATCGCGTTTTCCCCTTTGTTATGCCAGGCCACATTACCCAGGTTCTTAAATTTGACTTCGATTTCTTTTTCCTGACCCGGCCGCAGATGGACCGCGCGGGAAGTCTGGTCCACCAGCTGGGCCCGTAAACGGGAGGCTTCCACATCCACCAGAAATCGGGCGACGCCCCCTCTTATGCCGATCCGGTTAAACGTGGAACGCAGAAAAAGGCGATGGCGCCCCTCTTCGTAAGGCGCCTGGATCCAGAAATCAAACGTAACGGTTTCCTGGGGGGCAACAGGTTCCCGTGGGATTATCCTGCTTTTAAAAAGCTGTATACCGGTACCCAGAAGCCGGATCTGCATATTGTCCTGGTTCCAGGCCAGATCCCCCCGGTTCTGCAGGGTAAGGGTTATCTTGCGCCTTTCACCGGGTAGCATAGAAGGAATTTTGGTTTTATCAATAATCCGTGCCAGATGCCTGGGTTTTTTGACGATGACGCTGAAATTCATTCCCTTGTTTTCCAGCCACCGCACACCTTCGATCACCGGGCTGAAATATTCGCGGATCCGACCTTCATAATCCAGCGGCCCTTCCAGATTAAAGAGAAACGTGCCTGTTCCACCGGGCTTCACTTCGCTTTCCAGCAGATGGGCGATGCGGGTGGCATGCTGTTTAACCAAAAAGCTCCGTCGGTCCCGTAGGTTTTCAGTGCCCAGACGGATGGGATGTTTTCCGTAATTAAACCAGGAGACATTACCGGTGTTCTGGAGCCTGATGGAGCCCTGGGTCTTCTGTCCCTGAAAAAGGACTCCCTCAGGAAGATCGTTGTCGGAAACGACCCGATAACTAAAACGGGGCTCCTGGACCTCGATGGGAATAAAGACCGCGGACCGGGAGATCTTATAACGTCCGTTCGCCACCGGCGCGATTTCAAAGGTGTAATTCACGGGCTGATAACCGGCTTCCAATTCAACCTCAAACGTACCGGTATAACCGGGAGAAACCGACGGTTCATGCATATCCGCCGCCACAAAAGCCTTGTCTTCGATAACCGGCACCACACGCGCGTGCTCACGGTTGTTCAGGGCGACATGGAGCCAGGTATTCCGGTCCCACGTCTTCTGGCCCGTGTTTTTAAAACGCAGGGTGATCTTTTTTCGTTCATTCGGCTCCAGGGAAATAACCGGTATTTCTGTTAAAGATTCAGCGTTATAATCCAGTGTCTGGGTGCTGATGGTGTTTTCCTTAAACATTCCGCTCCGAGCCGCCAGCCCCGTACGCTGACGGAGCTTGGAAAGCAGGCTGTAAAACTGATCACCCGGGCAGGTCGTATTGCCTACATCCCGGTGCCCGATGATATTGGGCATGCGTTTTCCGCGGAAAAACGATGCCCCTTCCGGATTGATGTTATGGAGTTTGGCTTTTTCGGCGATCAAAGTCACCAAAGCGTTGAAAGCCGGTTCGGAAATAGATTTTTTCGCGTAATTCCCGATAACAGAGATACCGATGCTCCCATTATTGTAGCAGCGGGCGTGGGCGCCGATGACCCGCTCCCCGCCATACCGCCCCTGATATACATTCCCCAAAGGATCGATGATGTAATTATAGCCGATATCCCCCCACCCCCGCGTGATGGCGTGGTAATAATAGATTGCCCGAATCATGTCCTTGTAATCCCGTCCGTCCAGGCGCCGGTCCCCATTCAGATCCTTTAATTCCGAAGCAGTATGGTGGATGATGAATTTTTCGACATTCTGAGGATAAGACAGAGGCCAAATCAAAGATTCGCCATTGGGGCCGAACTGCACCGTGCGGGACAGCCTGACCTCGCTGGCGTATCGTCTCTCCATATCCGCGCACACATTGGTATAATCCCTTTCATCCCCGTCCCCGCGAAGCAGCTCCTCGGTTTCCGGAGACCAATAACGCAGATTTTCATCCGCTCCCCATTCGCGCCGGCTGACGAGGCGGAAGCTCGCGGCCGCCACCTCCGGTCCCCCGTAATAATTTTCTGTATAAAGCGTATCACTGTCATCCTGTTCCACTGAAAAAAAATGAACCTTAAAAGTGAGGCGGCTTTCGTCACCAGTGGTTTTTTTCTTAAAACGGATTGTCCGCGTAGGCGAAGTAAACAAGGGCAATTCATCCAGCTGGTCATCCGGGACCGGTTCCCACTCACCTCCGTTGAGCGGATCAAAATTCACCATCAGCCCGTCAACAGGCTCACTGAAAAAAAGGCCGACGGAATAAAAAGGCGATGCTTCTTCGATCACGGGAGAATACAATTCATAACCATACCGTTCCATGACGATCTCCCGCTCACGGATATCATACGCTTCAGCTTTTTGGGAATAAATAAAAAACAATAAAAAGCTGAAAAGGAAGATTCCAAAGATGCGCTGAAGAAATTTGAAAAACATTTTTTTATTTTTGACCAAACTTATACTGATATTTAAATGATTAACATGATATACATAGTGACCAATTATTTAGAATCACAGTAATCATCATAGTCTATTTTAACACAATTTAGCGCTTAGGTTTAATTTTCGTGCCCTGGCGTTTTTTCTGCGCCCATTCCAAAAGCTTGCGTCCGGTGCCTTCCGGATCGGAAACGCGGTCGATAAAAAAATCAGATGCCCGGCCCGCCGCTGTCTGGACCGTCAAGTTCCCGTAATTGAAGATCGTGGGGAAAAAGCCATGAACGTCCCCCGTCGTATCCTGTATCTGTTCCAGCGGGGTAGAAGCCACGCTTCGCTTAAGGAACGTGACCTGGGTCACATCGATCAGGCGGTCTGTTGTGATAATAAAGACATCGAACTGCTCATCGATCCAGCGGATACACGTAAAGACCAAGCCATATAAAAAATAAATCATCGCAAAAATGCCGATGATCAGATTGATAGTCCTGAATTCAGGAGTCGAATGGCCGGAAAGCCATAAATAAAAAAATAAAACAATGGGCAGGACGACAATTGCCAGAAAAGCGCTGATGATTTTTATATAAACGATAGGATGTTTATAGATCACCATGAGAACCTCTTCGCCTTCACGCTGTCCGGGAAACGTATATATCATGACAAATAAGGATTAACGGCTTGACTCCAGTATAGAGGAATTCATTTGGTTTGTCCGCCTGTTTCTGTGCTCAAAGAGGTTTGACTTCCTGAAGGTAATCCATGGGTTTTTCCGGTTCTGAGGATGAGCCGGACTTACGGTATTCCTGACGGCGGAGGATGTATTCACGTTTCACGCGGTTCATCTGTTCCAGGTAATAATGGGGATTAGGCACAGAAGGAATAAAAACAGGGGGGGCTGACGTGGAAAGCGTGATGACCAAAGCGCCGTAATTCAGGTAATTGCGAAAAATCCCGCGGGAAACGACTCCGATATCCTGGATCTTGGTCAGGTCAATCGCGTCGTTATCATTCCTTAAAAAAACAGTCTTCCGCGCGATAATGATCCGGCAGTCCGTCACAATGATGACATTGAAATAATAATTGAAAAGCTGGATGAAAAAAGTGTGCAGGAAGACCGCAAAGGCCAAAATAACTAAAAAGGCGAAAAAGGAATAAAAAACAGTGACTCGGAAGACCATGATGATAGAACCGAATATCAAAAAGAAAAAGGCGGCCAAAAGGCCTATGGCAAGACCGAAAACCAAGGGTTTAAGAAAATTTGTCCAGTGTTTCCGAAAGAAAAATTGGACGGTCTCATATTTCTGCCAACCTTTTTCTATCGCTGTTTCGCCCATCTACTTAAGGCTTTAAAGTATAAATGGGAAGGGCAATCAAATGAAAGGGATTTTTATAATAGCATAAAATCAATATTAAGCAAATAACAATTCGGTACAATAACCATTCTACCAACTTCCTCACGCTGTATTCCTTCTTTCAGCCGGCCTTTTTCTGTATTCCTTTTTTGCCCTCGCCGGGCGGGCGACCGCTTTTTGGGCGGTCAAAAAGCGGTCAGAAAAACCCGCCGGGGGCCTATGAGCCGTGTAATCACCGGGGTCGCC
>CAZIDW010000036.1:0-12818 GCA_964538225.1 uncultured Candidatus Peribacteria bacterium
TTTAGAAGTATTCGCTTTTAAAGACCTGACGCCCGGCGAACAGTGGGTGGATATCTCCACCCCCGAATTCACCGCCATCTGCCCCTTTTCCGACTGGCCGGATTTCGGCACCGTGCAGATCCGTTATGTGCCGGATAAAGTCTGCCTGGAACTGAAATCCTTCAAACTTTACATCAACGCCTTCCGGAACCTGAAAATCTTCCACGAAGCCGTAATTGAAGTGATATTCGCCGACTTCTTAGACGCCGTAAAGCCAAAAAAAGCGCACATCATAGTGGATATGAATGTGCGCGGGAATGTGAAAACGGTATGTGAAAAGCGGTTTAAGTATTAACGGCCGCCGCCTCCCTCTTCTAAGCTTTTGGTCCATCGCAAAAGATCCGCCCGGCCGCCCTGAACGATCTGGCCGACATCATTGACCTTCTGGATATTGCCGCGTCCGGCTTCGATGTTTTTGCGGATATCAAGCAGGTCTTCCGGGCTGTACCAGCTTTCCATGTCGCCGGCATTGCGCCACTTACTCCCCTCCCGGATCAAAAGTTTAGTGTCATGCCGCTGAGGGCCGGTATGATCTTTGGTTCCGTGAGGATAATATTTATAGGTCTCAGCCATTTTGTTTTAGGGTTAATTTTTATTATTGATATTTATATTATACAATAAAAAGAATACTTTGTAAAGCATAAAACACTTTTTCCGGTAATAAGGCGGTTATTTCCGGTCGCTTTCCGGACACTCATCCGCTTGGGTACAGTCCTCGCATTCCAAGGTGGCCAGCGACCGGATGGCGACCCCCTTTCTGATGGCAAACACATCAGCCGCGGCATCGGAACCGACTTTTTTACCAATTGCCCTGATGTCTTCAAGGTCACCCGGTAAACCGGCTTCAAGGGCGTCTTTCTGGCCAATGGCCAGGCATTTCCATGTTCCGGCCCTCACGACCTGGAGCATGCGTTTGACCGCGTCCTTTTCCCAGCCGTCCAGACACCCCTCCCGGGAATAAATCTCCCTGACTGCTTCATCCGGCAGGATACCCGGCTGTTTTTCATGGGATTTGGGCATAATGTCCTCGTTATTTTTAAACCAATAATAAATCGCACCGCTTTCAGACCGCCTCCGCCACCGCTGCCTGAAAATCCACACTTTTCAGATATTCCTTAAAGGTCAGGCGCAGGGTCTCGTCATCCAATGTCTGCGGGTTGCCGGCCAAAAACACGCCGATTTCGTTCACCACACCCATCAGCTGATCAAAGACAGTCTCATAGCCTTCCACCCGGCATTGTTTGACCGTTCGGTAAAGGATGCGCGCCTTTTCCGTGAGCTGTTCCCGGGTAAAACCGTTTTTCAGCGAAATCTCGGCCAGGCAGTCTTCAAACGCCTTCTGCACCTTAAACACCTGGCAGACCGCATGGCCTTTCAGGGATTCCCGGCGATGTTCATCAGACTTGCCCTCGCGGGAAAAACGGTACATGGCGGCGTCGATGGCTTCGAGTTTCTCCGCGTAAAACCGGAACGGTTTTAAGCGGAGCTGCCCCAGGCTGAGGTCCAGGCGCGGCAAAGAAGTGATCCCGCCCCGTTTAGTGGTAAAGACAAAACCGCCGCCGTCATGGAACGTTTTAAAGGCTTCGGCCATATCGGCCATAAACTCCTCCGAATATCGGATGACTTCTTTTAACTGTTCCCTGTCTTTACCGGTGATATCCGTGATCCGGCGGATGGATTTCTTCCGTCCTCCCAGGCGGTCGCGCACTTTCACCAATTTGGCCATCGCGGCCGGCGGATTGACCTGCCCGCGGCTGTCCGCCAGACTGGTTGTATCGAGAGCTTCACGGGCATCAGCTTTATCATCATCCCGCACACGGTCCAGCACCGGCTTTTGATTTAGGGAATGCTCAGCGCCTTTTCGCTTCTCATCCTTTTCTTCAGGAGTGTCATCAGCCCGGAGAGCGCCCAGGCGGGTGTGCAGGGCGTTCACCGCGTTCAGTGCGGCGGCCAGCTTGTCTTTTTCCGTGCCATATCCCCTATCCATATGCCCGGCTTTGCGGAGCAGCGAGTAGGCGTCGCGAAAAATAGCCGGTTCCTTTAAAAGGGAATTTTTGGACTTCCGGCGCGGATGGATGATCTCCCCGTCATGTTCCGGACTGTGGTCATGCACTACCAGCAAACGGAAATTGGGATTTTTGGATTCATACCCGAAATCCGGGAGAGGTCTTACATGGTGCTGATAAAAAGCTTTCACATTGTCCACATTCTCCTGAGCGGTCAGGTGTGCCTGCACGTCGTCCATCCGGCCGTTTATAAGCGACCGTTCGGGGATATCAAAATGCTCCAGAAAACGGGCGGACACGCGCGACGGGTCGACCACAGTATGGGCCAGCGGGATCTGGTGGGCATCCACCCCGCCCCATGCGCCTTCACGCTTGGGGACCGTCCAGTACCGGCGGGCGCCGTGGAGCTCCTGGAACGTCTTAAACAGGGAACGTGGCATCCGTTCCCAGTACTCGTTTTTACTGGCAAAATAAAAATCCTCGCGGATGTCTTTGCGGCGGCGCTGGTTCTGCACCGCATCTTTCCGTTTCAGGGTATCGAGCTGGCGGGCCAGTTTGCGCCGCATCAGGACGATCAGGCGCCGTTTTTCCGTAAGCTGTTCGATGAGGAGTTCCTTTTTCGCGTGGAATTCGTCCCGGCCTGCCTGAAGATGGCGCTTTGAAATGGCCCGGGCTTCCTTAATCTGTTCACTTAAAGAGTCGATACGGCGATTCATACGGTCGCGCTGGCGCCGCAATTTCTGCACCACGGTTTCAGGGGAAGTGGGGGGCTTTCTCATGGCAAATTGGTTAAGGAAAGCATTTTATAACAATTAAAAACTTTTGTCGAGCTAAAAATTGGTCATGACGGAAGTGTCAAACTCTGATACTATCTTTCAGGATGCGCCCATAGCTCAGCGGATGAGAGCACCGGTCTTCGGAACCGGGTGTCGGGGGTTCGAATCCCTCTGGGCGCACCATTTCTCAGGTTCTGTGCCAAAGGTGCAGGTTCTGAGAAATATGACACAGAGAGGATGAGAACCCTTGGGTTCGCCTGAGTAAAGGAGCGACCGTAGAGTCGTGGTTTATCACGACTTGAAGGGTAGCGACTATTACGAAGCTCGACCGCGGAGCCTGAGCTTGTCGAAGGCGAGCACGTAAGAATATCCCTCTGGGCGCACCATTTCTCAGGTTCTGTGCCAAAGGTGCAGGTTCTGAGAAATATGACACAGAGAGGATGAGAACCCTTGGGTTCGCCTGAGTAAAGGAGCGACCGTAGAGTCGTGGTTTATCACGACTTGGAGGGTAGCGACTATTACGAAGCTCGACCGCGGAGCCCCATCGTAGCCTTGGCGAAGATGGGGCGAGCACGTAAGAATATCCCTCTGGGCACACCATTTAAGCCCGCTTAGCTCAGCTGGATAGAGCGCTGGCTTCCGGAGCCAGAGGCCACAGGTTCAAATCCTGTAGCGGGTACCATTTAATAAAATAACCAAAAAACAATGCGCCACCTCATCTCTCTCAAAGAACAGTCGAAAGAAGACATCCTCACCATGCTCGGCATGGCCCTGAAACTGAAAGCAAAACGGAAGGCCGGCGAGTTCCCGGACCTTCTGCCCAACCAGAACCTCATCATGCTGTTCCAGAAGACCAGCACCCGCACCCGCCTCAGTTTCGAAGCCGGCATGACCGAACTCGGGGGGCACGGGATCTTCCTGGATTCCCGCACTTCTCAGTTCGCCCTCACGGATTTCGGGGATGAGATCCGGGCCGTGATGCGCTACGGCTGTGTGCTCATGTTCCGTGCCAAAAAAGCCGAGGATGTGATCAAAGCCGCCAGCTTCAATCAGATCCCGGTCATCGATGCCTGCAGTGAAAAATACCACCCCGCCCAGGCCCTTTCCGATATCCTGACGATGGCAGAGCACTCAAATGGCATTGAAAACGTGAAAAAAATCGTATGGCTGGGCATTGAAAACAACGTCAGCAACACATTAATGCTGGCCTGCGCCAAGCTGGGCATCAACGTGTATCTCGTGGCCCCGGAAATCAACGAACCGAGCGTTGATCCCGAATTGAATAAAATGGCGGAAGAAACCGGCCGTGTGGTGCGTACAACCGACATTGCCGAGGCCATGAAAGACGCGGATTATGTGCACACGGACACGTGGATGGATATGGAGTATTTTGAGAACGGCAAAATAAAACCCGAATTCCAGAAGGTCTATGAAGAAAGGAAAGCCAAATTCATGCCGTACCAGGTGAACGCCAAACTGATCGACGGCTACGCGCCGGACTGTAAGATCATGCACTGCATGCCCTGCCATGTCGGATACGAGATCACCCGGGACGCCATCGACCACCAAAACGCCGTTATCTTCGACCAGGCGGAAAACCGCATGCACATGCAGAAATCCATGATTCTGTGGCTACTCGGACAAAATATAATGTAAATGACGAAAAATGTCTGGTTGATATATTCGCAATCTTTTTTATAATTAAAACATTCTGGTTGACGTCTTTCAGAGTGTCAATCAGATTGTTCTTTAACACGGTTTGCAGTGTTTTAACGCTGTTTTTTCATTTAAATCGATAAAAGGAAAGGAGAGCGGTATGAAAATCAGGCTGATCGAACCCGGACCCCCCGGAGTCAGTGTGTACGACCGGTCCCGGCTTCCGCGCCTGGGGCTCCCTCTGCTCGGCGAGATCCTTCGCCGCAGGGGGTACGATGTGAAGGTCTATGTGGAAACGATTGCTCCCATAGACTGGTATGACGTATTACAGGCGGACCTGGTGGGATTTTCCACCATCACTGCCACCGCGCCCGCCGCCTACCGGATGGCGGAACGCGTGAAACAAATGGGGATCCCGACCGTCATCGGCGGATCCCACGTCACCTTTCTGACCGACGAAGCCCTGGAGCACTGCGATTTTGTCGTGCGCGGGGAGGGGCAAAACACCCTGCCGGAACTGGTGAGCGCCCTCGAAGGCAAAACCAGTCCCGGCATCATCAAAGGACTGTCGTACCGCGACGCGGACGGAAGCATCCGTCACAACCCGGACCGTCCTGCCTGTACCCAAGAGGAATTCGCGGCCCTGCCCACGCCCAACCTGCGGCTGATCGCCGGCCATAAGCGGATGACCCAGATGCCCTACATGACCTCATGGGGATGCCCCTACGGATGCGACTTCTGTTCAGTGATCCACATGTTCGGCCGGAAGGTGCGCTACCGATCCGTGGAGACGATTCTTGCGGACCTTCAGACTTTCCGGCCCGGTTCCGTCGTGTTCTTTTACGACGACAACTTTGTGGTGAACAAAACCCGTACCAAGGAACTGCTCCGCGGCATGATAAGGCGCGGCCTGAAATTCCAGTGGACCACCCAGATGCGGGCCTCCGCTGTCTTCCGGAACAGCAAAAGCGGTGAACTGGACCGCGAACTGCTTGAGCTCATGAAGGCTTCCGGCTGTATCGCGGTGTACTGCGGCTTTGAATCGGTCAACCAGGCCACCCTGGATGCTTTCAGCAAACACCAGGGCGTGGACGAGGTCCGGCACGCCATCCGCGCGTTCCATGCCTACGGCATCCATGTGCACGGCATGTTCGTTTTCGGCGCGGATACCGACACCACGGACAGCTTTCAGGAGACCGCGGACTTCGCGCTCCGGAACCGGATCGACACCGTGCAGTTCATGGTACTCACTCCCCTGCCCGGCACCCCGCTTGCCAAACGGCTTGATGATGAAGGGCGGACCCTGTCAAAAGACTGGTCCCTCTACGACGCACACTACTGTATGTTCCAGCCCAAGCACATGAGCGCCTATGAATGCCAGTGGCGCACTCACCGCGCTATGATGCGGTTCTACTCGGCAGAAGAGTCGTTCAGGATTCTGGCGTTCACCCTGCCCAAACTGCTGCTACGGGAACAGCGGGTACTCTACGAACAGGCCAAAGCCTTTCTAATGAGCGGCGACCTGCTTGAAACCCTAACCGGGCTCTCCCGCGATTCCCTCGACCAGCTGAAAAAAACACTTTTCCTTCCCGGTTTACGGCTGTATGCCTTAAGACAGCTTCAGAAGTGGGCCAAAGAAGCCCCCTTTAAAACACCGTTACCGGCGACAAATGAGATAAGATGAGGGGAGGCGGGGCACGCCCCGCCTCCCCTGTTTTTCATCGCCGAAAACACTGCAAACCGTTTACCCATTTCTGATTTCAGATTTCAGACGCAATTTAAAATTCTGAATCTTACATTTAAGATTTAAACCAGAAATCTGAAATCAGAAATTCAGCGCAACCGTTTCCTTTCCTGCCAGAAAGTGAGGACCGGGGTGGCAATAAAAATAGAAGAATAAGTTCCGACAAAAATACCGATGATCAGTGCGAAAATAAATATTTTAAGCGATTCAGCGCCCAGAAAGTACAGGGCGACCAGGGTGAATAAGGTGGAAACCGACGTGTTGATGGAACGGGACAGGGTCTGATTCAGGCTCATATCCGCGATATCCCCGAACGTGTCATCACGGCCCTGGGCTTTTAAGTTTTCCCGGATCCGGTCAAACACCACGATGGTGTCATGCACGGAAAAGCCCATGATAGTAAGAAGCGCTGTGATGAAAAACGCGTCCACTTCAAACCCCATCAGGGCGAAAATACCCAATGTGATAAGGACATCGTGCACCAAAGCGACGATGGCGCACAGGCCGAACCGCCAGGGACTGACCCGCTTGGGGATTTTGCGGAACGCGTACGCAATGTAAAGTACGATGGCCGCCAAAGCGATGATCAGCGCGATCAGGGCTTTCCGTTTCAGTGTTTCGCCGATCTTCGGGCCGATGGTGGTATAACGCACTTCCTTAAAATCCCCCAGACGCTTTTCGATCGAGGCATTGATGGCGTCGTACTCCTCCGCGGACAAATCCTTACCGTGGACGATATACGTCCCCTGATCCGTGACTGTGATCTGGCTGACGGTTCCGGACACCGCAGAATCAATCGCCTCGCGCAGGGCAGCCGTCTGGCCATCGGCGACCTCATCAAACTGAAGCTCCATCAGTGTACCGCCGGTAAAATCGATGCCCATCTGGATGAAATGGCCGGTGCTGAACTTGCTATAGACCATCGCCCCGATTCCGATGAGAATGGCAATCAGAGAAACTGTGAACCAGGTCTTGGTGTATTTGATGAATTTGAATTGCTTTTTCATAACATTAAGGATTTGAAAGATCTGAAGGAAATGAAGGATTTGAACGAATTTGTGATAAAAATGCTACATTAATCATTCAAATCGTTCAAATCTTTTTCATCCTTCAGATCCTAAATTTAAATATCAAGATTCTTCACCTGCTTCGCGTGCGTCTGGATGAACTTACGGCGGGGCGGGACTTCGGAACCCATCAGGGTATCGAAAATCGAATCCGCTTTTTCCGCATCCTCCACGGTTACCTGCAGCATGGTACGTTTTTCAGGATCCATGGTCGTCTCCCACAGCTGTTCAGGATTCATCTCTCCCAGACCTTTATACCGCTGGAGGGACACCCGTGCCTGTTTGGCTTTGACCTGGAGCGCCTCCCCTTCCTCCCCTTCCCCCTCTTCTTCTTCAGACACCTGGTCCGCGTCTTCCACGCCAAGCTTCTTCAGAACAGACACCTTCTCATCCTCTGTATAAACATAATGGGTCTCTTTGCCCTTAGAAATCTTGTAAAGAGGCGGCTGGGCGATGAACAGGTAACCGGATTCGATGAGCGATTTGAAGTAACGGTAAAACAGGGTCAGGAGCAGGGTGCGGATATGCGCGCCGTCCACGTCCGCGTCCGTCATGATGACGATGCGGTGGTAACGGGCCTTTTCAATGTCGAACGTCTCGCCGATCCCGGTGCCGAGCGCGATGATCAGGGATTTGATTTCGTTGTTATTGAGCATTTTATCAAGCCGCGCCTGTTCCACGTTTAATATCTTACCGCGGAGCGGCAGGATGGCCTGAAAATAACGGTCGCGCCCCTGCTTAGCGGAACCGCCGGCGCTGTCCCCCTCCACGATATACAGTTCACTTTCCGAGGGGTTGCGGGAGCTGCAGTCAGCCAGCTTCCCGGGAAGCATAGCGCCTTCCAGCGCGCCCTTGCGGAGCACAGTGTCGCGCGCCGCGCGGGACGCCAGGCGGGCGCGGGCCGCCAGCATGCATTTGGCGATGATGGCTTTGGCGTCGTTAGGATTCTCTTCCAGATAATCACTGAACTTTTCATTAAAGACCGTTTCCACGGCCGTGCGGACTTCCGGGTTGCCGAGTTTGGACTTGGTCTGTCCTTCGAATTGCGGATCAGCCAGTTTAACGGAAACCACGGTGGTCAGCCCTTCACGCACATCCTCATTGGTCATGTTGCCGTCTTTTTCCTTTAAAAACCCTTTATTCCGGGCGTACGCGTTCACGGAACGGGTCAGGGCGGAACGGAACCCTGTCAGGTGCATGCCGCCTTCCAGTGTATGGATATTGTTGGCAAACGTGATGACATTTTCCTGAAAAGACTGAGTGTACTGCAGGGCGATCTCGATCAGGGCCTCATCCGTCTGCTTCTCCATATAGATCGTTTTGTGGATGGGCTCTTTGTTGTGGTTCATGTGATCCACATACGAACGCACCCCGCCTTCAAAATAAAAACGGTATTTAAACGTCTGGTCTTTGGGGAGCTGCCCTTCAAAAAGGTCTGTCCGCTTGTCCTCAAATGAAATCGTCACCCCTTTGGTGAGATACGCCTGCTGGCGCAGCCGGGTCAGAATGGTCTCGGTATCGAATTCAACGGTTTCAAAGACTTTCGGATCCGGCCAGAAGGTGATGGATGTACCGGCAGAACGTGTCTCACCGGTTTCTTCGATCTTCTTCAGGGGGACGCCTTTCTCGTATTCCTGCTGATAGACTTTCCCGTCGCGCCGGATCTCGGCCACCAGTTTAACGGACAGGGCGTTGACCACCGAGACCCCCACTCCGTGAAGGCCGCCGGAGACTTTGTAACCGGAATCATCCCCGCCGAACTTACCCCCCGCGTGGAGAGTGGTCAGCACCGTTTCCAGGGCGGACAGGCCGGTCGTCTTGTGCTTGTCTACCGGGATCCCGCGGCCGTTATCCGCTACGGTGACACTGCCGTCCTCATTGACGACCACTAAAATCCGGTCGCAGACGCCGAGCATGGCTTCATCGATCGAATTATCGACCACTTCCCAGATCAGGTGATGCAGGCCGCGCACATCCGTGGTGCCGATGTACATGCCGGGGCGTTTACGGACCGGATCCAGCCCCTCCAGGACCTGGATCTGTTCAGCGGAATATTTTTGTTTATTGTTATCAGACATATTTTTATTAAAAAATTAGAAAATTAGAAAATTACAAAATTAATCGATGATGGGTTGCCCGCTAAATAATTTTTTAATTTTGTAATAGCGAGCAAAGCGAGCGTTTGTAATTTTGTAATAAAAAAAACAGCCCTTAAAGTTTATAGCAAAAAAGAGCGCTCCGCAAGAGCGAAATCACCCTGTTTTCCGATTATGGATTGACACTCGGCAAACTCGGCTATCGTAACTCACCCGCCCGTACCGTTCGGACGGGTATCTCGATACTCGAAAAAAATGAACGCCAGCCGATTCGGACATCGGGTTACGACAAACGCCAGCCGTGATCAGAGTGTTTCTTTATCTTCCTCAGCTCCTTCCTCCCCCTCCTCAGCTTCCTCCTGCTCTTCTTCCGGCGGGGCTTCCTGCTCCCCGCCCTCGATCAGGCTGAATTCCCGGAAGGTCATGGAATCCGCCCGGGCGTCTGTACCCTGGATCGTCACATCCAGCAGGCGGTTAGTGGTGACATCATAGGTAAAATTCAGAATCCTGGAACCGCGCACATAATCAATGATCTTCACTTTGTCCGCGGGCAGATCGGTAACGATGTTTTCTTCATAGACCGTGATGCCCTGTTTTTTCAGATAATCGATGACAAAACGGAGCGCCAGGTCACTGACATAACTGCCCACGCCGACCTCTTCGGCAGACAAAAGAGGGTGTTCAGCCTGAAGGAGCAGATTGCGGTCGATATCATACACCCCGCTGAATTCGATGGGCATGGATTTGACTTTTGCCTGCGTAAAAGCGGCGCGGGTCTGATTGGCGTTCAGGTCAAGACCCTGCTCTTTAACGGTCACTTTCTGCTGGCCAAGCCGACGGACCGCATCCTTCATGACCTCCGCTTCTTTCTCCCGGCTGACCACGACCCGAACGACCGCGGGGATGAATTCCGCAGCGCTGAGGGAAGATGTGCCGAAATCAATGGGGATATTCACCAACTCGATATTAGAAATCAATTTGGTGCCCGAATGGTAATCAAAATTCACTTTAAAAACGCGCCCAGTGGCCGGATCCTCGATGACCGCGTTGTTCACATGGTATTCGTTCAGCTGGACGGGGTTTAAGACCGTCACCTGCCGGGCCGACGGCACCACGATTCCGTACTGGGCAAGTTCGTTCACGGTCAGCTGGACCGCCAGGTCCTGGGCCATCACCTGGGACCGTTCCAGCTCCTCGCTTTCCGTCAGATTCAGAAAATCCACCAGATCGCCCAGTGCCTCTTCAGAAACGGAATCTTTTTCTGTTTCCGCTTTACCGGAGGTGGCGAAAGCGACAAAATCATCCAGGGCGTAATTGCCTTTAACAAACTGGCCGTTCAGATTAATGTCGTAGACGCCGTTATTAATAAAATCATACTGCGCGGAAAACGTAATCAGTGAACCGTCCGGAGCGCGGTCTAAAAGCCGCCCCTGTTCGATTGTGAACTGGAACGGGAATTCCGGATCGGGCGTGATGTCTTCTTCAAGCACCACGATGCGCGCCAGGCTGAACCGCTGGGAGACCTCATCCACGGTCGGCAGCTCCGCTTCTTCCTCTTCCACGCGCGTGGATTCAAGGAAAGCGATAAAACGCTCTTCCAGCGTCTCATCCCGTTTCACAGTGGAAAGGTAATCCCGGAAGGCTTTTTCATCGATGGGCCGGGCCGCGCCCCGCAGGGTCTTCTGCGCGAACGCGATGCGGTCCGCCAGCAAAGTGGCTTCTTTCAGAAAGATCTCCCGCGCGGCCGCAAAAGTCTTTTTCTCCGCCAGATCCAGGCCTTCATAACTGGTCTGGAGATAATTGCGCGCGTCCAGATAACGGTAATGGGCCACTAAATACTTACTCATTTCCAGCCGTTCCATCGCGACCTCAAAAAGCATCTCTTCGCTGTCATCCGCCATTTCCAGCCGGTGGTTCCCGGCCTCGTCCAGAACATCAAGAAGGGCGAATGTGAAGGTATCGGCATGAGCCAGCAACAGGTTATGATAAATGCGAGCCTGCTGATTGAATTCATCTTTATACGAATTCCGCAGGCCGGCTTTCCAGCGCGTAAGCCATGTTTCCGCCACACTTTCAGCCTGCTTAAGTTCATCGGTGCGGATCAGAAAATCCACATCCGTGAAATACGTCCTGAGAAAAGCAGGCTCATCCCTGGAAAACAACTGACCGCGCAGATGCTCTTTTACGGCATACGCCGGCGTGTCAGCGCGCACATTGCGAATCGCGTAAAACTGCTGTTCCATCAGGCGGTGCAGGGCGGAATCCCCTTCCTGTCCGCTGATCAGGGAGTCAAATTCGGCAAGCAGGATTTCAGTTTTGTCCGTGTCCCCGTCCTTATGCACGCCGCCCAAAAGATATTTCAGCGTATCCTTGGCGCGGCTGAGGCGCTCCAAACGTTTTTTATAGGGTATCAGCGTCAGTTTTTCACGCAGGGAGCTTAAAAACATCTTAAGCCGGTAAGAACTGTCGGAAAAGATGTAATGGTTTTCCGCCAGAAAAAGGACGGCATCGTCCCGTACGTTGCGCTGGATCCAGGGTTCCTGCAGTATCGAGGGGGACACCGGGGACATCTTGAGCTCTTTTTTGAGCTTGGTGTACTGCAGGCGCGCGTAGTCAGGAATCAGCTGGGAATCCGCGAAAGTCACCTGATTTTTCAGCGGGACGACAAAATGGGTCAGTACCCTGCCATCCCCGCCAGTGCCCTGTCGGGCTGGCGGACCGGACAGCGTCAGGTCTGCGTGGCCGATAATGGATGTCACGCGGTTTAGAGGGGGCGTATACGTATAGATCCCCACCCCATGGCCGTAACAGGCTTCCGCCTGAGCCGCGCGCACAGCGATAGGGTCAAAAGCATTCACCCACACACTGCCGGTCTCCACCTGGAAGACCAGACGTGGCTGATCCGCGGCGGCCTGAAAACGGTTTTCCAGCAAACGGACGGACGTGTTCTGATCCAGCCGGACCACATTGCGGCCGAGTTTCACCTCCGCGAAGCTCTGTTCACCGGTACGGATCATGGTGCCGGTCAGCAGGAGCTGGTCGGGCTTAGGGGTAAAATATGCCGCATCGAAAGGCGACTTGATACGGACTTCCTGATTCGGCGAAAAAATGAGCTCCGGAGCGACTTTCTCAAATGTAAACAGCTGACGTTCGAGCCGCACCAACCCGTACCAGGCACTGAAGACCATCAGAAAAAGGAGGCTTAAAAGCAGTACGTTTTTTGAGAAATGATAGAGCAGAGCGTTCTTATTATTTACCGCCTGATTGTCGGTCGCGTTCGTGGGCATAAAGAAACCTGAGTTCAAATTTATCTCTATATTATACCAAATTTCTCCCTAAAATGCAATACTGAGCTTTTACACCTGAAAACTGACACCTGACGGCGCAGGAGATTTTTTGAGGGATTAAATTATTTGGCTTACAATACGTATGTT
>CAZIDW010000037.1:0-7735 GCA_964538225.1 uncultured Candidatus Peribacteria bacterium
TTACAGTGGTTGTGGTTCAGGCACTCGACACAGTTGCCCGTGTCGGGGTTGCAGTGGTCGCTTCCGCAGTCAACCTCATAGCAGAGGTCGAGCTGGCAGTCGGGGAAGATCCCCTCGTAGCCATTCGCCGTGTCGCAGGCGTTGCAATGTTCTCCGGCATATCCGTTATCGCAGTTACAGGTAACTACTCCCGATGAATCATCACACTGCCCGTGTCCTGAACAGGAGGTGGGCAGGCACTCATCATCTTCCACGCACTTATCCTCCTCCTCATGATACCCCCCCACGCATTCCCCGCACACCGGGGCGCCGTTTTCATCCACGCATTTCCGATGTTGGGACGCGCATTCCATATCCCCTTCGCAGGGGTCGGGCGGTTCGCCCTTGCAGATCCCGTCAGCCGGGTCGCAGGTCTGCCATTTTTCTTTACAGACAACTCCTTCACATAAGTCTCCGCTGTCCGGGCCGCAGGCACCCACTATCAAAGCGATGAACACCAGCGCCAGTCCGATTTTCCCCTTATTCATATTTAACTCCTTTTTCGAAAGGTTATTGGCCTCATTGTAAATGAACAATCCCCGCCCACTGCGAACAGAGGCAGAGATATGGATTGTTAATTATATATTATTTTTTGCTTATGTCAATTTTTTTAGACTTCAATTCTGCCAGGCTCCGGCAAATGCTGTTCGGATTTTTCCATTAAAAAGCACGTTCATTTTTTAGCCCATTCTTCGTATTTTTACTTTGAATAATAAATAATCAACGGTTGTTTTTTTGATATCGGAAGTTTACTTATTCAGCGGTTATTGGCGGCCAGGATGGTGGTGGTATCCTGCCGCGGACCGAAAATATTTTTCAGGGTGGAAATCACCCTCATCGCTTTTTCTTCTTCCCCTAAAAAGTAAGGTTGGCCTTCCCCTTCAACCGTAATAAAATACAAGCCGTTTTTATCCGCTCCCAGTTCGCAGGCTTTGCCGTCGAGGGTGAGCGTTTGAACGGTTTCACAGTCCGCCCGGTTTATACCCGGATTGTTCCGCAGGCTAAAATGGCCGAGTGCTTTATGCAAATGGTCGCGGGTTTGGCTGACTTTCTGTACAGCCTGGTTGCGCGCGTCGGTTTCCAGACGGGTGTTGACCTGTCCGGCGACCGGACCGTACCCCACTACCCCAAAGAACGCCAGCGCGGCTGGCAGGGTCGGTCGTTTTTTTTCCATTCCCTCTGATGGCTGGTTACGCCTCTCCATTAGAATCGTTTAGGAGTAGTGTAATTTATGATATACCCCCTCTTGTAAACCGTCAATATTAAGAAGGGGACGCGGCAGGATTACCGCGCCCCCCGATTTGGCCCATTTCCCCTTGATGTACCAGCTAGTTGCTAGGTTAGTCCCTCCTTTCTAACCGTACAGTGACGGGGGTAAGGGTGGATGTGGGGGCAACGATGAAGCCGAAGCTCTCATCGTTGCCCAATCCGATGTCGGCACTACTGGTTGTTGGGAGCCGCCCCCCTCGCATTGTCCACGCCTGACAGCCTTCCGGCCACTCGAGCAGAAAGTTCCCGGCTTCGCCCGTATTGGCGAACCGCGTGCGGGCTGCTGTCCGAAAATCGGTCTCCAGCCACAGTTCGGTGAATTCCTCTGGGGGAATTTCCACCTCACCATCAGCCTCCAGATGACCTTCCACCCCAAAGTCCTTCAGGACTACAGTGGGACGATTCACGACCAGGTCGCGATACGTCTCCACACTGTGTCGGGGTTGGATGTCTGCTTTGAAACTGACCTCTTCAGTTCCGAAAAACTGAAGATGCGGACTGGCGATCTCATTCCGGAAGAGCCTGAGCGTGACGACTGTCCAGTTCTCGGTGTCCACCCATTGGACTCCGATAGGCCGGTCAGTCAGCCGGTCTGTGGCAATCACGTCGGTACAGCCGTCCAGCCTTGAAAAGGCCAGAGATACCAGAGAGATTTCTCCCCCTTGGTCGTCTGCGGCGGCGTGTGCCACACTTTCCCCCGGTACCTGAAAGGCAGGGCGCCCGAAGACCACCTCATTGTGGTCGTAATCGGAACACTCTGTCAGGGCGAGGACCGCAAGGATTGCGACTCCCCATCTCCAAGGGTCGATAACTCACCTCCGTTCTAAGGGGAAGGAGGGCCAAATTTATAATGAGCAATGAACGGTAAGCAGGTGCTTCCGTTCACTGACGAGCGAAAAAACGCAAAAAAAATTTTAGCACGAAAGTAAAAGTATGTCAATCAATATTTATTTTGAATTGTCAAGTAACCTAAACACTTTTTACGCAAAACATAATATTGATTATTAACAGGATTATGTATTTATGATAAAATTATTTACTATTATGGTCAAAAAAAGAGAATACATTCAGGCAAGAAATTTATTGGCAGAAGCAAAAGCCAAAATAAAAAGCTACGATGCCGTTCTTGGGACTGTCAGGAAAAAGTACGAAACATTGAGAAAAACCGGTATACCATGTAAAGCTTTTTCAGTTAGCGGCATAGCAGAAAAAAAGATTACTGTAACAAGGCAATGTTGGAATCATTTGTTCAAACATCCAACAAAACGTAAAACCAGAATAGCAAAATTAGAGCGCGCTTTGTGTTTTGATATGGCTATAAAACTACTCAAAAAAACAACTACATATCAAGAAGTCTCACGAGAAAAGGACAAAGGAGGAAATGAGTATCTTTTCTTTGGTATTATAGGCTACGTGCGTGGCAACAGAATTAAAGTTCTTATTCGCAAGCAAGAAAAATACACCAATGCAAAATATGTACTTTTTTCTTTTTATCAGATGTCAAAAGCACCTATCACCCAAAAACAGGAAAACAAAAAAGCATAATGATGTTTTTTGAATGGTGGGCTGTCTGCGACTCCACTCGCTTTCGCGTAGCTGGCCGGATCAAGGGGCTCCAAAAGGAACGAAACCTTTCAGCCCACCTGTATATCATATCATAAAATGTCTTAATAAAACAATAACATTTTTATTTGTGTATAGTTTTTATTCGTATTAAAAACAAAAGATAAAAAAGCCACAGCAGTCCGGAATGAACTCAAGACAACTGTGGCTTCAAGACCCTTACCTAAACCAATTAATCTGGGAGCAAAAGTGAGCCCGGATTCCTGTGCCAAGCCTTCTACAAACTGGTCGTTTCCTGCCTAAAGGAATGACCGTCCTTCTTCGGAACGTGTGAAGAAGGTATGTGATCGGCCGGCTCCCACACTATCTCTCTGTCTTCCAGGCGAGTTGACTCACCCCGCTTAGGGGTCACTTTGTCGCTAGAGGCTTTCTCTCTCTGTTGGGCTCAACCAAAAAAGTCGGTCCAGGGTTTAAAGGGTCATTACTGACAACATCGGACAACAAGGAGGGCATCCTTCCATCCGTTGTATGTAGTGGTGAAAATTCACCCGAACGACACTACTCCAGCACTCGTTTAATGTCAAATGTTTTGCAACAAATCATAAGTGGCCAGATTTTTATTAATTGTAATTTGTAACTTGTAACTAGTAATTTGTAATTTTCCAGTAAAAGCGGTTTAAAATTACCAATTACGAATTACAAGTTACGAGTTACGTACCGCAAAGCGGGACAAATTACAAACGTATTCACTGGTCACTAAGAACCTGCAGGGTCCGTTTCGCGCATTTTTCCCAGGAATATTGCCGCAGTGTTTGGTCGTGGTTTTTAATCAGCTTACTCCACCATTCTTTCTGTTCGGCCAGGGTCTTCAGGTGGTGTGCCAGTATTGTTTCATCATCCGGTTCAAAAAAGAGAGCATTGTCTTTCGCGATTTCATACGATGTTGGAATCTTGGAAGCGATGATGGGCACATGGGCGGCCATGGCCTCCAACAGCGGCAGGCCGAACCCCTCAAACAGGGAAGGAAACACGAATGCCAGACAGTTTTGATATAAAACAGCCTTCGTCTTGTCGTCGATATAGCCGGTTGTGATGATGTTTTTGCCGTCAGCCGACTCCAGGATTTCTTCGCCGCCCACTCCCGCCTTACCGGCCAGCACCAGTTTTAAGTGAGGGTGTTTTTGGCGGACAGCCTCAAACGCCCGGATCAGCACGCTGAGGTTCTTTTTACGCTCAATCCGGCCGACAAACAAAAAATAATGGCGCGGTTTCAGGTGCCAGCGGTCCAGTATGGCCTGAGTTTTATCCGGTTCCAATTCGGTCCGGTCCGGCGTGAATCCCAGCGGGATGACATGGATTTTGCGCGGATCCGCTTTGTAAAACCGGATCAGGTCGTCCCGCGTGGTCCTGGAGGGGACAATAATCTTTTTCGCGTGTTTCACGGCAAAGTCCGCTCCCCAATCAAGATACCACCGGCTGAGCCGCCTATAGCTTTCCGGGAACCGCCTGAACGCCACGTCGTGGATGGTGATTGTCGTGTTTTTGGGGTGGATGACCGGCATCAGGTGCGAAGGGATGAAGAGGTTACTGATTTTTTTATTGGTCTGGATTTCCCAGCTCAGCCGTGCCTGCGTCCATAAGCGGGGAAAGGGGATGGTAACCTGCGGAACCGGCAGGTCGATCTTTCGGGGGCTGATGAGCGTGATGCCGTTCGGGTTTTGCCTGATGAGTTCGTTGATCAGGCGGAAGGAATAGTTTTCCACTCCGGTCCGCTGGGCGGTGTTGTTATAGCGCGAGGCATCGATGTATAGCATAGACTCATTATAAACTCGAAACCCGATTTTTTCGAGTTTCGTAATTGGGGTTTCGGATTTTCATTTGAATTTTTAATTCAAATGATTATAATACGGGGGCTTATTTTTTAACCCCTGTTCACCATGGCAGACGAACCTAAAGACGATGTTACTACCGATGAAACTCCTGTTGAACCGTCCTCCGACGAATCCAAGGAGGGTGTGGAGGAGAAGGTGGAAGACGTCAGCATCCCTGAAACTCCTGATGAACCGACACCCGGTTCAGAGGAAAAATCAGAAGATTCTGAATCAATCCTGCCTGCCGACGAGGCAGTTTCAGCTTCGGATTCTGAATCATCCGTTCTTGGTAGTGAAACTACAAAGGATGAAAGTTCAGAAGAGGGTTATCAGTTCGATGATGACCTGAGCTCATCTGAACCCAGTCAAGCGCCTGATAAAGGGCCCGCTTCTGCTGGCACCGGCGGCGGCAAATACGCCGATGAGGTCTTTACGCGGACGATTCACGCCAAATTCCGCACGTTTTACGTTGATTTAAAAGAAAGCGTAAACGGCAAATTCCTGAAGATCAGTGAAAAGAGCCGCGGACGAAAAAGCACCATCATGATGGACGCGGAAGATGTACCCGCCATGATCGAGGCACTTCAGGAGGTTCAGAAACAAATGTAACCAACTGAGGACCCATAGAGGACCCAATTGATTGTGAGAATGATATTCAATCGATTGGGTCTTCAGTTGGGCCTTCTATGGAAAAGGATTATTTGGCGATGTCCACTGCTCTCGTTTCCCTGAGCACGTTTATTTTAACGGTGCCCGGGTAAGCGAGTTCTTTTTCGATTTTACGGGCGATATCATGTGAAAGTTTTACAGCACCCAAGTCGTCGATCTTTTCCGGTTTGACCATCACGCGGATTTCGCGGCCCGCCTGGATGGCATAGGCTTTGTCGATGCCGCTGAAACTTTTGGCCAGGTCCTCCAGATCCTGCAGGCGTTTCAGGTAGGTTGCCAGGGTTTCACGGCGAGCGCCCGGCCGTGAGGCAGAAATTGCGTCCGCGGCGTGGATGAGCATAGCAATCGGGGAATTGAACGGCACTTCTTCGTGGTGCGCTTCGGCCGCGTGGACGACCTCTTCAGGCAATCCGTATTTTTTCAGGATGTCCCGGCTGATCAGCGCGTGACTGCCTTCCACTTCATGGTCCACCGCTTTCCCCACATCATGCAGTAAGCCGGCGGTTTTGGCGGTCTGGATATCCAGGCCCAGTTCACCGGCCATGCCCGCGGCCAGCAAGGCGACTTCCATGCTGTGCTTGAGCACGTTTTGCCCGTAGCTGGTGCGGAAACGAAGCCGGCCGACGATTTTGACCAGGTCCGGATGCAGGCCGAAGACGCCCAGTTCCTGAACCGCCTTTTCACCAAAATCCACCATCATCTCGTTCACTTCTTTTTTCGTCTCTGCCACGATGGATTCGATGCGCGCCGGATGGATGCGTCCGTCTTCAATCAGTTTTTCCAGCGCCCGTTTGGCCACGTACCGGCGCACCAGGTCGAAACCGGAGATCACAATGGCTCCCGGCGTGTCGTCCACGATTACATCCACCCCGGTCAGATGCTCAAACGCGTTGATGTTGCGGCCTTCCCGCCCAATGACGCGCCCTTTGATATCGTCTCCTGGCAGCTGGACCAGCGTTTGGGTGGATTCCGAGGTGACTTCGGAGGCGATTTTCTGGATGGCCTGGGTGATGATGTTTTTCGCCTTTTTGTTGGCGTCTTCTTTCAGATCTGCCTCCATTTTTTTGTAGCGTTCCACAATGTCATCTTTGTAATCCCGTTCCACATTTTCCAGTAACATTTGTTTCGCGTCTTCTTTACTCAGCTTGGTGATTTTAGAGAGCGCTTCTTCCTGTTCCTGGTACAACGCGTCCAGTTTTTCTTCCTCCATCTTCAATTCCTCTATTTTTTTATGGCAGGATTCCTTCGCTTTTTCGTTTTCTGTGATTTTTTTCTCTAACTGGTCTTCCTTATTGTTCAGGCGCTCCTCCTGTTTTTCGAGCTGTTTCCGCCGTTCCACTTCTTCTTTTTTGGCTTCATTGACGATATCGAGCGCCTTGTTTTTGGCGTCGATGATTTTTTCTTTGATCTTGGTGTCGATTTTTTCAGATTTGCTGCGCAGTTCCTGCAGGTGCTTTTCGATTTTGGCGATTTCCTTATCCGCCTCAGCGCGGATCTTCTGCAGGCGTTTACCGCCTTCCATCTGGAAATAGCCGTAGATCGCCCCGCCTCCTACCAGCAAGCCGAGGACTAAGAATAAAATATTCATGGCTAAATTGGGTTAAAAAACAATTTAACCTCAAGTTAATAAAGCTTGATCGGTCTTATTCTTCAGCCGTTTTTAAGAGTGCGGAGTTTCAAATAAGGCAATTGATTAAAGCGTGAAGAGGGCTGACGGTTACAGGGGCCTGTCGTCTACAGAAAGCCTGTTTATCACAAATCCTTTTCGAGTTATTAACTTGAGATTTTTTAGGATTATTGTTTACTAATAATTTGTAAACTATTTACTTATTTATTTTATATTAGAAATTTGGATTATCCAAATGCTTTTTTGGTTTTTTTAAAATGTCTAAAAAAGGCTTTATTAAGCCAAATAGTCTTTTTTGTTATGCGGGGCGGCTCTCTTTGTTAAACAAAAGTTGAATAAAAGAGTTGCATTAATTTTTTAAATTTGCTATAATTGTATGATACAGAAAAAAAAGATGACCTTTTACATGGCGGGGCGACAGTGGGAACAGTCTGCTTGGGAAAACAAAAACCAAAATCTCGGTTCTGGTTTCATGCTCTCAGGCAGTCTGATCCTACTGTCCGCATCGGTGAGAAGAGTCTGCCTGAGAAAACAAAAATCAAACAGACCCCTCTTGATTCCGTTCGCGGGATTGAGTCCGGTCCTGGTTTTATGCTCTTAGGCAGTCTGATCTCACCGATGAACCCCCTTTGGCTTATGACAGTGAGAAGAGTCTGCCTGAGAAAACAAAAATCAAACAGACCCCTCTTGATTCCGT
>CAZIDW010000037.1:7835-12750 GCA_964538225.1 uncultured Candidatus Peribacteria bacterium
TCGCGGGATTGAGTCCGGTCCTGGTTTTATGCTCTTAGGCAGTCTGATCTCACTGTCGGATAGTGGGAACAGTCTGCTTGGGAAAACAAAAATCAAAATCTCGGTTCTGGTTTTATGCTCTCAGGCAGTCTGATCCTACTATCACTTATCGGTGAGAAGAGTTCGCCTGGGAAAACAAAAACCAAAATCTCGGTTCTGGTTTCATGTTCTTAGGCGGACTTCTCTCACTGATTGCGTTGCCGCTTTTTCACTTTCGCGCTTGTCCGCTTCGGCGTTCGGGTGTGTGGTGATTTGTGGCTTTGGTCTTTCGTTGTCGCCTTCGGGTGGTTTCGTTCGGCCGGAGTTGCGTTTCTCCTTTCAAAGCAAAATAAAAGCCCATTTCTTGTTCCCGTTCGCGGGATTGAGTATGGACACATTGTTTCGTTTTGTTGGAGGTTAGTTGTTTGCCATTTTGTTTTTTAACAGGATGGTGGGTGGCTAAGTTTTCAACGGCTTCGCCGTCGGTGGGAGACTAAAAAACCTTTTTCTTTTGAAAAGGGTTTTTTAATTTTATTAATTTTCATTTTGAATTAAAGATGATATGGTGGTGTGCCAATTTTTAATGAATTTATTTTTTATTATTTTTTTGTATTACGATGAATAAATATGATTTAGAAAAGAGAACTTTAGATTTTAGTATCAAGCTCATTAAGGTTTTAAAAGTTTTACCTAAAAATATATTTAATTACAGATTAATCATTCAGGTTATCGACTCGGGAACAAGTATTGGTGCTAATTATAGAGAGGCTAATGGCGCGGAATCAAAAAAAGATTTTATACATAAAATTAGATTGTCTTTTAAAGAATCGCGGGAGACCAAATATTGGCTCAGTATTTTGCGAGCTGTCAATTCCGATAATAAAAATCTTTTTTTGCTCTGGCAGGAGACAGATGAATTTATAAAAATTTTTGGAAAAATCATTTCCAGTTGCCATAAAACCTAAAACGAAATGAAAATTAAAAATTAAAAATTGAAAATTTATATTTTCTTCCAGGCTTTGTCCTGGCGACAGAGAAGGTCGCGGGCTTTTTCGGGGTATTTCATAATTGCTTTTACCAGCCGCTCCATGCGCACACGGTTTTGGGAGCCTTTTACCAGAATCAGGTCTTCCGGCTTCAGAAAATCTTTCAGAAAGTGGCCGGCGTCTTCTGATTCAAAAAAAGTGTAGATGCTTGCTTCCGGCATGCCGGCGTCGAGCGCCCCTTGTTTGATGGCGGACGCTTCCGGGCCCACAGCTACCAATATTTTAGCGGCGCCGGCCGCCTGAGCGCCCAGTGTCTTGTGCGCATTTTTGTTTAAATCACCCAGTTCATTCATGGTGCCCAGCGCCGCGATTTTGCGGTCAGCCGGCAGATCCGTCAGCAATTCCAGCGCCCTGGTCATGCTCACAGGCGACGCGTTGTAGGAGCTGTCAATAATCGTGCTGTCATTCACGCCGGGGAGAGGGTTCATCCGGCTGGGGGGCAGGGTAAAGTCTTTCAGAGCGTCCGCGCATTCCTTCAGGTCCATTCCCAGTTTCAGCCCGATGGCGATAGCGGGGAGCAGGACATACACCTGAAACCGCCCCAGCACCGGCACTTTGAACGGCTCGGATTCCCCCTTAAAATTTACCTGAAAATAGATATGCCTGCACAAGGGGGTCACATCGCCGGCGTGCACATCCACGCCTTCGCTTAATCCGTATCGCACCTTATGCGCGCCGGTTTCCATTGTCTTGACGAGGGGGTCGTCGTCGTTTAAGACCGCGATGCCGTTGATGGGCATATGGCGGATGAGGTTATTTTTTTCCTGCCGGATATCCTCCAGACTGCTGAATTGCCCTTTTTGCAGATGCACGGGGTTTACATTGGTCACCACGCCGATCTTCGGCGGGGCGATTTTGACCAGTTTTTTGATATCTCCCGGCTGATCCGCCCCCATTTCCAGTACGATTTTTTGGTACGGCTCCGGCTCTTTGGTCAGCACCCGTTTTATTATTTTAAACCAGGCGCGCGGAGACGAAAAACCCGACTGTTCCTCCTGCAGAATGGCCAGGCTGATACCCAGTTCCGTATTAAACCCTTTCGGACTGCTGTAGATCTTAAACTGGTTTTTCAGCAGATGGGCAATGGCTTCTTTGGCACTGGTCTTTCCGACACTCCCCGTAATGGCGATGACTTGGATACGGTGTTTTTTTAAGTACTGCCTTGCTTTATAAACAAGCAGTCTGGTAATCAGAAATCGGAATAATGTTTTCATAGCTTCAGTTTAATTAAAAACCAGATGCCGGGCAAGGTGTTGGTTTCTTGGTCGGGCGGGGGGAGCGGCAGACTTTTGTTCATATAAGGCAGGAATATAAACGCCACTGAACCAGAGGGAAGCGATTGGTTCAGGCACAAATTACAAGTCGCCATTTTATCCCCGTATAATCAGGAAGATGAGGTAAGTAACATACATCATCACAAAAATACCTCCTTCGACGCGGTCGATCTGCTGGCGGCTTTTAGTGAAACAGAATCCGAACAGCATTACCGTGGCGATGAAGCAGACCAGGATATCCGCGTTGATCATCGTGTTGAAGGGGAGTGGCTTGATGACCGCGCTTAACCCCAGCACCCAGAAGATGTTGAACAGGTTCGACCCCACCACATTGCCGATGGCAATATCAGTCTTGTGTTTATAGGCGGCTATAGCGGACGTCGCGAGTTCAGGGAGCGATGTGCCGAGCGCCACGATTGTCAGACCGATCAGCGCCTCGCTGAGCCCGAAATTATAGGCGATGGCCACGGCGCCTTCTACGACCCAATTTCCTCCATACGCCAGCCCCACAATCCCTATCGCCACCATGCTGATGGCCTTTAGCGGAGGGTGTTTCGGATAATCGTTGTGTTTTTCTTTGCCCGCCTTAGCGAGAGCGACCGTGTAATACATAAACAGGCCGAAAAAGATCATCAGCATGATACCGTCGATCCGCGTTAAAAGGGATTCACTGGCCTTGTCGATCAGTATGTCGTTGGCCATTATAAAAAGCACCGCGACTGCCAGCATGTTCAGGGGGATTTCTTTCCACGTGGTGTTTTTTTTGATCCTCAGCGGATAGACCAAGGCGGCAATCCCCAGAATCAGGAAGATGTTTGAAATGTTACTCCCCAGGATATTCCCGATACCGATGTCCGCGTTGCCCTTAAAGCTGGCCACGATATTCACCAAAAGTTCCGGGGCCGAGGTGCCGAGCGATACAATCGTCAGGCCGATGACGATATCTGAAATCCCCAGGCGTTTGGCCAGTGCGCTGGAGCCTTCCACCAGCAAATCCGCCCCCTTGATGAGGAAGACGAACCCCAGGATGAACAGCAGGTAAGTCAGCATTTTTTTATTTTATATTTTCGTTTATATCTTAACGCTCCCCGCCTGTTTTGCCAAATCACTTTTTTACGCCGGCGTGCCCTCATCGTCTTCTCCGTTTTCCAGTTCGTCGAGTTCTTTTTCCAGCTGTGCTAATTCACCGTCGATATCCTCATCCGGCATTTCGGTTATATCACCTTTGTCAGTTGTCGGCTCCTCCAATTCCTCCATGATCTGCTGGAGGCGCTGGGCGGCAGTCTTAATCCGCGGATCTTCATCGTCTTCCAGTTCTTTGATGTATTGTTTAAGTTTTTGGTCTGCCCGAAAGAAGTGCGCGGGATCTTCAAGCGATTCATAGATCGTCTCAATGATTTCCGGGTCCAGTTGGTAAGCGTTTTTTCCGCCCAGCACTTTCATCCCCACTTCGCCTTTAACCAAAACCGCGTAAATACCGTCCCTCATCGTTTCCACACAATCGATTTTTTCCCCTTTTGCGGCCAGGGCCAGGCGCAGGCGTTTGGGATCGGTTTTTTCTTCGCCGAAAGCCGCTTCCTGAAGGCTCTTATTAATGCGTACCATGGCCAGCAGGTTATAGCCCAGGAACCGGGATTTCAGGATGATGCCGCTGATGGTAAAAAGCTCCATCCGTAGCTTGTTGAGCTGTGTTTCCCGTTCCATTTCCACTCCCTCTTTGTACTCGGCGTCCATTTCCAGGAACTGCTCCGTGGAAGTAATAGCCGGGTAAGCCATTTCAACGGTTTTTTCATCCAGCTTGTCCGCGTACTGTTTGCCGAATATCATCAATGGCTCTCCAGTCATTTTTAAGGCCAGCTGAAGCCCCTCGCGTTTTCCTAAATTGTTTTTTTCGATTCGTATTTTTGCTAATAAATTGTCGTCCAGCGGTTTTGATTCGATACACTTTGCCGCCATACCGGCCAATTCCATATCCAATTCTTTTTCTAGTTCCGCCAGACCTGCTTCATTGTCCGGATTACCTTCTGTCAGTTCAAATTCATCATCCTCTACAATCTCCGGCTTTTTCGGTTTTTTGATATCCTGCTCGTCCAGACCGCCTTCCAGGTATTCACTGGCCCGTTCTTCAGGGTTGTCTGCCGGTGTTTTGGAGGGCTTATTCGGCATGATAAATGGCGGATTAAAGATTATATTGCTTTGGCGACATCATATCTCGCTGATTGTGTAATTTCTGTTCTCTTTGTATGGAATTGCCTGATTGTCTTTTTTAAAGCAGTCAAATCTGAACCCTCAGAACCTTTAAGTTGCACAACCAAGTCCTGTTGTTCTAATTCGCTGATTTTCATTAGTGTATCAGTAATAATGTGCTGAGCTTCCTGAAGTGTCGCCTGATCGGCGGAGAATTTTTGCGATAATTGATTAATCTCAGAGAAAAGTTCTTTTTCCATGACAGGGCGGGGTTAACTTTATAAGGTTTAATATTTTAAATTAAAAAATAAAAATTGTCAAATTTATAAATGCATAAACACTAGTGTCCAATAAAACTTTCTTTGGACAGCAGGAAAAAAGCTTACTGAT
>CAZIDW010000038.1:0-12200 GCA_964538225.1 uncultured Candidatus Peribacteria bacterium
TTTAATCCTTCATGTTCGGGTTTAAAAATTTATTGAAAAATTAAAATTTAGAAATCATTTGGAAATTGATCAATTGGAATGAATTGGACATTTCAACAAAATTTGTCCAACTGATAAAAAGGTGCTACGATATAAAAATCCTCCTCTTAATAAATTTCCGCCCGTTTTTTTATGACCAAAAAAACCACCATCGACGGAATTATTAAAAAGGCAAAAGTTTATTTGCCCGCGTTGGATGAAGCGCGTGTGCGGAAAGCGTATGAGATCGCGGCGGAAGCCCATAAAGGCCAAAAACGTCTTTCAGGCGAACCGTATGTCCAGCATCCGCTGGAAGTGGTGGACATTCTGCTGTCTATGCATCCGGATGAGGATTCCATCATCGCCGGTCTTCTGCATGACGTGCTGGAGGACACGGATATGAAAATCGATGACCTGAAAAAAGAATTCGGGGACAGCGTGGTTCCGCTTTTGAAAGGGCTGGAAAAACTGCGGAAAATCTATTACCGGGGGCGGGAACGCCAGATCGAAAACCTGCGCAAGATGTTCCTGGCCATGGCCAAAGACATCCGCGTCATCCTGATTAAACTGGCGGATCGCCTGCACAACATGCGGACGCTCCAGTATCTGGACAAGTCGGATAAGCGGACGCGCATCGCCGAAGAAACGCTGACAATTTATTCCCCCATCGCTTCCCGGTTAGGTATCTACCGGATTAAAAACGAGCTGGACACACTGGCGTTCAAACACTTGCATCCCAAAGAATATAAACAGGTCCATCAGGAGCTGGATAAACTGACCGGCCTCCAGAAAAACATCATTAAAAACAGCAAAGCCGTCCTTTCCAAAGCGCTTAAGGAAGTCAGGCTGGAAGTCTCTATGGAGGGGCGCATCAAGAACCCTTACAGCATCTACAAAAAACTCAAAAAAAAGGGGAAAAACTATGTGGGGGAGCTGTATGACATCTTCGCCCTGCGGATTATTGTGGATACCGAATCGCAATGTTACCAGGCGCTGGGGGTCATCCATAAGCACTGGACGCCGCTTTCCCGGCGTTTTAAGGATTACATCGCGGTGCCGAAAAACAACGGCTACCAGAGCCTGCACACCACCCTCATCGGCCTGTGCCCCAAACTGCACAACCAGCCTCTGGAAGTGCAGATCCGCACGCACGAGATGAACCAGGTGGCCAAATACGGGATCGCGGCCCACTGGAATTACAAAGACGCGGGCTCCAGCAGTATCAACGAGCAAAAACTGAACTGGATACAGAGCCTGGTGGAACTGCATGAAAACCTGAAAAGCAATTCGGAATTCATCGAAACCCTGAGCGTGGATATCTTCCATGACCGCATCTTTGTGCTGACGCCAAAGGGAGACGTGCTGGACCTGCCGTATAACGCGACGCCGGTGGACTTCGCCTACACCATCCACAGCAATGTCGGCCATTCCTGCAAGGGGGCTAAAGCAGACGGGCGTATCGTGCCGCTGGATTATAAACTGAGAAACGGGCAGATTGTGGAAATCCTTACCAGCAACGCGGAACAGCCGAATCGCTACTGGCTTTCCTTTGTGGTCACTTCCCATGCCAAATCCCGCATCAAGCAATGGTTCAATAATCAGGACCGTGAAAAACTCCTGCGGATGGGCAAAGAGACGATCAACAAAAAACTCAAGCAGTTCAACAAGCCGCTTTTAGACCCGAACCTGAGCCTGTTTAAGACTTATGAAGGGGAACGGCTGTCTGTCCGTGAACGCGAAAAAGTAATCGAACGGGTCGGCAACGGGTCGCTGAACGCCCTGGACGTGATTAAAAAAGTCCTGCCGATGGACCAGCTGATGAAACGCGCGTCACAAGCGTCTATGGCGCATGAAGTGCTTTCCGAAAGTATTAACTTTGAAGAAGAACCCGAAGTGCTGATCACCGGGGAGCGGGGGCACAAAACTCAGATGGCCTCATGCTGTACGCCCAAGCAGGAGGATCCGATTGTCGGCTATATCACCCGGGGGCGGGGAGTCACCATCCATAAACAGGACTGCAAGGTTTTAAAAGGGCTTGAACCCGACCGTTTCATCAAAACGTCATGGAGCACACAACGGGCGCCCGAATACACCGCCAAGCTCCGTCTGGACCGCCGGTCGCGCATCGGCTTACTGCGGGACGTGGCCAATGTGTTCGCTGAAAACGAACTGCCCATCCTGGACATCAAAAACATACGCGAGGAAGGCACGGATATGGGTTATATGATTATCGAGGCCAGCCTGGACAGCCTGGAGACACTGAGCAAAGTCATCCACCAGCTGGAAGGCATTCCGGGAATTTTTTCGGTGAAAGAAATCGATTAGTTCCGAAAACCTTTCCAAAAGGTTTTCGGCCTTTCCAAACAAGTGTCTTCGCCTTCCAGAAAGCTCACTAAACTTCGCCCCGACTAACTTTGGGGCCCTCAAGACCCAAAGCGGTGTCGGGGCTACGTGCGTTCATTTTCCTGCAGGCTCACCTATTTTAGTTCCGAAAACCTTTCCAAAAGGTTTTCGGCCTTTCCAAACAAGTGTCTTCGCCTTCCAGAAAGCTCACTAAACTTCGCCCCGACTAACTTTGGGGCCCAAAAGGGATTCAGCCAGAAAGCATATCAATCAATTTATCGGCGGCCATGTTGTGGCGGATGTTCCGGCGGGCATTCGCGTCTTTTTCGAAATGTTCGCGCACGGTCTTCTGCTGTTCTTCCGGATACTGGCCGATGATCTCCTCGACCTTTTTATCCACTGTTTCTTCATCCACTTTCAGGTCCGCGTCTTTGATGATGTGCTGGACGCCCAAACGGGCCAACACCCGCTCTTCCGCCGCTTTGCTGTGGTCTTTTTTAAAATCCTCCTCACTTTTTTTGATGTGTGTCAGGTACTGCTGCCAGTCCAGCCCCTGCTGCTGGACGCGCCGTTTCTGCTCCTCGAGCATCATGCCGAGTTCCTGGTCGATGAGCGCCTCGGGGAGGTCGGCTTTGGTGATCTTGATGATCTCTGAGACCACGGCGCTGTCGTGCTCCTGGCGGTTGCGGTTTTCCATTTCTTTTTTTAAATCCTCTTCCACGAGTTTTTTGAAGTCATCAATACTTTGCTTTTTGCCAGTGACCTTTTCTATCATAGCTTCAGTCAATTCCTGTTCTTTTTTTTCTTCCAGGCGGTTTAAGGTGACTTTGAATTTGACCTTTTTCCCCTGCATGGCCTGCGCGTGGTAATCTTTGGGGAAAGTGACGTCGAATTCCTTGGTCTCGCCCTTTTTCATGCCCATGATCGCCTCTTCGAACCCGGGCACCATGGTATTGGAGCCGAGGACGATGGGGTGGTTTTTGCTGGCGGTGTTGGGAATGGGCTCGCCTTGTTCATCGAACCCCTCAAAAGCCACTTCCGCCCGGTCGCCTTCTTTGGCGGGCCGATCCACATCGTTCCATTCCGCGTAACGCTCCATAATCATGTTGACGGTGCCGTCGATATTCTTCTGTTCGACTTTTACCGGCTTGCGAGGGACTTTGATTTTTTTGTAATCCCCCATTTCCACTTCCGGCAGTATCGCGACGGTGGCCGTATACACCAGTTCATCGCCTTCTTTATCCACCGGGGATTTGAGCTCGACTTTGGGCTGGGCGATGACCTGCAGGTTGTTTTCTTTGGCGGCCTGCGCGTATGTCTGGGGGAGCACATGGTCCAGCGTAGCCGCCCTGATGGTGTCCGCGTCCACATTCTGGCGAACGACATCTTCCGGGATATTCCCGGACCGGAAACCGGAGACTTTTACTTTTTGACCAATTTCTTCCAGCGCCTTTTTTTCGGACTCCCGGTACGTTTCATACGGCACGGTAATGGTGAGCTGGACTTCGGATTTGGGTAGTTTTTTAATATCGACTTTCATAATTCAAAAAAGTTTACAAATTAAGATGACCTTCCGAAAATGAACGGACGGTATGAACACTGTACAGCACAATACGCGAAATGTGAACGGTTAATCCGCTTTTTCTTCCGCGCGCAGGTCTTTAATGGCCTGCTGGGTCTGATTGTCGGTCCTCTGGGTGGCCAATTGCCACACATTAAAGTATTTTTCCGCGTTTTTGCGGTCTTTGGCTTTAATGTAGACCCAGGTGATGTCGTAATAGTATTTAGGTTCCTGGAATTCTTCAGCTATATACAGATACTGGTTCACCGCGTCTTCATACTTGCCCGCCTTTTCGTACAGCCGGCCGATATTGTGTTCAACAGCCTGGGAGCGCGTGTAGATCTTTTTGGCTTTTTCATACGTATCCAGCGCGTCGCCCAGTTTGCCGAGCTTTTCGTACGCCCGCGCCAGCTCCACCCAAAACGGGATGGGCGGTTCGGGGGTGTTGAAGATCTCGTCGGGTTCGTAATGTTTGATCCTGTCCGCGTATTCCGCGACCGTGGCTTCGGCCTGCTGGCGTTCCTCGTCGGTCAGGTCGACTTTTACCGTCCAGCCCGACTGAATACAGCCCGCCAGAAACAACGTTGCCAAAAACAGGGAAATGAACTTTTTAAACATGTGTTTAGGCTTAACAGTTAAAAGGAGGTTAGACTTTACCAAATCTATTCATCCCTTTCAAGAAAATAATGAGCGCGAGTCAGGGATTTTTCCAGCGCCGCGCAGGTCTTATCCGGTGTTTCCGCTTCCACGCATTTTTGCTGGTAACGCTGTTCCGGCCACCGGATGCGGATGCCCATCAGGTACAGGTCGCGGTCGGACAGGCTGGCATCCACATCAGAAAGGCCCAGCACTTCCTGCGCGTAGACCAGGTTGATCTTAGCCCACAGGCACTGGCTGTCATCCCGCTGGCATTTAATAGCATGGCGGACTTTGTAATAATGGTACAGGTCGTGCAGGCGGTCGATTTGATCCGGCGTGAGATTGTGTTCCTCGTCCGCGGGTTCTTCTTCCGGCTCTTCTTCGGCCGGTTCTTCGGGTTCCGGGGGTTCCGCCACGGTTTCATAAAGAAGCGGTTCGCCCTTGTTCCGTGCGTCAAGCGTATAAAAACGGTACGTAAGCTCATCCCCTTCCCGGATGTCGTCATCCGTGTATTCCGTGTAGGTGCGCCGGTCAAAAAGGATGATATCCTGCGTAAACCCATCCCGTATCCGTTCACGTTCCAGCGTCACGCCCGAAAAATCCCAGTCCGGCGGGTTCTGCCAGGTAAAGGTGACGGAGTTTAAATCTTCGGACAGCTCGGCGGCTAAATGCTGGACAGGATAAGGGGAGGTCTGGTCGGTGACCGCGGCGGTATCGGTGACTTTGTAAGCGGTCAGGTCGGTGGTCTCATAAGAAAGGTCGCCGTCCAGATCCAGATACAAAAAGCGCGAACCGAACGCGCGGTCGTAGGCGCGCATCTTGGCGCCGGGCAGGCGGACGGTTTCGTCTGCCGCGAAATCCTCCAGCACCGGAATGGTCATCACGCGGTAACTGTCATCGTATTCAGGGGTGATTTCGGCCGCTATTTTACCATTATCCACCGCCGTACCGCTGGCCGTGATCACATCCACTGCTTCCCACAATACGCGATTGTTTTCATCGATGATGATGTTCATGCCGTGTTCGGCCGTAATTTCACCATCCGCCTCTGCCGTGATGTTCATGGGGGTCAGTTCCCGCACCTGGTTTAAAGCCAATTGGTTATTGGCCTCAGAGACCATCAGGGCCGCCAGGGCATTGGCCGGCAGAAATAAAAGGATTGCTAAAGTGGTGAGTGTTTTTTTCATGATTTGATTATTTAAAGGCTTGTTTATTTTACCACGGCTCGAGTCCGGACTCCAGTAGCCCTTCAAAATTATTAAAACTCTTATCATAATCATCAACAGTAATTAGATCTGAGTCCGGACTCGCATATAAATATGAATTTAAAGATGTATAAGGCCAATCTTGATCGGATGCGATATTATGGTGACTCGGCTGGCGATGGATATAATGCAATAATTGGATTAAATATTCTTCATCATAGACGGGTTTGGCGCTAAAGCGTCCCTGAAAAACAGGGCCGATTTTGTCATATTTGGATTTAAAATACATAGCATGCGATTGCTGTAATTTAAGCAAAAAAGAAGAAATGGCATTAAGGGGAGTCCGGACTTGATCCCCAAATGCTTTAATGAGCATATGAAAATGATTTGGCAACAATGCCCATGCAAATATTTTTATATTATATTTTTTTCTATATTCATTTGCCTTGTACCAAAACCGCTCATAATCTTTTCCTCGCAAAAAAATATTTTCCTTTTTAATGCCTCTGTTATAGACGTGATAAAATTGTTCATTTATAAGCTCTGTTTTTCTTGATGGCATACTACTAATTCGTTTAAATGCTAGGAATATAATTTAGGTAAACATTTGTTTACTGTCAATACTTAATTGTAATATGCCCAAGTCCGGACTCCGCAACGCGGAGTCCGGACTTTACTTACATACCAAAAACCCCCTCCCCGGGAGAACCGGGGAAGGGGTTAAAACGGTTAGATGCAATCTGCCGTAGCTTTACGCGTAGGCAGAAACCAGTTTTAGTCTCCCCCTCAGGTGAGGGGGAGTACTCCCCGCTGTGCGGGGAGGGAGGGGGTCTCCCCCTCAAGTGAGGGGGAGCCGACACACCGTAGCCCTGGGCACTGAGCTTGCCGAAGTGCCAAAGGGAGAAGGTGTGACGGAGGGGGTCAGCTGAGATTAGTAAGTCAAAGCGTGTGAGCTTAACTCATTGATCCCCAGCAGGAAGCCGTTGGTCCAGTCGTAGGAACCGGTACCGTCGCCGATCTGAGCAGGAGGACCTGCTACAGCGACTGTGGGATACGCATGGGCATCGGCTGATTTATCAGACCAGATGTGTGCGCGGCCGGCGACTGTCAGGTCAACGAAGTCGGTTGCGGCTGCACCTGTGTCAAACAGGGCCTCGCCACCACCACCCGCATCCGAGATGCGGCCGGTATTACCGTTGCCGGTAGAATTGGCGGCAAGGATGCCTGTAACAGGAGTACCTTCGTCGCCGACAGCCATTTTAGCGCTGACCGTTTCATTGGTGGTTGCGCTGGTCATGGTTGCGTCCAGATAGTACGTCTGGGAAGCGCCCGCGGCAACGGATTCCTCAACGAGGAAAGCGACAATCGCGTCCTCAGTGTTGCCGCCAGCGATCGTGCCGGCACCGGTCAGGTCTGTGTTGGTCGTACCGTTGTGGATCTGTGCCTTGGTGCTATCCAGCAGGGTGGAACCACGGTAGGCTTTGAAAGCGCTAAGTGGGCCGGGGCCAGCTACAGCACCATTGGTAACAGTAAAGCTCATGCGGCCGAAGCTCACAGAGCCCGCGCTGTCCGCTGTAACCGTAACACCGTAGAGGCGGTTTTCACCGTTGATCAGTGTGGTGCTTAAGCCAGACGCCTTCGCGAAGGTGGGTTTGGTCTTGCGGATTACAAAGCCGTTGACTGTGGACTGGTTGGCTATCTCGGTGCCCAATGTGAAGTTGTCCGTAGTGGACGAAGACTGGCCCACCGCGTTGAAGGTGGAGATGGTGTTGCTCACGTCCTGGATACCGAGACGGAATCCTTTACCGGACAGAGCTTCGCCGAAGCCGGCCATGGTGGTCACATCCGCCCAGACTTCAACGTACGCGTCTTCGCCTTTCGGAACGTAGATCTCAAGACCGGACAGAGTAGCACGTCCTCCGGAGAGGGCGCCGGTCTTGGTCTGGGAAACACCGTTCATGTCCTTGTACGTTACCGCGACCTGGCTGAGTGCGCCGGTTGCGACAACGTCGCCGTCGGTGCTGCCGAAGTCACCAGGAGTGGCGGCGCCGGTATCGTTCACCAGGGTCAGTTTATCGATGACCCAAGCTTCGCGCAGGGAGTGGAAGCGGTATTTAGAGACCATCTGGCCGGTGGTGCCGGCAATCAGGAGCTCTGAACTCGGATTGTCTTCCGCGAACGCGGTGAGCGTGCCGGAGGTGAGGACCGTGAGTTCAGGATCTTTGGTGGCCCCGTTGTTGAGGTAACCGCCGGTCGGGGTGATGGTGTTGGCGTCATTGTCTTCCGCCAATATTTTACTACTATCCACATCAACCGCAAAGTAGGTGGTGGCGTTAGCAGTGTTCAGCAGTTTGGCCACGATCGTGTACGTTTTGGTGGCGCCTTTGTCGATCTCGAGGTCGAGATTGTCGAAGGTGGTCTTGTAGTAGTCAGTGCTGTCTCCATCAAATCCGCCAGCCGTTGTAGAATCGTTATCTACCAACGTGAGGTTCTCAGGGCCGGCCACAACATCGTTGCCGTCCATCAGGGTCACGCTGGAGACGATGCTGCTGGCCGCTGTATCACCAGCGCCATTGGTACCGCCCCAGTTAGTGGCTCCGCCAGTGGAATCGCCGTAAACATACACCGGAAGCTTTTTGATGGTAATCGCGCCGGCATCGCCAGCAGACATGGAAATACCCAGAGACGGCACTTCCTGATCCCCTTTCACGTATGTCTGGGAATTCGGAGTGGCCGCGCGGGCGATCGCCAGGCTGTTGGTGGCCGTGGTGTGGCTTTTACCGCGGAGTTGGCCGCCGACGATGTCGCCGGTGGCGACGTTCTCGTTGGCATTGTCATCCTTCAGGTAGCCGGCTGCTGTGACGTAGTTGATTTCCGCGTCCAGCTGGTAGCCGTCGGGCATGTTCTGGTCAAGGTCGACCATCACCGCCAGGTGGCGGGCATCACCGCCGGTAAGCTGGTAGTCTTCCGTGAAGTTCTTGGTGTACACCGTGCGAACACCAACTGTAGCTGCAGTGCCGTCGCTCGCTTTGGTCATGGGACCCTGCAGGGTGCTCTCGCTGTCGCGATCCATGATCTTCACGTTCTTGACGAAATCGTAAGGGTTCACTTCCTGAACCGTGCCGGCAGCCAAAGCGGTACCGGCTGGTTCATTGGTGGTGAACTGGGTTCCAGCGCCGCCGTCACAAGCGGCAGCAACCGGAACGGAGGTCGCAATACTGTACACAGTACCACCAGCCGTAGGCAGGCTGACCGTATCGCCAATCGCGATACCAGGCGTTTCACTCGCTGTGTCGTAGCAAACGTTCTGGGTGGTAGCAGCAGGAATTGCATCCGCGCCACCTGTTAAGGTCGCGCCGGAAAGAGTTACATCACCCACATTGGTCTCAGTAGGTTCAGACATGCCGATTGTGTTACCAGCAGCACCAGCGGTATCAGCAGTAACAGTAAGCACACCTCCTCCACTATCAACCATGGAAGAAAGAGCGCCAGCTTCAACAGCAACGAGAAGGGCTGGAATAGCGCCAGGTGCTACCGCACCTGTATCACCGATATCTACATTACCAGCGCCAACACCATCATCGGCTGTGTCAAATTCATAAGTCACACCATCAATCGTCAACTCGTCGCCATCAGGCGGTTGAGCAGTAAAGGTAACAGTACCAGTGGCAGCCACGGCGGCAGTAGCGCCTAAGCTAGCTGTACCGGAACCGATGGCACCCAATTGTGGGCCAACGCCACTCTGCAATCTCACTTCCAAATCCATGTCGCGGACACGCACGTCGCGGTCGGCGGTGATGGAGTAGTCGAGCATATGGATGTTGGTGGAGTTCTGGGCGATCTGCTGGGAGGCCGGGCCGTTATCCGTGATGGTGACTTTACCGCCCTGGAGGTTGGTGGAGGCCACCGCGGTCACACCGAAGCTGTTGCTGACTGTGGCGCCGAAACCGTACTGCTGGTCGATGACCAGGATGTCGGTGTCTTCATCAAGGTAGAGCTGCACCGTGTCGGTGGTGCGTCCGCCGTCGATGTCACAGTTCACAAAGAAGGTTTTGGACTGCCCTTCGGGGATCACATACGGTGAATCCAGGACAAAAGGCATCCGGTCGCCTTCAAAGCCGGTGGCTGAAGCGACTTCATCGCTTCCGCGGAGCAGGCGGCAGTTTACCATTTTACTGCCGTCCAGTGTGCCGTTCTGGGTCAGGGAAATGGAATGCAGGGCCAGGTCGTTGGTGGAGCCGGCCGTCAGTTTCAGGGAAGAGACTTCCTGATCCAGCCCGCCGACATACGGCTGGGAGATCACAGAACCGGGGGCGACCGTCACGCCGTTCACAACCGTGCCCGTACCGCCCATAGTAAAGGTGTTACCGGCAACCGGGAAGTCGCCAGCCACAGACTGGGCGTTAGAGGTCACGTCCGCGGCAGAAGCCACGTAGAAGTAGTGCTGGTTAGAAGCGCCGGCGCCGGCCGCTACATCCCCGACTAAGCGGAGAGAAGTAGTGGTGCCCGCTTCAACGAGTTTGTCCAGCGGGAAGGTGGACGTGTTGGTGTCGCTGTTGATGGTCCGGCCAGTGGTCAGGCGGGTGCCCCCTTCGTAAAGGTAAAGCAGTTCCCAGTCACTGGTCTGGCCCACACCGCCGCGAGTCACAACGAGGTTCGTCAGCATGACGTCGTCGTCTGCGGCTGTAAAGTCGAACGTAGCGAGTTCAACACCGTTCGCCTGCAGAGGCAGGGTGGAAGAAGGGGCTGTGTCGTCGTTTAACGACAGTTCCAGGGCGCCTTCGCCCATTCCTTCGCCTTCGCCTTCACCTTCGCCTTCGCCTTCACCTTCGCCTTCGCCTTCACCCTCACCGGGTGCGCGGAGGACCGGATCCTGGGCGTTGACCGCCAGTTTAGCGACCTGTGCGCGGGTAACCGGATCGGCAGGGCCGAAGTTACCGTTCGCATAGCCGTCTAAAACAGACTGGTTGTACGCCGTGAGCACATAGTCATGGAACCATGCGCTGGCCGGGACATCCGCAAAAGGAGAAGCGGGAGAAAGGGTGGTGGGGACCGCGAACGCGTTCACCAGAATTTTGGTGGCGGCGGCGCGGTTAACAGTATCGCCGGGACCGAACATGCCGGTCAGGTTGCCGGCAACATCGGTGTAGCCGGAGACGATACCGAGCTGAACAGCTGATTCCACATAATCGTAGTACCAGGCGTCGACCGCCACATCGTCGAATGTGGGGGTAGCAGGCGCCTCGTAATCCGCCAGGCCGTCGATCGCTGTAATAACGATTTTGACCAGTTCGGCACGATTAAGAGGGTCGTTGGGGCGAAAGTTGTCTCCGACATCGAAGACACCTTCGTCCACGAGCTGTTCAACGTAATCGAAGTACCAAGCGTCTGTCGGTACATCGTTGAACGTCTGAGCGAAAGCGACACCGGCATTGGTCATAAGAAGGGCCAATGCGGCGAATGTCGCGACCGCTCGTTTGATGCTCTTAAACATATCTTATTTGTGTTAAGAAGTAATAAGTAAAATTGGGTGCAAAGGGGAAATGCTTTCCGTCTGTAGCCTGTAATTTTGTTCAGGCCACGCCGGGATCCTTACTACACAGCAGTCCATCGACAAGCTCAGGACCTTTGTTTCGCTCGGAACGCATTTCTCGCCTCTTTGAGCAAAGAGTAAGTGATTTATTGGCTCTCTGCCTTTGGTGGGGCAGAATGGAGCGCTGTTTCTTTGCATTAGGGTTTAGAAGGAGTCCATATAGGACCCTTGTAAATCAATAAATCTATTGATTTGTGCAGCCCCGATAGACATCGGGGTATTTGTGAGGGCAGTTCTTCCTGTGGTGCTAAGGAGCAAAACGTTGTGACCTCAGACAGAAACCATGCTGGCCATCAGGATGACTTTGTGTCTGGTATCAGAGGAGGGATTAATAATCGACGCACGCATTACGGAACCTAAGCCTATGCCATTTTTTTAAAAAAACAGGTATTGGCATACTTATGGTTTATGGCTTTTTGGTGGGCTTTTTTGCTTTTATAGACACCGTGTTCATACGCAATCGGATTTATTGTATGGAAATGGCGTTTTGGTGTCAAATAAAACAAATGTGGCCCTTTTTTCGACAGAATTAACAGAAAGCGTGTTTTTAAGCCGATATTGTCGCTATCTATAACTTATTTTAAGAGTGAACTGTTACAGTTTTTTTGTTGCGACAATGTGTACATATTATTTAATCCTATATACCTATATATTAAGAGGGTTGTGGCCAGACTGTCTTGTGGATCCCTCTGGGCTGGGGACACCCTCTCTCCCCCTCACCTGACCCCCTCTCCGGCTTCGCCGAGATGCTCCCCCTCACCTGAGGGGGAGATTTTGTTTATTAGTCTAAGCTGGAGCGTATTTGCAATGGGCTCCAAGCGCAACCTAAACACTGAGGAAG
>CAZIDW010000039.1:0-11877 GCA_964538225.1 uncultured Candidatus Peribacteria bacterium
GCTTATTTTAGCCACAAAATTAACTTTCTAACACCTAGATTTTTCCATTATGCCGCTTATTTTTTTCCCAGCTCTTTGGCCATGCTTTCTTCCACAACGTCCTGGACGACTTCCAGGTCTTCTTCCTGTTCTTTGTTGATTTTTTCCTGTTTTTTTATCTTTTTTTCCTGCTTATCCATCAATTCTGTCTGTTCTTTTATTTTTTTCTGCTGGTTTTTGATCTTTTTCTGGTGGCTTTCCAGTTCTTCCTGCTGCCCTTTTAGCAGGCGTTTTTGCTCCCTTATTTTCCGTTCGGTCTTTTCGATTTCGTCTTCCTGCTCCTGCTGCTGGCGCTCGATGCCGCTTATTTTTCGGTAGACCCGTTCCACTTCGTATTTGGCGAGGATGGAAAACCCATACAGGATAATAGGGATGATCATCAGCGAATAAAAAATCGTAATGATCTTGCTTAGCGTATGGGTCGGCACCAGATCCCCATAACCCACCGTGGTCGCGGTCATGGCCACAAAATAAAAAGAATCTAAAAGATTCCAACCTTCCATAGCGCTGAAGATCACCGTTCCAAGGCTTAAAAGCGCGGCAATGGCAATGGTGACAAGTTTGATGCTTTCTTTTAATTGTTTTTTGTGCATAGGATGGGAATAATACTTTTTATTCAGTATATACTAAAACCTTTGTCCGGTTACATTATATCTTATAATTATAGCATAATTTTTGCTTTTTAGAAAGGTGCTTCATAGGGTAGAATGGTCTGTGTAATTGCTTTGGTATGGATTTTAATACTTTAAAACAATTTATCGACGGTCAGGGGTGGTCTTTTTTTGGGATCGCTTCTTTTGAAAAAATCAAAAGTAATTTTAAAAAACATGAGAAAATTTTTAAAGAATGGATAAAAAAAGGTTATCAGGCGGATATGGACTGGCTGGAGCGGATGAAAGAGGACCGTTTCCGTCCGGAACGCGTTCTGCCGGGAGTGAAGTCGGTGGTGGTTTTGGGGGTATGGTATGCGCCAGCTTCAAGATCCAATATTAAAGATCTAAGTTGCGGAATTGTTGCGCGCTATGCTGTCGGGAAGGATTACCATAAAGTTTTAAAAAAGAAGCTCATTGAGCTGTCTGACTGGCTCAAAAAGTCAAATGTCAAAGGTCAAATGTCAAAGGTAGAAACGTATGTTTCTGTCGATAGCGGACCGACCGTTGACCGGGTGCTGGCGGAGGCGGCAGGGCTTGGTTTCTTCGGTAAAAATACCTGTCTCATCAATCCGTCGCGGGGGAGCTATTTTTTTATTGCGTCACTTTTAACCAATCTCGATTTACCACTTACTCCTAAAAAGCCCATGCCGGACTGCGGAGATTGCCGGAAATGTATCAAAAGCTGTCCTACGGAAGCCCTTGTGAAACCCGGAAAACTGGATGCCCGGAAGTGTATTTCTTATCTCACGATTGAAAATAAAGGTCCGATCCCTGCTGAACTGCGCCCGAAGATCGGTAATCGGCTGTTCGGCTGTGACGCGTGTCAGGAAATCTGCCCGTTTAATGCCGTTTCCCGATGCGATGTGCTTATTGCTCCGCTAAAACCGGAGAGCGGAGCAGGGGGGTCGGCAGATTTAAAAACCATCCTTTCTATTAAATCAGATGAAGAATTTTTAAATCGTTTTGCCGGGACGCCTTTAATGCGCGCGAAACGTTTCGGGCTGATCCGCAATGCCTGCGTTGTGGCGGGTAACAGCGGGGATAAAACACTTATCCCGCTTCTTGAGGAATTGATTAAACGGGAAAAGGATGATATTATCCTCGACCATGCCCGCTGGGCAGTTAATCAATTGACGAATGGAACTGAAAGGTGAGCGTATATCCGGAGCGGAACATCATGTCTGGCTGGATCATGAAGCCGGTATGGTTTATAAGATTCCGAGTAAGCTTGGGCGAGCCTGGCAGAACATGACATATACGGATGCGCGCAAAGACCACCGGACTCTTAAAAAATACGGTATTCCGATGGTCCCCACCCGAATTCATCCCAGTATGACTGTGACTTATACTGGAGGCATGAGGGATGTTTTAGGTCTGGGAGTAACTGATCTAGCCGTTGATAAGGCTAATTTACAGGATATCCTAGTTCAGCAGAAAGGGCTTCGTTTCCGGAAACAGGTCCAGTATGTAATGGAGCAGCCTTTAGACAGCCCTTCTCACCCCATGACATATGGGGAGCTTTTACAAAGTGCCTGTTGTCGTGATAAGCTTCTGGATTTGGTCGACCGCTGGGAGATGGTCTATAAAAAGGAAGGATTGGGGATGGATTTGTTGGGCGGAAAATCTTATGAACTGATCGGTCCGGCGCTTGACCCCCGCGTAAAAAGTATGCCGGCAGAAGTGAGTAATCTTTTGGTGTCTGATACTACGATCGATTCTCCCCGCAGCTGGCCTGAATTCAAGCTAAAGCGGGGCCAGCCTTTCGTTGAAGCAGAAGACGCGCTGCTTTGCGATATCCGTATGGTTCCGATGGAGACCGGTAAGGGTTGGACGGATATTTTTCCGAATATCGGGGAAGACTGGGTGAAAGGATTCCGGCGCGTACCTCAGGAGGCGATTAAGTTATGGTATAACCAGAATCTGGCTAAACTTTTAGCCAAAAACATCGATTTTCAGAGGGCGACATTGTGGGCGGTTTTAGAAACGGTTGGGGTGGACGAGGATGTCATAAAGCCCGGTCAGCGTTTTGATACCGGTTTTAAACGTTTTGTACGCGCATTGGTTCATCATGCCGCTCCTAAAATGGAAGCGTATGCCAAGACGACAGGGTGAAAAATGGCTTGAATAAGCCATGTTCTATTGCTCGGTTCATTCGACTTAAGCGACTTAAGTCTGCGGTGGCACACCATGAGCGGAGTTTTTTGATCAATGCAAAAAAACGGAGTCGAATGGTGGGCGATGGAAGACTTGAACTTCCGACCTCTACATTATTTCGCCTGCGGCGAAGGAAACATTGTAGAGCTCTAACTACGAAGCAAAGCTTCGAGTCCGATTAGCATCGGACCAGCTGAGCAAATTTAGGTACGTAAAAAAAGTGGTGGGCGATGGAAGACTTGAACTTCCGACCTCTACATTATCAGTGTAGCGCTCTAACCAGCTGAGCTAATCGCCCTCACCGTTTTCTTAGCGTGAAAAAAGATACCGAAGTTGTGCTTAGACGTCAAATATTTTCCTTTTTTGCGGCATGTTGACATTATTTATTATTGTGTATATAATAACTTTATAATTTAATCACTGTAATGCATAAATATAAAAATGCCGAGCATTCAAACAAACCGAGTTTTTATAATTTAGAACTGGACGCCCCTATTCTGAAAGTGTTGGATCGGCTCAAATTTCATACTCCCACCCCTATTCAGGCTCAGGCTATACCCGATGGGCTGAAAGGCGAGGATATTATTGGTGTTGCGCAAACCGGTACCGGTAAAACGCTGGCTTTTGGCCTGCCGATCGTCCAACGGCTTATACGCCATGGCGGACGGGGGTTAATACTACTTCCTACTCGTGAGCTGGCTCTGCAGGTAGAGGAGGTGATGCACAAAATAGCCGGTTCATTCGGAATCCGTACAGCCATCATCATCGGCGGCGCTCCTATGAACCGTCAATTGCAGGCACTTCGCAAAAACCCCCATGTGATTATCGGCACACCCGGACGTATCATCAATCATATTGAAGAAAAAACGATTCCTCTGCATGACGTCAGTGTGCTGGTACTTGATGAGGCTGACCGTATGCTGGATATGGGTTTTGCTCCTCAGATCAAAAAGATTTTATATGTGGTGCCTAAAGACCGCCAGACCATGCTTTTTTCTGCCACGATGCCGAGTGAGATCGTTAAAATAGCCACTGAACACATGAGAACACCCACGCATGTGGAAGTAGCCCGTCAGGGCACCACTGTTGAGGGGGTGGATCAGGAAATCTATATCGTTACGCGAAATCAAAAAAGACATCTGCTGGATGTGCTTTTAAAACAGTATGAAGGAACTGTGCTGATTTTTAGCCGCACTAAATATGGAGCTAAAAAGATCTGCCGGGATGTGAATCGTATGGGGCATCAAGCCACAGAGATCCATTCAAACCGGTCACTTTCTCAGCGTACGCAGGCATTGGAGGGCTTTAAGCGGGGGAAATATCGCGTATTGGTCGCAACGGATATTGCCGCCCGCGGAATTGATGTGAATGATATTGCTCTGGTGATCAATTATGATGTCCCCGAATACGCTGAGGATTATGTGCATCGCATTGGGCGTACCGCCCGGGCAGGCAAAGCGGGGCGTGCCATCACGTTTATTATACCCAGCCAAAGCGATAAGCTGAAAAAAATTGAACGTTTGATCGAGACAAAGCTGTTTCAAAAGGATTTACCTGAAGGATTGCCCGAACCTGAGCGTGAAGCGCCCAAAGCGCAACGAATACGGCGCGGGACCCGCACGACGTATCGTGCCAATCCGCGAAATCGCAGACGGTAGTGCTGAAACCGCCGATTCTTATAAGTATTTGATTCAGATGTGTGCAATCGGTTTTTTTGCTAAGATGGAACTGAACTTAAAAATAAAAATATGAACTGCTTAATTGTTTACGCTCATCCAAAAACGTCCAGCTTTACCCACGCGCTCAAGAGCGCTTTTATTAAAGGAGCGAATGAAGCGAATCACTCTGTTAAGAGTATCGATCTATATGCCGAGCGATTTGACCCGTTGCTCCGTACTCCTGAATTGCATGGGGCGGATAATCCTGAAGTCCGGCGGTATCAGGAATTGATCCGATGGGCGGACTGGATGATCTTTATTTATCCGGTGTGGTGGTTTGGAGCCCCGGCGGTTTTAGAGGGGTGGTTTGAAAAGGTGTTTTCATCGGATTTCGCCTTTAAATATAAAAATTTGATCGGTTCGGTTTCTATTCCCGTCGGCCTGTTACCCTGTAAAAAGGCGGTGGCAATCGAGAGTTATGGCGGTCCCGGGTGGGCGGTGCGATGGATTTACGGTAATTGGGGATGGAAACGGATTAAGAAGGGGATTTTAAAGTTCTGCGGGATTAAAAAAATTATCCATGCTCCCTGCTGGTCTGTACCCTTTACCACAGATAAAAAACGTCAGCGATACCTTAAAAAGATACAGAAGCTGGCACGGCGTTTAAAATAATTCGCCGATCGGCGGCGCGATCACATCTTCGTCATAAATCACGAGCGGGATGATCTCTTTGTCGTTTTCGGTGATCAGATCTTCATGATACAGGCGGCTCATGGCTTCGTTTTCCACCATCATACATCCGCGTGAGCCTTTGCGGGCGGTATGAAGGACGATATTTGCCCCTACAATGCTTTCCGGATGAGGATATAGCATCTGATTTCCTTCAGGCCCCCGGTAATTGATGATCGGGATCTTATTTACGTAGGATTCAGGTATTTTGCCTGCCTTTATAAGCGGTTCCACATCGTGAGGCATCGGAAAACTGACTTTGTAAACACCAAATGACTCACCATTTTTATCCCGTCCGTTCATTCCGCTATGGGTTGTTCGGTAGATGTATCGCACCACATTCCCCCCTACCGTTTTCATGTCCCACGGACTGCTTTTAGTACCCTCTTTCGGGTAATCGGCGGTGTACGTATGGCGCATGATATACCGATCGCCCACTTTTTCATATGTTTCCAGCCGCCCCAATGACCCTGGGTATTTGACGAATTTAACGGCGTATCGGTGCGGCATTTCTAAAATACCGTAGCGGTCTACAATAGGGGAGGGTCTTACCTCCGGATCCGGAAAGACGATTGATTGGGAGACAGATGAAAAAGAGGATTTTCCTGCGCTTTCATCACCTCTCGCTTCTCCTGGTACGAGGTGGACGAGGAGAAAAACGAATAGGCAGATAAAACTGAGTATTAATAATCGTTTCAACATAAAAAAGCCAATTAAGCAAAGGCGGGGGATATTACTGGTTAATCCTGATGTTGTCAAGATTTTATTTTTTTATATAGTAGTGCGTGTATACCAGTGCGCGGGGCCCAACCCCTTAATTCCCCTAATAAGGGGAACAAAAAAGGGTTGGGGGGTAAATATCAATAGGGCTCCGCTCTCCTCAAAGTAAATCTTCTGCGTACATTTACCTTTCGGAGTCCTATGATCCAGTCATCCTGACGGATTCCTTACGCTTCGGACCGCGTCGCTCGCTACTTACCAAGAAACCGAAAGAAAGAAAAGACCGGTTATACCTTATAATGGTGGAGACTAAGGGAGTCCTCTCGCTACGTCTCGCCTTCGGCTCAACTTGCTTCTAGTGCTCAAATAGTCGCTTTGGCTCACTATGTTCGCCAGTCTCCTTTTTCGCATCGAACCCAAGGGTTCTCCTCACTAATAACAAAATACCTTCTGACGGATGTCCAAAGGTTTTTTGATGGTGGAGACTAAGGGAGTCGAACCCTTGACCTGTCCGACGTTGCATCGGACCGCTCTTTACAAACAAAAAACCTCCCGAAGGAAGATTTTCATGGTGGAGACTAAGGGAGTCCTCTCGCTACGTCTCGCCTTCGGCTCAACTTGCTTCTAGTGCTCAAATAGTCGCTTTGGCTCACTATGTTCGCCAGTCTCCTTTTTCGTATTTCTTACATTCTCCTTCGCTTCGCTCAGTCCGAGGTCGAGCTTCATAATAGTCGTCGCTTTGCTTCTCCTTTATTCAGGCGAACCCAAGGGTTCTCCTCACTAATAACAAAATACCTTCTGACGGATGTCCAAAGGTTTTTTGATGGTGGAGACTAAGGGAGTCGAACCCTTGACCTCCTGCGTGCAAAGCAGGCGCTCTAGCCAACTGAGCTAAGTCCCCACATCTGAAATGAGCAGGTCGATATTATCCAACCAATTGATTTAAGTCAACAAAAACCGGCCCGCTGAAGCAGACTGGTTTTCTGATGATTCGTTCTTTTTAATAAGCCCAGTAGGCATTGTAGGTCAAAAGGACCCCCAGAACTGTCAGAAGCGCGCCCCAGAAATACAAAAAACCTTCCTGGCGGAACCATTTGCATTTCATTGCTTTTTTGATCCAGGTCTCCGGCGCTAAAAGATATAAAGTGCCTTTTAAAAGGGCGATCCAGCCGGTCAGCGTGATCACCACATACAGGTTCCATTCCCACACGTTGTACATATTAATGATCACCAGACCCAGGATGAGCGCGATGGCCGCAAAGGGCAGCCAGGTGAAATGGTTTTTTTCATAATTTTCCACGACTTTTTTCCATTGGCTGGCGTACATCAGTAAAGAAAGGCCGAAGATCAAATAATAAGGACCGATAATGGCCGCAAGGATAAGTGCTTTTTCCATTGTTTTTATTTTTATTCATCCTTTGTAGTAGGCCAAGTGGCTATTTTTATTCTCCGCAACCCACAAAGGATGTAATTAAAATACTACGGAGAATGGATATAATAAAACGTAAAAAGTTTATCAAAAAACCCTACCGAGAACAATATCAATCACCTTTAAGCGAAATAAGCGCTGTACGATAAAAGAATACCCAAAATCGTCATCACAGCCCCCCAGCAATAGAGCCAGCCTTTGTCCTGATAGCATTTATGTTTCAATACTTTTTTGATCCAGTATTCGGGGGCTAGCAGGTAAAACACTCCTTTTAAAAGAAAAAGCCAGCCGGTCAAGGTGATGATGATGAGCAGGTTCCATTCCCACACGTTGTACGCGTTGATGATGATCAGGCCCAACAGCAGGGCCATGAACATGCTTGCCTGCATACCGAAGTGGTTTTTAAGACATTCCTGGATTAGCCTTTTCCACTGATTGGGATACAGCAAAAAAGAAAGCCCATAAAAGAAGTAAATGGGGCCGATGATCCCGGCCAGGATAAGTCCTTTCTCCATGGCATTGATTTAAAATCTTCTAACTACTAAATTTTAGCAGAACTTGCTTAAAAAACAACTTGCCATTTCTTTAAAATGGGCTACAGAGAACATTTGTATATTGTGTTATAATTGGAGTATTAAACGGTTACCATGAATATTGTCCTTGGGATCATCGGTGTGATTTTAAGCCTTCTGCTTATTATTTATCGCGTCCGCGTGAAACATTTTATGGGGCAGATCGGCTGGGCGGAGCGCTATTTCGGCCCGGGCGGCACCTTTACCGCCCTGCTTTTAGTCGGCGTTTTCGGCTTTATCCTTTCGCTAATGATCATGACCGGCACTTTGGGACTTCTTTTGGGTGGTTTTATGGATACCTTATTCAGTGGCGCAAAATAACCTTGTCACTCAAAAAGGCGTCCAGATGCTCCCTGCCGGATGGCTATGGTTTCAGGGGATAATTTTTATTATTATATTTTTTATTTTTATGTCAATTTGTTCTTGTTTATCATAAAATAAACAAAAATAAAAAATTTGATTTTTTTCTTGACTTTTAGAGAAAACTGAATAGAATAGAAAAGCATTTTGGTGAAAATGTGCATTTAAAGCGCTTATGAAGGATATTTTGATTATTTTGTTAAGCACCATTTTATGTTTTTAATCTTTCATTACGCCTACTCTTAAGCTTTAAGCCGCTTCCTTATGGCTTGAGAGTGTGCGTAAGCCACTCTCTTTTTTTATCCTTCGACTCCGCCTCACGGCATCGCTCAGGATGACAAAAAGAGGCTTGCACACCTGATCCTTGAAAGCACCGGCTGTAATGATTCTGTAATAGCAATTGTTTTTATTTATTACTGGTTAATTTAGAACACTGAATAATCGGTAATCAAGTTGCACGAAGGGCATATAATGGATGCCTTGACACTTTGCTCCGATGAAGGACGTGGTAAACTGCGATAAGCTTCGGTGAGCCGTTATACAGGCATTGATCCGGAGATCTCCGAATGGGGAAACCCCTCTGATGTTATGGTCAGAGACTCCTGACTGAATTCATAGGTCAGGAAGAGGACACTTGGCGAACTGAAACATCTAAGTAGCCAAGGAAAAGAAATCAAATGAGATTCCCTTAGTAGCGGCGAGCGAACAGGGAATAGCCCAAACTCGCTCCTCACTGCATTCGTCGCGAATAACAAATTTTAAATGATAAATTACCAATGACAATTTATTAGGTTCAGTACCGATAAATTAAAATTTAAAACTTAAAATTGAAAATTCGACGAACGCAGTGAGGAGCGAGGGTTGTAGGACTCCGCCATAGATCTTATCTTTATAGCTGAAGGAACCTGGAAAGGACCGCCATAGCGGGTGATAGCCCCGTAAGCGAAACAGAGATAAGCTCTTAGGATGTTCCTGAGTAGGGTCGGGCACGTGAAACCCGGCTTGAACCTGGGAGGACCACCTTCCAAGGCTAAACAGGCAAAGTGATCGATAGCGGACTAGTACCGTGAGGGAAAGGTGAAAAGCACCCCGGGAAGGGGGATGAAATAGTATCTGAAATTATATGCTCACAAAGAGTGGGAGCCTGCTCCTCATTGCATTCGTCTCTTTACATCTAGCACATGACACCTAACGTCTGACAAAATAATAAGTCAGATGTCAAATGTCAGTTGTCAGTTGTTTATGACGAACGCAGCGAGGAGTGGGTGACCGCGTGCTTTTTGTAGAACGAGCCAACGAGTTAGCTGTATCTGGCAAGGCTAAGGGGTTATACCCGGAGCCTCAGCGAAAGCGAGTGTGAACAGCGCGTTCTGGCAATTGCATTCTGACCGCCACTTTATACATAACGATGTGACGATATAACGGCACAACGTTATAACTAGTATCCTAATCGACTATTTAGTATTTAACCTGAATGATTATGACGACTTACAAAGACTTAAATGTATATCAGCGGGCCTATAAAGTGGCTATCGATCTACATCTTTATCTCAAGAGTGACAAACTGAAAATGTCTCCTCAGCAGGCGGAGGATTTTAAACGCCTGTCGCGGGATATTCTCGCGAATATTGCGGAGGGGTTCTCTCAGCGGACACCCAAAGCAAAGCGCTTTTTTAACTTTAAAGCGCTGGATGCGGTCCGCCGCATGATCATGGATCTGGATTTTCTTCATGACATCCAGAGCCTTCCGGCGGATGAATATAAGCATTTTTCCGAAGAGTACGAGATCTGCGCCAAGCAGCTCTTTAAACTCAATCAGTCCATCCTGAACAAAGAGATGGAAAAAGAGGCCGAGCCTGCCTAAGGCTTGACCCTTATAAAAGATGGCGGTTGGAATGCAGTTGCCAGATTAGTCAGATACACTAGACCCGAAACTGGGTGAGCTATCCATGGGCAGGTTGAAGCGACAGTAAAATGTTGTGGAGGACCGAACCCACCTGTGCTGCAAGACAGGGGGATGACCTGTGGATAGAGGTGAAATGCTAATCGAACCCAGAGATAGCTGGTTCTCCTCGAAATAGCTTTAGGGCTAGCCTCGAGTCATTTACGATGGGGGTAGAGCGCTGTCAAGGCTAGGGGGCGAAATAAGTCTACCAAACCTTAACAAACTTCAAATACCATCGTTTTTATCTCGGGAGTCAGACTGCGACAGCCAAGTGCCGTAGTCAAAAGGGAAACAGCCCAGATCGTCTGCTAAGGTCCCTAATATAGGTTAAGTGGTAAAGGATGTGAGATGTCACAGACAGCCAGGAGGTTGGCTTAGAAGCAGCCATTCCTTTAAAGAATGCGTAACAGCTCACTGGTCTATCGCCTTCGGGCGATGTCTTGCGCCGAAAATCCAACGGGGCTCAAACCTATAACCGAAGCAACGACTTCATCGTTCCTCACTGCGTTCGGAACTCTTTCGATTTCAGATTTGAGATTTCTGCAATTCTTGCCCTTGAGGCAAATTTCAGATTCAATTTAAGATTTCAAAATTTTAGATTGTAACATTTGATTCAGAAATCAGAAATGCGAAATGCGAAATTGAGCGACGAGCATAGCGAGGAGCGATGAGGGGTAGAGGAGCGTTCCTGTCTGCATTGAAGTCGGTCCGTAAGGATCGGTGGAGCGTCAGGAAGTGAAAATGTTGGCATGAGTAACTTGAATCCGGATGAAAAATCCGGACACCGAAAACCCAAGGTTTCCCACGCAACGATAATCGGCGTGGGGTTAGTCGGTCCTAAGGTGAGGCTGAAAAGCGTAGCCGATGGACAACAGGTTAATATTCCTGTACCAGTTCAGTTCCGTCCAAGCAAATTCTGATGAATGCCTGTTTTCTTTTTTACAGGGCTTCGGCCCTGTAAATAGATTTCGGGACTAGTCGGGAGGCGTTAGCAATGGAGGGACGCGGCATGGTAACCCGGGCCTGTCTATTGAACATGACAGGTGTAAGCGTCTAGGGTCATATACGCGTAGGCAAATCCGCGCGTATTTGTATCTGAAGCGTGATGCAAAATGCTCCGAGCGATCGGGGAGATTCGGGTGATCCAGGCCGACTAGAAAATCTTCTAGCCAGGAACTGATCTGTCCGTACCGCAAACCAACTCCGGTGGGTAGGATGAGTATTCTAAGGTGATCGAGAAAACTAGCGTTAAGGAACTCGGCAAAACAGCGTCCGTAACTTCGGGATAAGGACTGCCTGGCCGTGCCTCACTGTGTTCGGCACGGAATTTTCAATTTTAAATTTTCATTTTGATTGATTATCTGATCATTCTATTGAAAATTGAAAAATGATAAATGAGAATTCCGCATCCGAGCGTAGCGAGGTGCGGCTGGGCCACAGCAAAAGACTTCAGGCAACTGTTTACCAAAAACACAGGTCTCTGCTAAAGCGCAAGCTGATGTATAGGGGCTGACGCCTGCCCAGTGCCAGAAGGTCAAGAGGAGGGGTTCACGCTCCGAATCAAAGCCCTGGTGAACGGCGGCCGTAACTATAACGGTCCTAAGGTAGCGAAATTCCT
>CAZIDW010000040.1:0-11819 GCA_964538225.1 uncultured Candidatus Peribacteria bacterium
TCCTTCCGCTGGACCACATCACCGTTTTCATCCGTCACCACATCCACCCCGCCCAGGTGGTCGTGCAGGTAGTAGTAGACTTTTTCCTCTTCCTGCACACCGGCCGCGTGGGCGCTGGGCACCAGAAAATCGATGACAGCTTTAGCAGCCCGCTTAAGGCGTGTGGGGATTTTTGGTTTTTTCACCGTGTACACGTCAAGAATTTTTTGGTCCGCTTTTGTGCAGTAATCTCCGCCGTTTTCTTTAGGTTCGCAGGCGATAAAGCGCACCTGGATCTTGGTGCCGGCAGAAAAGCCGTCCGCTGGTTTGATGAGCCATTTTTTCGGATTACCGGTTTCTTCAAATTCCAGATGGTTGTGACGGGGGATATAGATCTTGTTGAAATCCTTATCCGTCAGTGCCGTGAAATCTACTTTGTCTCCATATTTTTTGGCAATGAAAAGCTTTTCAGGGTCGAGCTGAATGCTGGTGGTGAGGATATCGCTGTTATGGTTCAGGGCGGTGATCCGGTATGTGTAACGCTCCCCGTTTTCAATGTTTCTGTCTTGGTAGCGGTTTTTAAAGCGCTGAGGCTCAAGGGTTGCGATCTTTTCCCCCGCGTGCTTGCTTCGGCGATCCGGATATGGGTATTTGCTCCGGTAGATATCAAATGCCGCCACTTCTTTGCTCATCGTATCCCATTTGAGCAGTGCTTTGTTACCGCGGTAAATAATTTGCAGGTTTTTGAATTCCGCGCCTGTTTTTGATTCAGCGGTCGGCCAAACGGTTTTAGGCATGGTAGTCCTATCGGCGGATTGGCTGTAAAGGACGAGGTCCGCCAGCGTGTCCGGGTCGTCGAGGTCCAGTTTATCCATATCTACTCCATCCTCTTTTGCCTCTAATTCTTTTTCCTGAGCTTCTTTTTCTTCCAGCCGGTTAAAAAGCAGCATATTCAGCTCAATATTACTGGCTCCCCCGCCTCCGACACTGTTGGTCATTCCTCCTTCATTTTGTGCGGGTTGGTTTGACTGGTTATTAGCTGGCGGATTATAAGCGAGGTCAATGCCAACCGGATCGCTCTCAACTCCAAAGGGGCTTTTAGTCGTAATATCAAAATGATTTCCGCCAGCCATCAGTGGCACATAAGCTACCCATACCGTTGTTTCATCCGCCGGCGCTACCTCCTTACCGTTTGCCCAAATACCGGTGCCCGCCGGCTTGGTGCCGCTGAAGGGGTAAGGGCTTGTGGAAGTCGGCGAAGAAACAGGGTCGACTGTTGGCGGCGCGGCCTGGTAATCAATAGAAATTGTTACCGTGTCGCTTTCCAGCCCCTCCTCATCTTTGGTGAATAAAATGAATTCATTATGCAGTCCGGTCAGGCTCACGGTATGCGCCCAGAACGTGTCCGCGTTCATGGATACCGCTTCGCTTCCGTTCATCCACAAACTTGTGTAAGCGCGTTTACTCCCGGTGAGAGTGACCATGGCGTTTGGCGTAGGGGATTGGACAGGGTCGACTGTCGGTGCGTTGATGTCATAGGGGATCGTCAGAACCACGCCCGCGCTTTCTACTCCGAATTCATTTTTAGAGGTGATAGTGAAAGTATTGACGCCTTTTTCAAGCGGTACATCCGTCTGCCATCGGGCCTGATTGTCGACAGGGACGACTTCTTCCCCATTGATCCACAGGCTCATATCCGCTCCTTTGTTTCCGCGGAGGGTAAGCGGATTGGAGGTTACCGGCTGTTCAAAATCATCCACGCTCGGCGACTGGGCGGTGTAGGCCACGGTGAACTGCACGCTGTCGCTGGCCTGGCCTAGCCTGTCTTCAGCATGGATGGCAAACGGGTTCTGCTCCGCCCGCAGGACGGCTTCATGCTCCCAGCTTGTCTGGTCGTTCAGCGGAACCGCCTCCTCGCCGTTGATCCAAATGCTGGTGTGGGCGCGCTTGGTTCCCCGTAACATTAGCCGGGTCACGGAAACCGGGCTGTCCACCGGCTCCACAGTCGGTGTGGGAATATCGTAATGGACTGTTCGGGTCACCCGTTTGCTGGCAGTTTCCGCATCCTGTTTGGTGTAAAACTCAAATACATTATCGCCGATCATTAAATCAGTCGTCCATTCCCAAACTGTTTCGTCACCCACCGGCAGGATCTCCATTCCGTTCACCCACAAGGCCAGTCCGGCCTCTTTGGTGCCATGAAAGGTATACGATGGCTCAAGAACCGGCTCTACGACCGTTTCCACCGTCGGCGGCGCGATAAGCGCCCGGGCCACTTTGGCGATTTTTAAAGCGCCGGCAAACACGAATTTGGTTTCTGTGCCGCTGTCGATCTCATAATATTTATTCGGGTAATATTTATCATTTTTCTGAATGCGTTTGCCGGATTCGTCATAGCGGTATACGGTTCCGTCACCACTCTGCACCATGCGCCCACGGTAATCGTAATTCAGCGTATCCCCGTCGTGGTCCGTCATATTCCCCGCCAAGTCATATTCGTAATGGTGCGGGCCCGCTTGGGTTACGGCATGCGGATTGTGGTGGCGGTATTCCAGTGTCCCGATATCGGATTTGAACACCATATTACCAATCGCGTTGTACTGGTAGTTCATGGTCAGGTTCGGTTCTCCGTTGCCAAGATTGGTATAGCGGGCTTCGGTAAGCCGATACAAATCGTCATATGAATAGTCAACATTTTTAGCGGTGATGCCATTGCTTTCATCGATTAACTGCATCAGGTTCCCCATGGCATCATAGGTGTATTGAAAATCCTGAAGCCGTTCCACACCGTACCGCAGACTTTTTTTCTGCGTCAGCCGCCAGAGTTCGTCAGGTTCATACGTGTTGGTGATCACTACCTGATTGCCCAGGGTCAATTGGGTCGGTTGGCCCAATGGTGTGTATTCGAATTGTTCAGCGAATGTTTTGCCGTTGGCGTATACGCGGCTGAGCTGATGGGCTGAATTGTAGTCATACATCACTTCCATCTCATCCGGATACGTCAGCCGGATCACCCCGCCCATCAGGTCGTAGTCATATACAAAGGTAAAATCGCGCCCGTCGATGATTTTTTGGTCACGACGTACCTGCCCCAACACATCATATTCAAAATTATGCTGGTAGTTTTGTCCGCTGGCCGTACTCAGCCGTCCGATGGCATTTGCCCCCTGGTCATACATAAACGTCAATTCCACACCGTCTTCACCCAGAAAATCTTCCTGCGCCACACGGTCCAGCGCGTCGTGTGTAAAACGAACGGTCTGTCCCAGTGCGTCCGTCCGCTCAGACAGATTGCCGTTTTCATCGTAGGTGTACTGCCACAGGCCATGGTCCTGACCCGGCACGTACGCGTCTGTTTGCGTAAGGCGCTGGCCGAAGTTGTCATAGGTGAAATCACGCACATAACCCAGTGCGTCCGTTATGTTAATCAGGTTGCCCATGGCATTATAGGCATAGACCGTCTGATAACTCTCACCGCTATTATGTTCGGTGACGCTGATGAGGTGTCCGCGGGCATCGTATTCAAAGTCCTTTGAACGGCCGTTCGGGTCGGTCACGGTTTTATGCCACACCCCATGATCCGTTATAGTAGTTCCCAGCGGATTGGCCGCGGTCCGCACCCGCCCGAGGGCGTCATAAGTAAAAGAGGTGCCGATTCGGCTTTCATTCAGATACTCAAAACCCGGTGACTGGCTGAAATAGGCCTGGATGGATTTTTTAGTGTTCCCCCGCTTATCAAATAATGTCATGGTCGTGACCCATTGGCCGTCCGGCCCTTCCGCTTTGCTTTCAACTGCGCGTCCCAGCCCATCCAGATACGTGTAGTTGTCGACCTCCATACCAAAACCATCATAAACGGTTTCATGGATACGCCGGGGCAAAGAATAGTCGTTATAAACAACAGATTTCAGGACAGCAAGATTTCCAGTCGCAGGATTAGTGCCTTCGGTCTTAATACGCCGCCCCAAACCGTCATAAATGTGTTGTGTTAAAGCGCCATTGGCATCGGTTTTTTGTAACAAATTGCCGGTTGCGTCATACACCATCGTCACCGTATGTCCCAGTGCGTTGGTCTGGATGACCGGATGCAGATGATAAGTGTCATAACCAACTGTACTGGTGTAACCGCGCGGGTTTGTCTGCCGGACCGGCATGCCATAATCATTATATTCAACTGCGCGTTCAATAAAACGATTTTCCGTATTCCACCAGGTCTCCGTTTTGGTCGGATTACCCTTGGCCGCCTCTCCTAAAGCCAGCCCGTCATAATACGTCCGCTGATGGGCGAGGAGCTGAGTGCTTTGGTCAAATGTCTTCTGTTCCGATGGAAATCCGATGAGATGGTCGGTTGTATTGTAAATAAACGTATTCTCCTGGCGGATCAGGTCTGTTCCCACATCACTGAAGGCGCCGGCATTATCCGTCAGTTGCACTTCCCCATAATCCGTAACCAGCGTCGGATTGCCGTAGGCATCATAGTCAAAGACTTTGGCAGTTGTTCGGTTTAAGCCGTCTTCCGGATTATAATCAACAGCCACTGTCTGTTTTAAATAAGGATAAAAACGTCCTCCGCCAAGGCTCTGTTTTTCGTACCGGTTAATGGTCGCGCGGATGAGACGTCCCTGTCTGTCATATATCTCCGTGCGGTACGGCAGACCTTTTTTGCTGATGTGGTCATTCCATTCGCCGTTTGCAGAATCTGCCACGCTGTTTTCACTCTGATGATAATAGGTTTTAGTCTGGTAGCCCAACGCATCCGTTTTGGTTACAATCCGAAAACCTGCCATTTCGCGATCATCCACTGAGTTGTAATGATAATGGCCGTCTTCATAAAAATATTCCACCGGGCTCACATTTCCCATTCCGTCGTGCACCGTCATTTTACTGACGGTCGTCATAATAATCGGCAAGTTCGGGTTGGCCTGTGTGCCGTCCTCCCGGATATACCGGGCGGAGGTCTTATAGTCAAAATCGATCTGACCCCCCTGGCTGGTATGAACGGTTTTAAGAAAATAAGGGCGGCTCCCTCGGTTCAGGTAGACTTTTTTGGTCAAGGTCGTTTCCACATTGCCTCCGTTTTCCGTCTGAACCTTCAGGCTTTGGATGATGTCCGGCAAAAGGTCTCCGTTTAAATCCACAATTCGCACACCCATATCTTTATGATACGTACCGCCCGTTTGACCGAAATTAATGGGGAACAGATTCTCAAAATCCTGTTGTCCCCCGTTTCCCGTATTGATGTGGAGCAGGTTGGTGTCGTAAAAACCAGAATAGGTAATCGTCCGGTATGATTCCACATGATCCATCAGGCCGTCCCCGTTCGCGTCCAGTGAACGCCGGACATTAGTTTCCATGGGGTAAAAATGGCATTCGCCGGGTATATCTTCTGTCCAGCCTCCTTTACCGTTATTTGCCCATCTCCCTTGGTCCCAATAACCGAAAGAATACATATCTGCCAGGCCGTCATGGTTACAATCCTGTACATAAGCACTGCGTGACATTTGGCTGTATTCGTCATCATTGATGATCCTCCCAGGCGCTTCCCATAGGTCCGTCAGTGTACAAGATTGTCCCTCATTATTGAGACAGGTTGCTTTTTGTAATTCACCATAAGGTGACTGATTACCTCCCCAATAAACATAACGGCTTCGCACCAAATCTGATAATCCGTCCCCGTTCAGATCGGCAATGGCCACTCCGTTATCCGGCTTGCCGGCTCCAATAGCACCCATGGCAATATCAATTGTGTCGTTAAAAATCTGCTCGCCGCCCAGATCAATCCGGCTGTCGATGAGTTTTTGGGTACGCGTGGGATCCCATATCTCATGCGACCGAACGATGTCCGCCCGGCTGTCGCCGTTGAAGTCCAGCGCTTTGGTGTTGATGCGGGGGATCCCGCCTTCATAGATAGGCGAGTTACCGATGTAGGCCGCGTCCGTGTAATCCCATCCACCCTGTCCGTTATTGACGGCGCGCACGCGGTTGTAGCCGTTTACAGCTCGCTGATAGAACTCAAAATCAACCAGGCCGTCGCCGGTCATGTCCCATGAATACACATTTTTAGCTCCCTCGCATACGTAGTAACAGGTTTCAAAAATCCAGTTGGGCAGGTAGTCATCCGTTTCTTCCCACCGCACGTGCGACGGTGTGTATTCAAAAGTAGTCGGCGGCAAGGCGGTTGCCTGGCCGTTTAAGTTATAACCGGTTTCCGTGATACTGCCGATTGTCTGGCGCACCAATGGATTAACGCTCGCGTGGGCAATGTTATACTTTCGTCTTATCTGACCGTCTGCATAGATTTCAATATCGGTTATCAGATAATTGGTATCGACCCTAAATCCTTTATCAAAACCAAAATGCTTGTCAGGCCGCGGACTGCCGGTTTCATCATCGGCGAACGGCAAAAACCGCACTTCAAAAATTCCTTCCTCATTGCCATGGCCGGTGTACTGGATAGCTTTAGGGTAGATCTGATTATCTGTTTTAAAATAAGTATAGCGTATAAAATTGTCATTCCGGTCGCGGATCTCCTGGAGCATCCATTGGTAAACACGGCTGGGGTCATCCGAATCAAATTGCCGGCCTTCTTCTGTCTGGCCAAAAAGATAACGGACCCCCTGTTTATCCGTTACCAGCCAACCTCCGTCTTCCTGGTACTCATACCGCGCAAAAGCTTTTTCGACTTTTTGTCCGTAGTGTCCATAATGACCGTTGGTTAATTGAGTCGGTACTAGTTCCCCGCCTCCGGCAGGCGTATTGGCTACAAAATCATTCCGTACATACAGGTTTTCAACGCCTTTCCGGTTAAAACGCCGGATGGAATAAAGATTCAGATCCCATCGGTATCCCGCCAGGTTGTCCAGCGATGTCTGCTGACTGTTGTATGTCAGCTGGACAGACGGCGTCAGACCATTTCGCCCCTTGGGCAGAGAGAGGGGGTAATCATAGGTCGCTGAGCCGCTGAATTCGCCCGCCCGCGCATTCTGCTGAAGATATTTGGCGTTTTGCAGAGGGTCGGCTTTAACGGCATTGTCCGGCGAATAAACATCATTCGCTTTAACGGGCTGAAGCACCAGTCCGCTGAATATTAAAACAAAGGCCAGGGCAAAGGATAAGGAGCGTTTAAAAGTGCGCATAGTTTTAAAAGTTAATGGATATGGCGCGGGAAGGCACACATTTATTGTTTTTCTTCCTTTAAATACCGCTCAAGCTGATAAATCAGTTCAAGCATGGCGTGGTTCATCAGAACAAGATTCTGAATAACGTCTTCGATTAATTCCTGGTCTTCCTGATACATAAAACCCACCTGATCAAAAAATAATAATAGTCGGGTGGGCTAGGGGTGAGGTGGCAACGTTGGCGAGCCATAATATATTATATTTTACAGTTTGTCAATAGTATTTTACTATATACCTATATATATTGACTTTTTTAAATAAATATATTAAAATTACATCCTTTTATTTGTAACATTTGCATTTCAGCTGTGTATAGAGTAAAAGGATATATCCTCCTCATTTCTTTTTATGCGCCGTTGCCCTCAGTCAAAATCACCGGAAAACTCAAAGGAAAGCTCGAATGGCCGTGTACCCTCATGGCGAGCGGTTTTGGCGCTGACATTGGCCGTTGGAAGCGGAACGCTTGAACAGGGATGCGCACATGTGGATAAAAAGGAGGACCCTGGCCCGCTTGCCCCGCCGGCAGAACGGGCTCGTTTGGTCGGGGAGCAGGGAAAATTTTTGGAAGCCCTGCAACTGTACACCCGCGCGAATATCAAAAATCTGACAAAGGCAGATCACCAGAACATCGAGACCTTCCAGGACGGTCTGGAGGAAAAGATACAGTCCTATTTGAAAGAAGGGCATGAGCTGGCTTCTTCCGAAAAAGACAGCCGGAACAATTATCCGGAAGCGCTGGCATCTTTAAAGCTGGCTTTTTCACGGATGGACAAGGAGCACCCGGATTACAAAAAGACCGAGAAAGAAATCGACGAATTGCAGGAAAAGATCGCCGCCCTGAAAAAAGAATATTTTGAACTGAGCTACAATAAGATCGCCGACCTTTACCTGGCAGATGATTATTTGAGATTGGCGGGAACCCTCCAGCGGATGAACGATATTGTTTTGGCACTCAACCGGGATCCGGCACTGTTTGAAAAAGAACATTTTCTGGAGATCTGCTGGCAGATCGGTGAACAGTATTTTAAACGGAAAAAGTTCAAAGAAGCTCTGTTTATCTTTAAATTGGCCGAACGGTTTCTGCTGCCGGGACAGGCGATGCCGGTACGCTATAAAGATATGACCGCCACCGCGGAATACTGGCACAAGAAAAAATGGAAAGAGGCCCAGGTCAAAATCAGAATCCTGCAAAAAGAAGCCAAAAACACGGATCGTAAACGGCTGGAAGAGATCCGGGCGGACCTCGCCGAACTGGAAGCCGCTGTCAGCCTGAAAAAAGAAGCGGGTCTTTCGGAAGATATAACAGCGGTGATCGAAGAGGTGGAAAGCGCGTATGCGAAAAAGGTAACAAAACCCAAACGCCGGCGCCGATGGCGTCGTCGTCGGCCGTCTAAAATGGTCAAAAAACCCGTTGAAAAACCGACTCCTGAACCGCCGAAACCCGCGGTGGATATCGAAAAGGAACTCGAAGACGTCAACACGCTTTTAGATGAAGGGCATGAAAGCAGGGCGATAGCGAGGTTGCGGCAGATAAGCCAAAAACACCCCGTCCAGCTGGTCCGCCAGAAACGGAAAGTCAGCTTCACGCTCAAGCGTTTATCGGATCTGGCGGAAGACGCCTATACCAATCAGCAGGCCCAAAAAGCCCTGCGTTATTACCGGGCGATTTTACTGTTGGATCCTTCCAATGCGCGTGCCAACAAACAAGTCAGAATCCTGGAAGGCTTGATAAAGGAAGTCAACGGACTGTAAAAAAAGACCCCTCCGAAGAGGGGTCACATCGCTCAGTCCACCGCTACTTTTGCCGGCAGTCTGAGCTCATTATCGTCCAGCCACGTTTGCACAAATGTTCGGAACTGCTCCCACTCCTCGTCGTCAAGACCAAGGAGTTTTTTGGTTTCATCGGAAAGCAGGTAGTTAAGAAGCAGCTGGCGGACGGCCTGCCGATCAGCCTCCTCTTTGTAGGTGATGAATTTGTAGGCAGGCACTTTGTGCCTGAAGCCCTTTGGTTTCACCATCATGGGCCCCTCGACGACAAGATACTCTTCTCCGCCGCTGTTCAGGCAGGTGTAGCTGTCGATGAGAAGGCCGCCGGCGTCCGCCATGCCTTCCAGCCGGGCCGCTAGGTTGGCCACCAGGCTGGCGATGGTGAAGTCCATCCGCACACCCTTGACGCCGATGGCGCCCAGCACACAACGGCCCGTGGCTACGCCAAAGCGGAATTCCAGCGGAAGCCGGCCGTGGAAGGTGCGGAAGGCCCAGTTGGCAAACGCGATGACATACTGTACACAGAACATCGCGCGGATAGCATCCTGCGCCGGGGTTTTGGCTTCTTTCTGGTCGACCCCGAAATACGTCATGATGCCGTCACCGATGGTCTTGTCGATCAGGCCGCCTGCCTGGTCGATGAGCCGCCCGGACAGGGTGAAGTAATCCGTCAGCTGAGCCGCGATCTTGCGCGCGGTATGCGCCGCGGACCATGTGGTGAAATTCACCCCGTCGCCGAAACCGACCGTCAAATTGACCTCTTCGGCTTCTTCAGCCATGTCCCCGCGCTGGATCTTCTGCACCAGGACGCGGTTACTGAACCGGACGAAGGTCAGGAAACCCTCCATCATCTGGTTGAAACGGCGCGTGGTGGTGGCGATCTCGTCATGGCCGTCGAGTTCCCGCAGACGAAAGTCATAATTGCCTTTGGCGAACTCTTCGGATGCCTGCCCCAGCCTCACAATAGGTCGGAGCTGGCGCCGGAGCGTGAACCGCAGGATGATGACCATGGCGACAAAGACCACGCCGAAGATAAACAAAAACATCAGCATGATGCGCTGGCGGGCCTGCTGGGCCGCCTTTTTGTTGAAGGCCATCACCACAAACCCGAGGGCGAATTCCCCGTATGTCACCGGGGCTGCCACGGTGCTGACGTGCGCGTCAGAATGGGTTGTCTGCACGCCGGCCAGTGTTTTCAGGAGGTCAGGGTGTTCATAACTTCCCCCCTCCTTCCAGTCATCCTTGGCCACCAGGATGGTAAAATCCTTGCTCAGGATGTAGGCGTCTTCGATGGCCTGCGAGCCTCTTCCTGAGAGGCGCTTCTTCATGATGAGCCTCAGGTTGCTGATGCTTTGCTGCTTTGATTCATCCGCTCTCATGTTGTACATCTCAGTCGTGATGGCGTCGGACATACTGCCGACGAGCTGTTCACCACTGATGAGGATGATGTCCTCGATGGCCTTGCCCGCTTCACGGTAGGCCAGCAGGTAGTAGGCCAGGCTGGCACATAGCATCAATGCCACCATCAGCCCGATCATCTTGGTGACCATCGACATACGCTTCTTTTTTCGGCGAGGCGCCGGAGCAGTCCCGCCGGTTTCATCTTCTGTGGATGACGCCACAGGCTTTTCCTTCATTTCCTCAGACATGACTTCCTCCTATATTCGGATTCTTTTTAACGTGATTGAACGATGTAAAAGAACAATTAGTCCACAGCGCAGCCACAACAAACCAACCGCTTGTAAGCGGTTTTTTGCCGATCGGCATTTAATGTTCGTTAGGCATAGCCAGAGGACTAAGGGTATAATTTAAGCATTTTTTATAAGAAATGTCAATGATTTACCCATACTGAGCTCGCCGCCTGTTGTTTTAGATTTTTGATGGCGGAAGAGGCAGGTGCGATTAAAATTGTTTTAATCATTTGTAAAAATATTTGTTATTAGTTTTGACAATCTTCAGTCAAAAAATTTATGCGTTTTATTCCGTATGCGTTATACTAAAAAAAATAATCATCGTGCGTGTACGATATCCAAACCAAAATCATTGCTACAATCGGCCCTGCTACACTGGATTTTAAAACTTTCCAGTCATTGGCAGAGGAGGGTATTGATTTTATTCGCATCAATACTGCTTATGGTGATGTGGGACAGTATGATTTGATAATGGACCACTTAAAAAATGTCAGGAGCAAAAAGGATATCCGCGCCATTTTAGACATTAAAAGTTTGGCAGTTCTGGATTATGCCCGCAAGAAAGATATTCATTATATCGCCCTTTCTTTCGCGGAAAACCCAAAGCAAGTCGAAGCCGTCCGGAACGCCCTGCCCGGCTGTTTTGTGATTTCAAAAATTGAAACCCATGCCGGCGTTGATCATTTTGATGACATACTAAACGCTTCCGACGGGATTATGATTGCCCGGGGAGACCTGGGACACGCCGTTTCACTGGAAAAAGTACCCCCACTTCAAAAAATGTTTACCCTTAAGGCCTTGGCTAAAAAAAAGTTTGTTATCACCGCTACTGAGATGCTGCTTTCGATGGTGAGAAATAAAATGCCCACCCGTGCCGAAGTTTCCGATGTCGCAAACGCGGTTTTTGAGCACTCACACGCGGTTATGCTTTCGGAAGAAACAGCTATTGGCAAACACCCCGTTGAGGCGGTGCGTATGATGAGGAATATCATTACCGAGGCCGAGCAATGGGACCGCGAAAATAATCCGGCCAAAACATAAAAAGAATGGCTGGATGCAGTAGGTGAAATCAGAATTTTTATATATCACAAAAATTGAAATTTTATTTACAAAAAGCTTCGCATTGTCTACAATGTCGAGGCAATTAAGTGGAGCGGTAGTTCAGTTGGTTAGAACGCCTGCCTGTCACGCAGGAGGTCGCGGG
>CAZIDW010000041.1:0-11382 GCA_964538225.1 uncultured Candidatus Peribacteria bacterium
AATTAGTTTTACACGTTTAGCAATTGATTGTTCGCAATCTTCACGGGCCTGATGAAAAACATGCATCGGATAAGGAGTCCCGCGACGGCTCACTTCGCTCACAAGCATATAATCAATATACCCTGTAGATAGCCTCTCTCTTAGTTCAGCTCTAAGCGATTGCTCATCGGTAAACGGTTTCAGGGGGATAACATTATCTTTACCAAGAAGATCAACCATCGGATTGTATTCTTCTGCAGTTATCAAAACCTTATGATGAGGTTTTAAAAAGAGATCAATGAATAATCGAAAGGCACTGGTGCCATTGCGGGTAAAAACTGTATTTTCCGGTAAAAAACGCCTATCAGGAGCAAAGACTTGATTGGGTTCAAAATGCTCTAAAATCATTTGTTTACACTTTCTTACAAATGCCTTAAAGTCAGTATTTTTTTGACTAAATCGAGCAGCTGCATCCACAAAAGGCTGGTTGACCAGGCCGTGGCAGGCTGTATTAAAAAAAGTGGTCAGAAAACGGTTGTCGAGAGTGTCACATTCAAAATAACAAGCCATTTTCTCATCACTCAACTCATAAGGATTTTGCTCCCATGATTCAATCAATGCACGATATCGTAAATTTTGCGCCATCTCATCCACAGCCTGCTCGCGACAGTCTTTAATAAGGCTGGTATCAGTATTGCGGTCTATATTGTCTTCAATAATAGTAGGATTCATATCAAGTATTCCTTTAATATCAAGGGGGTAGGAAAGGGATTGCCTGATTTGATCACGAAGATCATTAAATAATTTTTCACAAATCTCCATTGAAAGACTTTCAACAAACTTTTCCCCCAAAACTCTTTTAATACAAAGGGCTAGTAAAAAAGGATTCGATACAATCATTTCACTTAAAAATCGCTGGGCTGATTCCGGAGAATCACCTTTTTTTATCAACTCAGTAATCAAATCAGCAGGAACATCCGCCTTTTTAAAACGAAAACGGTTATGTAAATACTGATAGGCCATGGATTCCAGATCGCAGGACGGCTCATCAGGAACCGTCAATGGTTCATTAGTGGGTTGCTGCGCCCTGGCATTACTGGCGAAAAGGCGGGTGATAAGGCGCCGGAACCAACTTTGCCGTTCTGGCAGCAAACCTTCATTGTACGTTAATTGTTCAGCAGTACTCATGATGGATTGAGTTAGAGTAAGTAAGGGGAACTTTAAATTTAATAATGAATTAGCTGAGTGTCCTCCGCTCCGCGCACATGGGCGCGGAGCGGAGGACAAGACGTCAATGTTGTGAACTCAAAGGAGGAGCTGACAATCCTCGCTCCAGCCTGGCCTTTCGGGCGTTTTTCCGACTCTTGAAGTTCAGAGGCCGGCTTTCTTTTTGGCCTTCTGAACCAGCTCCAGCGCTATGGGATAGCGCTGGATTAGGATTACTTCCTCGATGGCGTCACCACGCTCCTTGGCAAGGAGGAACCTGATGGCCAGGTTCTCGACAAAACGCCGTTCTCGCCTTCTCTTCCGCTCGGCGAAGTCGAGATCTTCTTCCATATCTTTCTCGTCCTTGGTGACGGATTCGCTTCCCCGGTCACAGCTCATCGCCGTTGCCAGGCAAAGCCGGTGCTGTCGCCAGCTGGCGACGACGAGTGCGGCCGCGGCCGTTAGGGCGAAGGCCAGGATGGTCGGGGGGAGCAGGGTCAGGACGGCCTTGTGGATGACGATCGGAGCCGTCGCGGCCCAGAACAGACCGATGCAGAACAGGGTGAAAAGAGTGATCGGTGTAGGTGGGGATGCCGTTTTCAGGACTCGATGGAGCGTCTTCAAGACGCACCTCCTTTCGAATCGGTTCTTCAAGGGTTAATGGAAACGGGCGAAAAATCCTCCTTTCCTTTCAAATTTGAATTAGTTCACAACAGAGAGTTTGTCTGCCTCCGTAACGGTTCCGAGCCAAAGGCCGGAAGACGCAAAAACAGAGACAAGCTACTCTCTATTGCAACGCATTGTTAAAGAGCGGGGTTGCAGAAAGATGATTATCTTAACATATTTTTATTATTAAGTCAAGTATAAATAAGATGAAAAAAGACAGGAGGAAGGCGGTCTCCCCTGGTCAGGGGAGAAGGAAAGAGGAGTAGTATAATAGGCAAACCCCATACTCTACCCCCTCTTCCTCTCCCCCTAATCTAGGGGGAGCCGCCTTCTTCCTTCACCCTGCGAAACCGAATCAACAATAAAACCAGCAATACATAATACCCAAACATCATCCACAACTGCATCCCCGGCAGATCGACACTGGCATACGGCACTACGGCCATCAGCTCGATGACTTTGATGATGTAACTCAGAATCCCCCACGTGATATACCCAAGTATCAAACTCAACCCCTCAAACAGAAAAGAGGCCAGTACGGCCGAAAATCCGAACAGCATCGCAGGCGGAATCGCAAAAATGACCAGCAGATTGGCCAAAGGGGCGATGAGGGACAGACGCTCAAAATTATAGATGATAATCGGAAGGGCCATCACCTGAGCGGAAAGTGTCATCTGGATCGCTTCACGCACCCCCATGGTATCAGGCAGTTTTTTGGCGTATTTATCAAACAGCGGCGCCACATAAATAAGCCCTAAAACTGCGGCAAACGACAGCTGAAACCCCACATCCCACCACAGGATCTTTGGGTTCCACAGCACCATAAAACCAGCCGACCACAAAACCGCCAGGTGGATGTTGTTCTGGCGCCCGGAATTGAGCGCCAAAAGACCTAAAATCCCCATAATACTGGCCCGGGTGACCGCCGGGCTGGCTCCGACAAATAAAGTAAAAAGAATAATGGCGGTGACCGCCGCCACAAAACTGATCCGCCGGGGCAGACCCTTTAAAACCGCCATCACAAACACGATGATGATGGTGATGTTATACCCGCTGATGGCGATGATATGCGTGAGGCCGGTGATGTTGAATTTGTCCATCAGGTCCTCCGGTATCCCTTTCCTCGCGCCGACCAGCAGACCCGCTTCAAAACTGGCATGGGGTTCGGGGAATATTTTATTGATCCGTTCCATGAAGAGACTCTGCAAAAAGGACATCCCGCGCCAGAAAAAGTTCCCCTCCCCCGTCTCCAGTACTTCCACCCATGGCCTGTACATCACCGAATAAATGCCGTAACGGCTTAAATAAGCCCCGTAATCAAACCCGTCAAAAACCCCGGGCGCCTTTAATTCGCCATACACCTTCACCCGGTCACCGTAATGATATTGGGGATATTTGTCGAGCGTGATCAGGACATCGCCTTCGGATTTCAGATTTTGGATTTCAGATTTCGGTTTTAATTGGTCATTGGCCATTGGGGATTGGTCATTGCGCGACAAGGCATTAACAGAAACTGTATATTTTGCTTTGTCGCGGCGAATATCGGTTTCCACAATCACGCCTTCAAATCCGATCTTCTGCTCATTATAAAAATCGATCTGTTCCGGCGTCACCCGATGCTCCGTCAGGCTGGCGCGGAATAGGCCAAAACAAACCGCAAACAAAAATGCTGAAAGTGCGATTGTCAATCGCACCCACCGATCATGCCTCCCTGCTTGCCCACCGAAGTCTCGACGAAGGTGAGACAAGGGAGGTTGGAGGGTTCCCCACCAACCGACTAAACCACTCACCAACCCCACCCCTAAAAGCACCCCCCATCCCGGCTGGATAACCAGATACAGGGCCACCCCGGCCAAAAAGCCGGTAAGCGCGGTGATGGTATAAAAAATCCTTCCCATTAATATGCCGGGAAGGACATTAGAGGAAATAATTATACCTATTTTCCTAATTTTGTCAATACTTTCCCCAACCGCTTCCACTCTTCAATCCCCAGATGCTCCGCGCGCAGATCCGGATCGATAGCCGCCTCACGCAATACCTCAGCCATTTCAGACGGTTTTAAATGCAGGCCGGCACCCAGTGAATTAGTCAGTTTTTTACGCTTCTGTGAAAATCCGAATTTCACCAGTCGCAAAAAATTCTTCAGACCCTCCTCTGGAATCAGCGGTTTATCGAAAACAGTGATCTTCAGGATCGCCGACCCCACTTTCGGCGCGGGATAAAAGGATGTGGCGGGGATGATCCCCACGATCTCCGGCTGGCCGAACAACTGCGTTTCAATGGTGATCAGGCTTTTACCTGTTAGCCCGCACAACTTCTCTGCCACCTCCCTCTGCACCAGTAAAACCATCACATGTGGACGATGAGTGGATTGGAGAAAATGTTTAAGGAGGGGCGAAGTGATGTAATATGGAATATTCGCGACTACCTTGTAGTCGCGATTTCTGATTTCTGATTTCAGATTTCTGATTTTTAAAACATCTGAATTTATAATTTTAAAATTTTCACAATTCCTAAATCGCTCTTCTAAAATCCTAACCATTCCTTTATCAAGTTCAATAGCAGTGACATGCTTCGCTTTTTCAATCAGCCGCTCCGTTAAAAACCCCGTCCCCGGCCCCACTTCCACCACCCTATCGGAGGGCTTGAGGTCCGCCGCTTCGACAATCCGGTCCAGCGCCTTTTCATCCACCAAAAAATTCTGCCCCAGACCCTTTTTGGCCCAGAGATTATGAGATTGAAGTAATGATTTAAGCTGATCTAGTTTAGACATAACTTAATCCTAATATAAATTTAAGGCATATGAAAGGCCCCGCAAGTGCTTGCGCACATGCGGGGCTTCCGTTTTGAAGAAGGAATGGAATGGAACTAATCCCAGGAGAAGGCGGCGCCGACTTCCCAGGAGACCCCGCCCATCCCCCTAATCCCGGGGTAACCCCCATTGCTGACGGCGATGCCGGCCGTGCCGACCGACACATAAAACCGCCAGCCGGAATCCAGCCACCAGGGCAGCATGAAGTCTACAAAGGGGGCGGCCCTGTAATACAGGCCGTGGATATGGCCATCCTCGTACAGGTGGGCGTAGCCCAGGCCGATCAGCAGGCCGACATGGAACCAGCCCTCGCGCGGGCCCACGCCGAAGCCGTAATTGAACGAGACGGTCTGGCTATCGCCGAGACCGAGCTCGATCTGAAAGGCGTGGACCAGGGATTCGTCCACGTGCAAACGCCCCACGCTCAGCGTGGCCATATGGACCTCATCGCGGGGCAGGGGCTGGTAGAGGTGGCCAATGGAGAAGCTCCAATACGGCCGGTCCTCTACAATGCCGGGCTCCATGAGTTCCGCCTCGGGCGAATCGTCCTCAGCAAGGACGAGTGAGGGGATGAGTGAAGAGAAAACCAGGACGAGAAAAAGAAACTTTTTCATTCGTTCCTCCTATTTCCTGTTCAGCGCCACCCGTTTACGGGAACGCTGAAAACGTTAAAGACCAAAACGGTATTTAATTTTATAAGATTTTTTTAAATTTGTCAATCTATTTCACTTTTTCTAATGGGGCAATATTCGCCGCAAACATTTTAATGCCGTAAAGCGGATTTTGAAAAGCCACCGTTACCAGGTCCCCCCGCCGTTCCACCACGATCCCCTCCCCGAACGTGGTGTGTTTCACCTTGTCGCCGTCTTTGAATTTCTGTTCCGCGGTCAGCCGGACTTTGGGTTTGACGGTCTGATCGAAATCCGACGGTCTGGCCGATTCCACAAAATCAGCCTGGATTCCCACGCGGTTGGCCAGCTCCTCCGGAATATCGTGGATAAAACGGGAGATCTGGTTCCGTTGGTAATCCCCGAAAAGCATGCGCTGTTTGGCGGCCATCAGGTACAGTTTTTCCATGGCGCGGGTCACCCCCACGTACATCAGCCGCCGTTCCTCCTCCAGCTCCTCAGGCTCAAACATCGCCCGGCTATGCGGGAAGAGATTTTCCTCACATCCGATGATGAATACGTAAGGATATTCCAGCCCTTTGACCGAATGCAGGGTCATCATCGTAAGCACATCGTCGTTCTGGTCAATCTGATCGGTATCGGCCACCAGCGCGACCTCTTCCAAAAAAGACGCCAGTGAAATAAGCGGTTCCAGACCGTCGTATTTAGAGGCCACAGAGATCAGCTCCAAAATATTCTCATGCCGCATCTCTCCTTCTTCCGTGCCGTCCAGCAAATAAGCCTTGTAGCCGATATCTTTTAAAATGGTACGGATGAGGTCTGAGACCACTTGCTTTTCACTGAGCTTCCGCCATTTTAAAACCAGACGCCAGAAATCCGCCAGCCGTTTTTTCGTGCCGTCATTCAGCTCTTCCACCATTTCCACATGTTTCATCACCTCCGCCAGGTTAAGGGAACGGGCCACCGCGAACACCTGCAGTTTATTGATCGTGGTCTGGCCGATCTTACGAGACGGCACATTGATGATGCGGAGCAGGGAATCCGTGTCGTTCAGATTCAGGACCACACGCAGGTAAGCCAGGACATCCTTCACTTCTTTGCGGGCGTAAAACTTTACCCCGCCGATCACCTTATACGGAAGACCGTAACGGAGCAAAATTTCTTCCATAATACGCGACTGGGCGTTGGTGCGGTACAGAACCACAATATCTTTCAGGGGGACGCCGTCGGTTTTCAGATTTTCAATCTCCTGCGCCACCTTTTCCGCCTCTTCATATTCGCTGTCGGTATGCCAGACCTCGATAAGATCCCCTCCCTTTTTGTCCGTCCACATCTTTTTGGATTTCCGTTGCTTGTTTTTTTCGATCACCGCGTCCGCCACATCCAAAATGGTCTGGGTCGAGCGGTAATTCTGTTCCAGTTTAATGAGCGTGGCCTCCGGATAATCCTTCTCAAAATCCAGGATGTTCTGAATGTCCGCCCCACGGAACCCGTAAATGCTTTGGTCACTATCCCCTATCACACAGACATTCCGGTATTTGCCGGCCAATAGTTTAGTGAGCACATACTGAGCGTGGTTGGTGTCCTGATACTCATCCACATTTATAAACCGCCAGCGTTCCTGGTAATAGTCGAGCACATCCGGATGTTGTTTGAAAAGTCTGACGGTATAAAGGAGCAGGTCATCAAAATCCAGCGCGTTATTGGTTTTCAGGCGCTTTTCATATTCTTCATAAAGGTCCGCCACGAGCTTATCAAAAGACCGCGCCGCTCTTCCCTTAAACTGCTCCACGGACTGCAGGCGGTTTTTGGCATTGGAAATGATCGAAAGCACCACACGAGGTTTAATGCGGTCATCATCAAGCTCACGCTCTTTGATGATGCGCTTCATGATGCCTTCCTGATCGACCGTATCGTAGATGACAAACGATTGATTCCGGCCGAACCGGTCAAAATTGCGGCGTAATATCCGCACGCAGATGGAGTGGAATGTGCCGATCATCGGTCGGTTATTGACATCAAAATTCCCGAAACGCTTACGAAGCAATGATTCAATCCTTATTTTCATCTCATTCGCCGCCTTATTGGTAAAAGTGACGGCCAGGATCTGCCAGGGTTTTGCCACACCTTCGGCGATCAGATTGGCAATACGGTACGTAAGCGCGCGGGTCTTTCCGCTCCCCGCCCCTGCCACAATCAAAAGCGGACCTTTTAAGGTCTCGGCCGCCTTCTTCTGCCGGTCGTTTAAATCGTTTAAAAAACTCATAGCTGAATAAAGATACTGAATATCGAATAGGAGTGCAAGATGAGCTTTTTCTTTCTTCCCTTTCTTTTTTATTTATTTTTTCTTTCCCCTTCTTTCTTGGTAAGTAGCGAGCGATGCGTTCCGGAGCGTAAGAAGTCCTCCGTAGCCATAGGCGAAGGGGGACGACTGGAGCATAGGACTCCGAAAGGTAAATGTACGCAGAAGATTTACCTTGAGGAGAGCGGAGCCCTATTGATACTTACCCCCCTTCTATGAAGGGGCCCCACATAAAAAAATAAATTTATGAAAATTAGAATTCTCCCCTATTGACTCCCCGAAAAATCTGAATTAAAATGCACAACCGAAACCAACCCTCCCCTCCCATGGATTACCTGAACATTCCCGGCCGGAACCAAACTGAGTGGCTCCCTGAAAACTGCCTGCAAAAAGCCATTGAAGACATCGACCCTGAAAGCGACAAGGTCATTCCGGCAATTGAAAAAACTTTAAAAAAACAGGGGTTTGACATCCCGCCGTTTTTTGTCGAAATCTGTATCAGCATCGCGGCACATGAACACGGAATGACCGCTCTGGATCCTGTTATCATACAGGAAATAGTCCATATCGCTTACAACAATCCTAATATGATGCGGTTTATAAGAGATCCTGAAAAACAGGAATACATGCAAAATGTCTTTAAAGGGCGGCGGACGATCGCCGGCACCATCGAGGCAGCCAAAGAAATGGATACCTGATCTTATTCAAACAGATGATCCAGTCCAAAACAGCTGTAAATCGGGTATTTTTAAATTTGCAACTTTTTTGCATTTGCAAATAATTCGCAATTTCATGTCATATTTTTTCTGACGAACTGACTGCAGATCGGGCATTTTGTCGCATCATGCCCCCGCGCCGGACAATACTCCCGGCCGCAATAGATCATCTGGAGATGAAGTTTGTTCCAGAGCGCTTGCGGGAACAGGCGCTTCAGGTCTTTTTCCGTCTGAACCACATTCTTTCCATTCGACAAACCCCACCGGTACGCCAGGCGGTGGATATGCGTATCGACCGGAAAAGCGGGTTTGCCGAATGCCTGCGACATGACAACAGAGGCGGTTTTGTGACCCACGCCGGGCAGGGCTTCCAGTTCCGCAAAAGTGGACGGAGTCTGGCCGTCGTATTTTTTGATGATGATCCGGGATAAAGCTTTTATATTTTTGGATTTAGTGGGCGAAAGGCCGACCGGTTTGATAATCCCGCGGATTTTAGATACAGGCAGTAAAGCCATTTTTTCCGGCGTATCAGCCTGCCTAAATAAAACAGGAGTGATTTTATTCACTATTTTATCCGTGGACTGACCAGACAGGACTACCGCTACCAGTAAAGTAAAAGGATTTTTATGCTTAAGAGGAATCGGGACTTTTGGATAAAGCTTATTTAAAATCCGAATGATCTGCCGGACCTTTTCTTTTTTAGAGATTTTTTTGGGCAATTTCAGGATTATAAATAATATAGTAATCGCCTAACAGTATATCTGAGGTCAGCGGGTTAAGCTATCAGGGCAATTATTTAGTCATATATATTATACTTAATTACTTATAATCTTTGAAATCCCGAAAAAACCTTGCATTCAGCCAGAATTTCCTTAAAATAACTAAGCAATCTTTGCTCCCTGTATTTAAACAGTGAGACGTTTAGTCCATAAAGATAATCATCATGGCAAAAGCAACTGAAACGACCCCGAAAGAGGTGGCCGAGGCTAAAAACAGCCTGTACGAACTCATGCTCATCCTGAGTCCGGAACTTCGTGAATCCGAAGTCAAAAAGAAGCTCAAAGAATTAGTGGAAATGGTCGAAAAAGCCGGCGGCCGGGTAACTGAAGAAGATTTTTGGGGCCGGCGCAAGCTGGCGTATCCCATCAAAAAAAATAAAGAAGGTATTTATACAATCTACAACCTGGAACTGCCGGCTTCTTTGATAGATGAATTAAAAGAACATCTCCGGATTGAAAAAGATATCCTGCGCTCTATGCTCCTGAGCCTGCCAGCCGGTTATGTGTACACGAAATACGATCTGGAAACCGCCGAAAAATCCAAAGAGCGGCCGGAAAAACCGAAAAAATCCGTGTCAGACGGTAAAAAGAACATCAGCATCAAACACAACGCCCCGATCGTACCGCCTAAAAAGAAAGAGGAAGCCCCGGCAGAAGAATCCGCCTCCGACGATGCGGCGGAAGCGAAAAGCGACGCCGAAGGCGCAACCGAACCGTCTCAGGAGAAAAAAGCGGATTTTGAATCAGATGCAGAAAAAGAGAAAACCCAAAAAAAAGAAGAAAAAGAAGAAAAAAAGACAGAGGATAAAAAGAAGGAAAAAGAAATCGATGAAGCTGAACTGGATAAAAAACTGGACGCCATCATCGGCGGTGAAGACCTGAATCTTTAACTATCAACTTTCAACTATTAACTTTCAACTAAACCATGGCTGTTATCTTTTCCACCAACCAAAAACATCCCCTTGGCAAACGCCGGTGCGCTTTCTGCACCAATCAGATGGAACACATCGATTACAAAGACATCCAAACGCTTAAATACTTTATTGATGGCTTCCAGCGGATCAAACCCCGTTACTACACAGGCGTGTGCCTGCGGCACCAGAAAGCGCTTTCCACCGCCGTTAAACGCGCGCGCGAAATGGCGTTGGTACCGTTTGTGAACAAATACCGATCTTAATTTCAGTGACCAGCGACCAGTAACCAATTCTGGTCCCTGCAGCACCGGTCACTGATCACTAATTGAAATATGAGCGGACACAGTAAATGGCATTCCATTAAACATAAAAAGGCGGCGACCGACGCAAAGCGCGGAAAGATATTCACCCAGCACGCCAACCTGATTACCATCGCGGCACGTCAGGGAGGCGGCGACCCGGACATGAATCCGTCGCTCCGTTTAGCAATCGACAACGCCAAAAAAGCCAACGTGCCCAACAACAACATCGACCGCGCCATCAAACGGGGTACGGGTGAACTCAAAGGTGAGGCAGAAATCAGCGAAATGATCTATGAGGGATACGGGCCGAATGGCATTGCGGTCATCGTGGAAGGCCTGACCGACAACAAAAACCGCACCTATACGAATGTACGCACTATCTTCAATAAAAAAAGAGGCAATTTAGGAGAATCCGGTTCCGTGGCCTGGATGTTCGACCGCAAAGGGCTGATCACTGTGAATAATGAAGGGCTGGACCGGGAAAAACTGGAACTGGCCGCGATCGACGCGGGTGCCGAGGATATCAGGGCCGAAGGAAACCTGATCGAGATATTCACCGAGCCCGGTCAGCTGACCGCTGTGAATGAAAAATTAAAATCAGCCGGTTTTGAGCCGGAAAGCGCGGATGTCCAGCTGATCCCCAAAGACACGGTTAAAATAGAAGATGAAAGCGAAGCCAAAAAAGTACTGGAATTCATGGAAGCGCTTGAAGATGATGAAGACGTGATCAATGTCTCCAGCAACTTTGATATCAGTGATGAGCTGATGGAGAAAGTGAGTAGCTAATGCTGTGCAATAACCACTCTACAAGATTCCTTATCCCTGCTTTTCCCATCCGCCTCACGGCGTCCGATTGCGTCTTTTTTTTGTAATGCCATTTTTCTTTGCACTTTTGCCCGCAGGGCTGGCTCCGTGGCTGTGCCCGGAGTCAAAAAAGGCCGATCAGCCACTACTGGCTCCAGGCAAAGCCATGGAGCCAGCTGAGGCGCTGCCCCCCAGACCCCCTTTTGCCTTTTTCCTTCTGCGGTACATCCAAAGGGGTCTGTGCTGTACAGGGCTGACGGGCTGTTGTGGTCA
>CAZIDW010000042.1:0-11357 GCA_964538225.1 uncultured Candidatus Peribacteria bacterium
AGTGAAATATTTTGTGTTGAATTCAGAATCTTTCGGTTTGTAACGGCTCATTCGAAGCACGCTCCCCCCGCGGTTGTAGATATAATCCGCGTAGGTGAAATCAAACTCAACGGTTTTCGGATGTTCCGAAAAGATGGTCTTGGTGCCTTCGTTGAAGCCGACAACACGCCACCCCTCTTTTAAAAACGATTTGGCAATCGAACTGATGACCGAATTGATCCCGGGGGCCGGCCCGCCACTGCACAGGATGGCAACCGTTTTCCTATTTTCCATGAATTACAAATTTTAAATTTTAAATAACAAATTACCATTTCAGAATATCATTAAATTAAAATTGGTAATTTAAAATTAATCATTGGTTATTTGCTAAGAAGCTCCATCATATTCACCAATCGGTTCGCGTATCCCCACTCATTATCGTACCACAGCAGTATTTTAAGCGTCCTGTCGCCAATGACCTGTGTTAGACCGGTATCCAGAATGCTGGAATGAGGATTGGTCTTGAAATCGATGGATACCAGCGGGTCGTCGCAGTAATCAATGATCGGTTCATAATAAGGATCCCGGGCAATGCCACGGAAATATTCATTAAATTCGTCTTTATCAACCGATTTTTCCAGTTGCAGAACCACATCACAAACCGAGCTGGTAGCGATGGGTACCCGGTAAGCCATTCCATCCAACTTACCTTCCAGTTCCGGAATGATTTTGGCAGTCGCCCGAACCGCCCCGGTGGTTGTCGGAATAACACTCATCACTGCGCTGCGGGCGCGCCTTAAGTCCCGGTTCGCGTTATCCAATAAGTTCTGGGAATGGGTAAACGAATGGATAGAAGAAACCGAAGCGGATTCGATACCCCATTTTTCATGGATCAGTTTAATTGGCGGGGCGATACAATTCGTCGTACAGCTGGCATTAGAAATTACATTGTGTTCAGGTTTTAAATTTTTTTCATTCACACCCAACACGAAGGTCGGTGTATCATCCTTCATCGGCGCGGACACCAGCACTTTTTTAGCGCCGCCCACCAGATGGCGGGACGCGATATCATATGTTTTTGCCTTACCGGTGCATTCCAGCACAATGTCGACTTCGTGGTCTTTCCAGGACACTTCGCTGGCGTCTTTGGTGGCAATGCATTTTACCTCCTTATCATCCACCACAATCGTATCGTCGCCCCTGGCATAGATGTTGTTATCGATTTTTCCATGAACGGAATCATATTTTAAAAGATGGGCGCGCATCTGCGCGTCTTCACTGCGCGCGTTGATGGCGACCACCTCGACATTCGGGTTCAGGAGGGATAAACGATGCACGATTCGGCCGATCCGGCCATAGCCGTTAAGACCTATTCTGAGCATAATTTTAAATTTTAAATTTTAAATAAAAAATTAACATTTGATGGAGGCCAACATAAATTAAAATTTAAAATTGGTCATTTAAAATTGGTCATTCTTAAAGAGTGTTCACATTCCCCATAATATCCAGCTTGTGCATCACCATCTCCTTAATCGCCTCCCGGGCTGGGCCTAGATACTTGCGCGGGTCGAAATTAGAAGGATTATCCACAAATTCCTTGCGGATCGTACCGGTCATAGCCAGCCGCAGGTCTGTATCAATATTTACCTTACACACGCCCATTTTAGCGGCCCTGGAAATCATTGCTTCCGGAACCCCTTTGGCGCCGGGGATGTCTCCGCCATACTGGTTGCACAGTTCAACAAATTCCGGGATGACCGTTGAAGCGCCATGCAAAACGAGCGGATAGCCACCCGGCAATTTACTGCTGATGACCTCCAGGCGCTCAAAGTCCAGCTTCGGATCCCCTTTAAACTTAAAGGCGCCGTGGCTGGTGCCGATGGCGACGGCCAATGAATCCACGCCTGTCCGTTCCACAAACTCGGCGGCTTGGTCCGGATCGGTATAAGACCCTTCGCCGGAAGCGACTTTTACATCATCTTCCACGCCTTCGAGCTTACCCAATTCGGCCTCCACCACGACTCCGTGGGCATGCGCATAATCTACCACTTCTTTCGTCAGGCGCACGTTTTCCTCAAATTCATGATGCGAGCCGTCGATCATCACACTGGTGAATCCGCCATCCACGCATTGTTTGCAGATTTCAAAATCCGCCCCATGATCCAGATGCATGGCGATAGGAATCTCAGGATGCTCCTCCACGGCGGCCTCGATCAGCTTGCGCAGGTAAATAGGATTAGCGTATTGGCGCGCCCCTTTCGAAACCTGCAGGATGACCGCGCATTTTTTATCTGCCACGCCGCCGATAATGCCCTGGATGAGTTCCATATTGTTCACATTAAAAGCGCCGATGGCGTAACCGCCTTCGTACGCCTTTTTAAACATCTCTTTGGTATCAACTAGCATAGATTAAAGATTTAAGATTAGAGATTAAAGAGTCGAAAAAGATCAGAAATCAGACATAAAATTATTTCTTTTCACCGCCCTCAAGAGGCATTTCGGTTTGTTCGGGAGGAGGTTCGTTTTCAGGCTTTTCCTCTTCAGCTGGCTTCTCCTCCTCTTTCTGAGGTTCAACAGATGTTTCCTGGGGCTTTGGCTCTTCCGCCGGAGCCTCAGGTTCTGGAGCGGGTTCCTCAGGTGTTTCCGGTGCCGGTTCTTCTGCAGGCTTTTCCTCCTTCGGCGTTTCGGCGGGCGCCCCTTCAGGCTCTGGTTTCTCCTCCTCTTTCGGAGGTTCAACAGATGTTTCCTGGGGCTTTGGCTCTTCCGCCGGGGCCTCAGGTTCTGGAGCGGGTTCCTCAGGTGTTTCCGGTGTCGGTTCTTCTGCGGGAGAGTCCTCCACTGGTTTTTCTTCATCCGAAGACGCCTCAGAAGGTGGCTTTACAGCACTCCCTTGCGGTTCTGCTGTGTCATCGGATTTAGCCTCTTCCGCTTTTGGTTCTTCTGCGGGGGTTTCAGGTGCTGATTCCGGAACCGATTTTTCAACCTCTGGCATTGGTGTAACAGGAGGGGGTTCCTGGGCACTGGGTTCTGCCGGTTCCGCGGCAGGATTTACTACAGGGGTCTCGGTTACCTCAGGCTGGGCCGCAGCCGCCGGCTGATTCCCTTTATCAAAAGAAACATCCACCACTTCTTTGGCGCCTTCTTCGTCCAGCTCGAAATATTCTTCGGCTTTGAATTTGAAAGCCTGAGCGATGATCTTGGCTGGGAATTGCTGGACTTTAGTATTGAAATCACGAACCACGCTGTTGTAAAAACGGCGGGCGGACTGGATTTTGTCCTCGGTATCCACCAGTTCGTTCTGGAGCTGGAGGAAATTTTCATTCGCCTTTAAATCAGGATAATTCTCCGCCACGGCGAATAAAGATTTCAACGCGTTGCTCAGCATATCTTCCGCCTGGCTCTGATCCTTGATATTTGTGGCGTTAATCGCCTGGGCACGCGCCGTAGTCACTTTGGTTAAAACCCCTTCTTCGTGGGCGGCGTAGCCTTTCACCGTTTCTACGATGTTGGGGATTAAGTTGTATCGGCGTTTCAGTTGTACGTCGATATCCGACCAAGCTTCCTTTACACGGTTGCGGAGCTTGATCATTCCGTTGTAGGCCAATATTACATAAAGTAGAATGGCGACAACAATAACAATCAGTAATGTCATAATCGTTTAGATTAGTGGAAATATACAGAATCAATCTAGCAAAAAAAACCGCATTTCGCCAAAGAAAAAGTCGTCAAGTTGTCGACCGTTTATCAATAGTGTTTTGTAGTGACCTTTATTCTTTTTTTAAAACAGGAGCCGGTGTTCGACCTGAATATTTCCGATAAGCCTGTTTTTCATCATCCCAGCGCCAGTAAACGATTTTTGCGGCCACCGAACGGATGGTATTGATCATCCGCTGGACTTCTTTGATGTTGTCCAGATCCAATGTGGGAAGCTGATGGTAAAAAATCGTCCAGGAAACAAGCGCGTCATCCCATTGAACCGCTTCATCTTCAGTGGCGAACAAATAAGCTGGTGGTTTTACCCCTTCATAATCCTGATGGTTTCTGGTGATATAAGCCGTCAGTTTTTGGCCCGCGGCATTGCACGCGGAAAGCACCAAAATCACCTTGCCGTCATAAGCGGGCATGGATTCGCACAAGGGTGCAAGCTGGTCAAATAATTCTTTCCAGCTTATGTTGTCTTTTCCGACTTCCAGACCGTCTTTATCCCCATGCGCCCCAAGATGCACACACAAGGGCGCGCCCGCGCGCTCATTTTCATCATGCTCCTCATCGATGGCCGCCACATAATCCAGGGTGTCTTTTAGCTCCTCTTTGGAACGGACGATCATGGATGCCACTTCATGGCCGAACAGTTTGCAGATTTTTTCAATCGCCCCAGCTTCTGAACGGCCCTGTAAAAGATCCATGGCATTCGGGGATTCCACCAAAAACAAACGCAGTGAATTATCAGTCTCTTTATCCTCCATAGGATGAGATTAAAGGCGCTTATTGTAGCACAACTGTTTTTTTACCGGAATCGGTCCGAACTCGTTTCCCGGACTTTCTCCAGCTTCAGACTTTCCACCTGTTCTTTGATGCCGGTTTCCAGCCGTACGGTCGGTTCGTAGCCCAATATGTCCCGGATTTTTGAAATGTCAGCGTATTGTCCCTGCACATAATCCTCTTTTACCGGATTTTCGATGTGTTTGGGTTCGATACTTTTGCCGAACGCCTTGTTGAGTGCGTCCACAATCTCATTTACCGACGTGGCCTGACCAGTGCCGATGTTAAACACCTCCGCCCCCAGCTTTTTATCGGCTTCAATGGCCAGCGTCAACCCCTGTACCACATCACGCACATTGGTAAAATCACGGGTTTGCGTGCCGTCGCCATAGATCACCGGCGCCTTGCCGCGCGCAATATCCCAGCAGAACTGCGAGATCAGGTTGGCATAAACCCCTTTCGCCTCCTCATTAGGCCCGTACACGCTCATAAACCGGAAACCGAGGATATCCATTTCCGGATACACCTTGTTGTAACAGCGGGCACAGTGTTCATACGTCCTTTTGGTCACCGCGTAGTGGTTGATGGGTGTCACCTTCTGGTCTTCCACAAGCGGCAGAGGGTTGTTGCCGTAAAGGGAAGACGTCGAGGCGTACAGAAACTTTTTGACCCCATTTGTGCGCGCCCAGTCCAATGTCGTAACAAACGACTGGATGGAATTCACATACCCATCCACAAACCCGTCCCCCATAAACATCGGCGCGCTACTCGTCCCGGCCAGATGCACCACATAATCCACAGGCCCCGCTTGGTCCAGATCCTCTTTTCTGCAGGCGTCGCCTTTAACAAACCGGATGTCCGGCAACAGGTTCGTTTTATCGCCCAGAAACAGGTTGTCCAGAGCAACCATTTCGTATTCCTCTTTGTTCAGGTTGCAGAGATTGGAGCCGATGAAACCGGCGCCGCCGGTGACCAGGATGCGCTTCATAGCCAAAAGGGTTAATCAACGGATTCAGCTTACCGATTGATAAGTGATTTTTCAAATCTAATACGACCAGATGACCGTGGGCAGGGCGTTTAATTTCAGCAGATAGCCGTTGGTAAAATCCGCGGAACTGGTGGCCGAAACCGCGGGCGGGTCGCCCGGGGTGAAGTTCGGGTACCAATGCGAGTCGGCGGAACGGTCGGTCCACACGATATTCCGGTCGGGCAAACTGCTGGCTTCAGCGGCAAAGTCTGTTGCCAAACCGAATAGCTCGTTTCCCAGCCCGCTGTTATGGATTTTGCCGGTGGTGGGCACAGTGCCGCCGATGTTCAGCTTGGCGTTGTCGTCCCCCGTGGCCAGCCGGACAGACAGCTTATCGCCCGTACTGCCGCCCATGATATTGAAACGCAGGCGGTAAGTGTTGGTCTCTTCTGCCCATACTTTTTCCTCCTGGGTGAATGACAGGATCAGCTTGCTGTTGGCCGCCACCCCTCCGTTGCAGTCCATACCGGTTCCCGCGCCGTTCTGCGCGGTGTGGGCGAAGCATGAACTGGCGCCCGCGTCCCACATCAGATATGCCTTGCCCGTGCTTGCCGCGCCGCCCGTACTGAGCAGGGAATTGTTACGGAATACCTGCACCTGGTCCACGGTGGTCAGACCATGCTGCGTGACGTTAAACACCAGCCGCCCGATGCCGATATCCGAAGCGGATGAGATGGAAAATTCATACACGTCATTACTGCCGTTCATGAGCACGCGTTCCGTGTCGCTGATCAGCGCAAAGCCGGGCGCGCCGCTGCGTACCACGAATTCCCGTATATCATTCGCCGAGACCTGCAGGGCCAGGGAATGGTCCACCGCGGACGAGATTTGGCCCACGGCTTCGAACGTGCTGGCATCGTTGCCAATGGTCATCAGGCCGATACGGAACGTCTGGCCGGAATAGTCCTGGTTGAATTGTTTCGGGTCGAGCACATCGACCAGCACCTCCAGACCAGCGGTCGAGCGCTTGGGCACATAAAAATCCAGGCTTGAAAACGTGGCTTTCCCGTCAATCAGCATCGCCTCCTGGTAGTGGAGGTTGCCGAACCTGTCCGGGTAGCGAACATACACCCGCCGGATGACATCCGTGCCTTCGTTCGGGTCCGCTTCAAATCCGTCCCCTTCCGTGTCGTTCACCACGCTGAGCCGCCGCACCACCCACGGCTCCGGCCCCGCCCGGAATTCATAGTGCGCGATGCTCTGCAGGCCTTTGGGGATCACCGTGCCGCCCTCCGCCTCATCGCCATCGTCGTCATCATCGACCGACACAGTGGTTTTCAGTACATTGGTGGGCGTGATGCCGGCTTCCTCATCCTGTATATTGAGCAGGCTGCGGGTGCTGATGCGCCGGATGAGCTTGCCGTTTTGATTGGCCCGCAGTTCGATTTTAAAGTTGTCGTTATCCGCAAACTCATACCGGCTGAAAAAATCATCCGGCACTGTCCAGTCAAAGGTATAAATCCCATCCTCCGCTGGTTGGGTAAGGTAGGCGATGCGGGCGCGCTGCCAGGTGTTCCGCTCCGCGAGACGCACCGTGATGCCGTGCCGGTCGTCCGGAATAAAATTATGGGCTTTCCATTGTATTTCAATCGTTTCGCCCACCTGGTAACTCTGCCGTTCCTGGGGCGCCAGGATTTCGAAAAACGCGAAATCATCATCCGCCTGCACTGCAGGCATCCACAAAGCCGCCAGTCCGAAAACTATTAAAAAAGAAGTCAGTTTTTTAAGCATAATCATATGGTTAAACCGATGCTTATTGTACTGTAAATCCTTACAACAAAAAACCTCCCGGCCGGTTGGAAGGGAGGTTTTTGATTTTTCAGTAATCAATTACCAGCTAATTTCATGTCGCATATATTCAACTGACCCCATTTTGAACAAATATTTATTAGTCCAGCGGTTAAACCGGGGCTGGGAATGGCGATCGGTGCGGGCTGACTGAACCGGTCCATCCATCCGGTTGCAACCGCTGACTTCCCACTCATATACCTTGGCACGCACAGGCAAGAAATCAAGGCCAAACAATAGGCATGCGCTTGCTTTTAAGAAGGTCTTTTGATTATTTGAACCTGTTTTTTTAATTGGATTCAGCCCCTTCATCCTCATCACCATCTTCCTCCGGCTGGGAAGGGATATCACTGGTATCTCCGTGCAAGCCAGCCGCGTCCGCAGAAGCTTCATCGGAATCATTGGGTATATCATCACCAGGAATGGCAACATCAACCGATGCATCAGGATTATTTAAATCCGCACGGGAGTTCTGTCCGGAAATCGACACATCTTGCGTATTTAATTCAGGCCCAGTAGGCGTGGCGGCCGATCCGCCAACAGTGGATAGCTGATTTTCGACAGGCTGAGCAGAAAAAATATTCCCTGTAAGCTTAGACACCTGGATGTCCAGCGCCTCGACGCGCAGAAAAAGCCAGGCGACCATGATGGCTGCCAATGCTAAAACTAATAATGAGTAGACATTTTGATGCCTTTTAAGGTGTTTAAACATATTTTTTGTTTTTGTTAAAAATTTATTTACTTATTCCGTTTCGCCTTCCGCGGGCGTTTCTTCTTCTGTTTCTTCCGGTTCAACGGTTTCGGTTACCGCGGGACGGCGGGCTTGGTGTTCCTCCATGCGGTTGGAATATTTGGCTACCTCCGCGTCTAATTGGTCGACCCGGACAAACAGCCAGGCGATCAATGCCGCGACCGCTGTCAGAAAGAGAAGAGAATAAAGATTTCTATGTTTTTTAAAGTGTTCGTTCATTTCTATTTTGGTTAAGAAAGTAATCTCTCATTTACTTTTTATCATAAATCGCGTTGATAGTGGTAACGATTTTATTAAAAAGGCGGAAAGCCTGTCTGGGCGGATGTTTGTAATCAGGCAATTCCGAGAACTCGATCCAATACTGTCCCGCCGGATACGTGAAAAACTGCGAGCCTTCCGTTTCAATCATTTTTTTGCCCTGGGTGTTATAGATGGCATACCGCCCGTATTCCGGAAAGACTTTTACGCCCAATAACGGCCCCTGGCAGGTGAATTCATAATCCCCGTTTATTTCCATTGTGGCGCCGGCAGGCAGGTTAAAGGTCATCGGATCGGGGGTGATATGGCCGGTGACAGGGGCAAACTCGACCCGATACGTATCAGCCGGCAAGGTAAAAATTTCTGTGCCGCCCACATGCCGCTTTACCAGTTCATTGGTTTCATTGTTTAAAATGATGTATTCGGCATGGTCGATAGGAACTTTCACCTGAATACGGCCGGCATCCGGTTCACTGGCGGCCGGATGGAGCGGTGCCGGCGTGTGGGACACCAGAGAGGCCAGGACAAACAAAGAGGCCACCAGAAGCGCTGAATAGCCTATAAAATGCCTGACACGGGGTTTGAGTTTTTTAGCCATAATGTTGGTATTTATTTTTTAAGTTTATGTTTAATTATAACATATTTATTTTATTATGGCAAGCAAAAGCGCTGATTTTTTTAATCAATAGCTCGTGGTATAGTTCTTAATACCCAATTGAGGATCCAATTGTAGGCCCAATTGTGGGGAACAATACAATGGGTCAACAAGTGGGTCACTAATCAGAAATATGATTTTCAGAAGAAAAAAACCCAAACGGCTTTATTACCCCACCAAGGCGCGTTGGTACAACCGGCCCCGCCGCCGGCCAGCTGGCAAAACCAGAAAAGCCCCCAAAAAAGGCCTGAAAGGGGTTTTCCGCAACTGGGTCAAAAAATCCGCTTACACCGCGGTCGCCGCAGGGGGAGCCGCCCTGCTTTTTGTGGTCCTGTTCGCCTTTTCCTACCTGTCCATCACGAATATAGAAGTGGTGCGGGAAAATTTTAATATCGACAGCGCGGCCATTGAAAACCGCCTTAATCCGTATATCGGCAAGAACCTGCTGTTTTTCCCCAAAAAAAAGATCTATCAGACAATCAATGAACATTTTCCGGAATTCGCAGAGATAAAAGTCGATAAAATCTTTCCTTCCGCCATCAGGATCAGGCTCAAAAGCCATCCGATTGTCGCGAACCTGAAGGCGTATTATGTTTTACCGGAGCCAGAAAGATTGGCCAAGGAAGAAAGCTTTACCGAACTCAACAGGGCCATTGAAGAGCTTTCGGATAATAATCCGGATCTGGAAAAAGTGGATACTGACAGCCCTCTTGGAGACAAAGAGGTCACCGAACCGATTTTTGACTTGGGCGAAGGAGGAGGCGGCCCCGAACCCACTGAGCAAAAATCTCTGCTAAACCGCATCGGCCAGGCCATTTTCAACCAGGATGAGAACCTGGAACTGATGACAGTCACCGTCCGGCAGCTGGATCAGCCGGTGGAAGACCGCGAGCAGGTTATTCCCCGGGAACACATGGATTACATGCTCAAGGCTATCGATTATTTTACCAATGCCATGGGCCTGGATGTGCTGGGCATAGATTACTTACAGGTCGCCCGGGAAATACATTTAAAAACCGAAAAAGATCTGACTGTCTGGTTAAGCATTGAACGCGATTTTAAACAGCAGATCGACAAGCTCAGCACCATTTATGAGCCCGCGGAACTTGATAAAGAGGAATTAAGTTATATTGATTTAAGGGTCAAAGACAAGGTAATTTATTGTCCGCGCAACGCGCGATGCGACCGCTAACCGACCGACTGCTAATTGACTTCTAATGGATTGCTGATTATTTTTAGTGCGCGTTAGTACGCGTGTACGCGGCCCTATCGGGCCTACGCAGGTGCGCACATGCGTACATTGCGCACATGCGTACTGCTTGTTGATTAGATATCAATCAGCTGTCAGACGTCAGATGTCAGTTGTCAGTTGTCAATTAGCTATCAACCCGAAATTATGTTCAGAAGCCTTCTTACATTATTGTTACTGGCCAGCCTGAATACAGCTCCCCCGGCTGCTATTCCGGCGCCGCCTTCGTTCCAGGCCAGCGGACTGCTGACGGTGGAGTCTGTGCCGCGGAAGACCAGTGATACAGTGGCGCAGGTTTTGGAAGCCAAAGCCGCCCTGCTGATGGACCTGGATTCAGGCACCCTGTTATACGAAAAAGAAGCCAGAAAATCCATGTCGGTCGCCAGCCTGACCAAGATCATGACCGCGCTGGTCATCCTGGAAAACCACGACCTGGACGAAGTGGTGATGGTGGAAGAGGATTACAATCAGACGGAAGAATTAGGCGTGCGGATATGGCTGAATCAATACGAAAAAATCACAGTGGGGAACCTGCTCATCGGCCTGCTGGTCCGTTCTGCCGGAGACGCGGCTATGGCATTGGCCGCTTACCACAGTGGTTCTGTGGACGCGTTCGTGAATGAGATGAACGCCCGCGCCCAGATGCTCCATCTGGACCATACCCATTTTACCAATCCCATCGGGCTGGATGACCCCGATCATTATTCCAGCGCGTTTGATTTGGCAATTTTAACCAAACACGCCCTCCGTTATCCGGATTTCCGGCGCATCGTCCGCCTGCCGCGCGCCGCCATCACCTCTACGGATGGAGAGATAACCCATGAATTCGAAAGCACCAATTACCTGCTGGAAAGTTATCTGGATATTCGGGGAGTGAAGACCGGCACCACGGATGAGGCCGGCCAGTCGCTCATCAACCTGGCGCGCCACCGGAACGGTAAAGAAGTCATTGTGGTGCTTTTAAACAGTCCGGAACGCTTTCAGGAAAGCAAGCGGCTGATTGACTGGGTATTCCGTAATTTCTCATGGTAATCACGGTGTCGTCAGGCGTTTGCGGTGTCGCGGCGCGTATCGTCTTACGTTGTGGGTGTCGGCTAATGGTCGTCAACGTTTTACGCTACCGATACGTTTATCGACACCGACACCGATAACTATTTACCGCTTTTTT
>CAZIDW010000043.1:0-10748 GCA_964538225.1 uncultured Candidatus Peribacteria bacterium
GATCCGGACATCGGCCGGTTTGTAAGCCTTGATCCTTTAATCCTTGCTGAGAGCGCTAAGCCTTTCAGTTCTATTTTGGCAAACCCGCAGGCCCTGAACGGATATAGTTATGTGCTGAATAATCCGCTGAGGTATGTGGATGAGGAGGGGGAATGGGAAATCGATGTTCATTACCATCTGACCTTCTTCTTGGGCATGAAAGCTGGTCTTGATTTTTCTGATGCATTTGAAATTGCAAATTATGACCAAAAAACCGATGAAAACCCTGCTACTACGCCTTGGAATCCTGATATAGATGTTCGTCAGAAATATCATTTTCCAATCAAAGAAGACATAGTATCCTTATTTGTAAAAGCGTCTGACAGCCTTAACAATAAAGACATTGGCCAGTTTATGCATGCAGAACAGGATAAATTTGCTCATTATGGATATGGGCCGCTCATCGGCCATGTTTATGCTTGGCATTTCCCTGATAAAACCTACTTAAGAGTTAGAACTGCTAATGCAATGGCTAAAGATTCTTTTCTGCTACTTAGACTATTTAATCGTCTTAAAAACGGAGCAGGAGATTTAAGTCTCGAGGATTATAACCAACAAACAGAAGATATATGGAATGAAATTAAAGAAAATGTAAATAGTTTTAACAAATCGAAATCATTGGATAAAAAATTAAAAGGTTTATATCCAGATTTATATAAAGATGACGATAAAAGTGAGGATGAGGACGGAGGCGAAAAATAATTTATAATAAAATTATGTACATTTTTACACTTTTAGTTTTTTGTATTTTAAGTATTCTGCCATTTGTTTTTTTATGGCCTCTTTCGCGTAGCATAAGTAGTAGGAAAACAATTTTAATAATCCAATTATTATTATTTACGTACTGGAATATTGTTTATTGGGGTGTTTTATATGGATATCTGCCAAGATCTTTAAGTGTTTTTGGTATAGGTGCTCCTGAAGGCTCAATTTTTATGCTTTATTGGTTATTTACTCCTGTAATGATAGGCGTTTTGTTTTTAGAAATTGTATTCCTTTTTATTTATTCTCTGCGGAAAAAATTTAAATAATCATGACCCAGCGGCGCATCTACCAGTGCGCCTTCCCGATTTTCACAGCCTATTTTTTATTGGCATTGTTTTTATGCATACCCCTTGCCAGCGCCAAAGGCGTGGATCCTGAGGAAAAAGTCTACTACTACCTGCACGACCATTTGGGCGGGGTGGATGTGGTGACGGATGAAAACGGTGATGTGGTCCAGTGATGAATTATTTATCTCTTGAAACTAAGGACGAAACAAAAATTGCGAAAAAGGCTAAAAAATCAAAGGAGGAAGATGACAAATAAGATTAACTTTATGAAGAATTCTCCATTAATCCATACACCATTGTGCATATATATTATTATGTTGGTCCTTTACGTGGCATTACGTGGAATGAATGGTTTTGCAGATATAAAATGGAATGAATATTTATTTATTTTTTTGTTTTTTATAGCGCCTTTTTTATCTCTATTTTTTCATATTACCCTTTATAGAATATTGGCTAAAGAGAAAAAAGATTTTTTTCCTTTTATTTTTGCAGCGATTCCCGGATTTGCTCCGGGCGCTATGTTTGGCTATGGGCTTTTAGGTATGAGTCATAATGATACGATAATAGGATTTTTGTATTATATTTTCTTTTTTGGGTTATCAACAGCATTTTTTTTCGGATTATTGGGTTTGATATATAATTCTATTTATATCTGGATCACAAAAAAAATCATCCACAAAGTTTAAACAACCATGACTCCTCGGCGCATCTACCAGTGCGCCTGGCAAAAAGCGAGAAATCCGACCCGTAGCGCAGAACCGCTCATTTATGGCGGTTCGCAGCGAAGGGCAAAAATGCAAAAATTTGCATAATGCTAATGAAGAAAATTTTTGCATTTTTGAAGATTCCCCTTTTGCCCGTATTTTGTGACATTCAACGTTTTAAATCGAGAGTGGATTTTTGATGATGTATACAAAGCCGAAAAAATATCAACAATATCCCTATCAATTCAAAGATGAAGATTTGATTGCGCAACTGTGATAGACTGATTATGTAAAACCTAAAAAAAATCTTATGATTGTACGTAACCCCGACCAACGTATTGCCATACTGGTAGACGTGCAGAATATTTATTATTCCGCGAAAAACCTGTACAACGCCAAGGTCAATTTCAAAAACCTGCTTGCCCATGTTACTTACGACCGTCTTCTGGTACGCGCCATCGCGTATGTCATCAAGTCCGATCCTGATCTTAAAGAGGTACAGTTTTTCGACGCGCTCCACAATGCCGGCTTTGAAGTGAAGGAAAAAGACCTGCAGACCTTTTACGGGGGCGCGAAAAAAGGCGACTGGGACCTTGGGATCGCCATGGACGCCATCCGCATGGGGCAAAAGGTGGATTCGGTGGTGCTGGTTTCCGGCGACGGGGATTTTAAGCCCGTGGTCAATTATTTACAGCAGGCATTTGGATGCCTGGTGGAAGTCGTGGCTTTTAAGCGGACGGCGAACCATGAACTAATCGATATGGCGGATGATTTTACGAACATTGAAGATCATCACAGCTTAATGTTCAAAGCCAAACCAGTCCGCAAAAAACAGCCTCTAAAAACAACTAAATAAATCGGCTTTAAAATAATTGAGATAAGTCTTCCTTCATGGTCAATGCCGCTTGGCGGGCGGCCACATGGTACTCCTGTTCTTTCCATTTGTCGTCTTTCAGGTAAGCGAAAATAATCCCGCGGGAAGAATTGACGATAGCGCCCGTGCCGTTTTCATAAAAGCAGGGTTTTACGTCTTCCGCGCCACCCCCCTGCGCGCCGTACCCCGGCACCAGAAATATCTGATTGGGCATGAGGTTGCGGAGGACGCGGGCTTCTTCGGGGTAAGTGGCGCCCACTACTGCGCCAACAGAGGAATAGCCGGAATCACCAATCAGCCCCCGACCCCATCCTTCCACTAATGTCGCCACCTCCTCATCCATCAGATGGTCTCCCACGGGTCGCCCCTGGATTTCATCCGCGGAGGGGTTAGAAGTGCGCACGAGCACAAATAGCCCCTTGCCCTGCTTCTGGCATACTTTGGTAAAAGGGGTGATGCCGTCCGCCCCCAGGTAAGGACTAACAGTTAGGGCGTCGGCATTGAGGGTGGGGGTGGGGTTGCCGAACACATCCACCAGACCGAGGTGGCCGTTGGCGTAAGCTTCGGACGTAGAACCGATGTCATTTCGTTTCGCGTCGCCGATGACCAACAAGCCTTTTTCCTGAGCATATTGAATAGTTTGTTCATAGGCGAATAATCCCGCGTGGCCGTATTGCTCATAAAAAGCGATCTGGGGCTTAACCGCCGGCACGATATCAGCGATGGCGTCGATGATACCGACATTAAAAGCGATCAGTGCGGCGGACACGGCTTCCAGATTTTCACCCTTGTACTGCCTGACAGCCGCCTCTTTAATAAACGAGGGGATCGTATCCAGGCGGGGGTCAAGCCCCACTACGGTCGGGTTCCCGAGTTCTTTAATCCGATGAGCCAGACGGTCTCCAAAATGCTGCATATTTTTTGTATTAAGTGGTCATTATTTTTTCCATTTCATTCATTTTGATGCGCATATCCTGGGCGCTGTTGCGTGCCCGTTCGTTATACGGTTCCAAAGTGAGGATCTTTTCATAAGTAAACAAAGCATTCTCATAGTCATCCGCCATTGTGCAGGCATCAGCCAGTAAAAAAAGATAGTCGATCTCACGCGGTTTCAGTTCAGCGGCCCGCTTGAAACATTCCCCTGCCAGCGACGGGCGCATCAGTAATTGGTACAGGCGGCCTAAAGCCACCAGTTTCCGGTCATCTTTTTCATCCAGCTCAATCGCCTTCACGTATTCCTGTACTGCTTCTTTAAACTGTTTCTTTTTAACATAGATCCTTGCCAGGCTTTCGTGGATATCCGGATTGCCGATATCTGTTTCAGCCAGCCGTTTGTATAAAGATTCCGCGCGCTTCAGATCTCCGCTTTCAAAATAAACAGTCGCCAGCTTCAGTGAGACCGGGAGCTCCTCTTTGGTAAGCGAGAGAGAATGGATCAGTAATTTTTTGGCTTCCCCCCATTGCTCCTTGGTCATCGCCATCTCCGCTTTTCGCAATACCAATTTATACTGGGAAAAATCATATTTTTTTCCTTTTTGCTCTTTAAATAAAGCTTCCTTAAAACGTTCTTTTTGTATCTGCTGGCGTTCCTGTTGGAGTTCATCCACTTTCTGAGCCACTTCTTCTTTGAATTTCTTTTTTTTCTCACGATTAAAAACATAATCACGTCGCATGACGATCATAATGATTGCGAAGAGGGCGCCGATAAACAAATAAACCTGGGGCATTGACAGCAAACGACAAAAATAAAATCAAAGGCGGGTGTTTTGTTTTTTATTTTTGTTTTTTAACGTTCTGTCTGGACTAACAGATTTTCCAATGCGAGCTTCCTGTTGACGTTGCGGTCTATAAAATAACGTGTTTTTTCCAAACTTTCAAACAGATTCACAATATCGCGAAGAGAGAAGCGCCCGGAAAATGAAGGAGAAGAAGACTGTATATAGTCGAAAAGCAGTTTTCTTAAGTAGCGTGTGAACGCGTCTAGAAATTGGCCGACTTCAGCCTTGTCTTTTTCAATGCTGTCGATAAACAGGAACTTTTGGGAAAGGTCGTTTTTTTTCAGAAAGGTCTCGATTTGGTTATACAGTTTTTTTTGGGCCAGAAAAACCTCCTGATCTTTGATAAGGTTGATGGCCAGACCTGGTCGCCCTTGGGCGATATTGACTATTTCATCGAGTTCCGCGCGTTCGCCAAAATTTTCTTTGAGATATTTTTTTAAAACACTGTCATCCACAGTGGAAAAGTGAATATGGCGCGTCCGCGACTGAATAGTTAAAAGTACCTGGTCTAAATGGCTGGTCGTCAGTAAAAAAATCGTTTTCCCGGGTGGCTCTTCCAGCGTCTTTAAAAAAGAATTCTGCGCTTCGGCGGGCATACGCTCTATATTTTCGATCACGATCACTCGCCGGGCGCCCTGGCTGGTCAGGTTTGTTTTACGGATGAGCTCCCGGATATCGTCGATTTTAACAGCCTCCCCGTTGTCTTCCATAAAAATCGTATCGGAGTGGCTTTTAGAACGGATCTGTTCACAGGTCCGGCAGGTTTTACAATAATGATTCGGGCATTGGATGATATTGGCAAAGATCTTGGCTGTTCTGGATTTACCGCCTTGCCGCGGACCAGAAAAAAGATAGGCATGACTTAGATTTTTTTCTTTAAAATCCTTTTCCAGCCCTAAAAGCTGCTGGGTGTGGCCGACGATATCCCACTGATATAGCATGAGGTGATTATAACGTGGGTGTTATTATACACCATTACAAAGACTCAGGAAACAGGACACAGAACTCAGCTGAATTCTGTGTGCCGGCTCCTGTTTCCTGAAAAGAACTTGTTTTTAAGGGCAAAATTCACTAAAATAATCGGGCTTTTATGTTTATTATGGGAAACGTTGAGCCCAGGTGGTGGAACTGGTAGACACGCGAGACTTAAAATCTCGTTCCTTCGGGAGTGTGGGTTCGAGTCCCACCCTGGGCACCAGCAATCGAATTGCCTAGTGTGGGCCTGCCTGCGATTCGATTGAGCTCATTGACGTCCGGCAAAGGCAGGGCTCGACCTCGGATCCCGATGTACATCGGGAGAGAATGTAAAAAGTTCCCACCTTAGGCACCACAATTATCTGACCATCATTATTATGGAAAAAACACTGAAAAAGCCCGCCAAAGACTTTATGACTAAAAAAGTCATCGCCGTGCGGGACAATGAGACCATCAAGGAACTCTTTAAATTATTAGACCGGAGTGGTATTCTTGGCGTCCCTGTCGTGGATGAAAAGCGGCATGTAGTGGGCATTGTCACTGAATCAGATCTGATCAGGCATTTTACCACTCTCGAAACACCCCATTCCGTCAATCTGCTCGGCGGAGTCGTCTATCTGGAAGATGTCACTGAATTCAATAAACATTTAAAGGAACATTGCGCGGAATTCGTCAAAGACCTGATGACCGCGCCGGTGATCACAGTAGATGAAAAAACGACCCTGCTGGATGTAATCAACCTGATGTCGGAAAAAGACCTCAGCCGCCTGCCGGTCGTTAACAAAAAAAGGGAGCTTACAGGAATCATCACCCGTCAGGACGTGGTGCACCAGCTGGCTAAAGTCAAAAAAGTCTGAATACTATTTACTTCCTAAAATCCTATCACAATGGAAAAGATCAGCTTAGATGTAACCGAAGGGGTTTACGATAACGTTAAAGCGGTCCGCGGAGCCGACCGCATCCCCATCGCCTATTACGGCAAAAATATGGAGAATCATGGGTTTTCCGTAGATTACCAGGACTTCCGTCGCGCTTATGAAAAGGGCGGGCGGAGTACCATTATGTATTTTGTGAATGAAAAAGGGGAAGAGTTCCCTATTCTGGTGCAGGATATCCAATACGACCCTGTCAGCGACCGGATTACACACGTGGACGCGTTAGCCTTAGATATGAACAAGCCGATTACCACGAGCATTCCGCTGGTGCTGACCGGTGAAGCGCCGGCGGTCCGTGAACTGGGCGGCATTCTGGTGCAGAACAAGAATAATGTCGAAGTGGAATGTCTTCCAAATGACCTTATCCATGAAATTGAGGTGAATATCGCGCCTTTGGTCGACTTTAATTCATCCATCACCATTGCCGACCTTGATGTGCCCGAGGCTATCACGATCCTGGACGCGCCTGAAATCAATGTGGCCATGGTCTCTGCACCGCGTGAAGAAGAAGCTGAAGAAGCGCCTACTGAAGGAATAGAAATCGAAGGGGAGGCAGCAGCAGAAGGTGAAGAAGGCGAAGGTCAAGAGGAAGAAAGTGGTGGTGGCGGAGAAGAAAAGAAGGAGTAAACTTGCCTATTGGCCAACTATTATCTGTATGAAGTTTAAACATTTTTTGCGGCACCTCCGCCAGAAAGCGGCATTCAAACCGAAATTCATCGGTGTCCTGGTCCTTGTGGCGGTGGGCGCCTTTGTGATACTTGAACTGGTCTTGGGGGCTGTGATGAATTCCGTTGAAAAAAACCGCTATGAAATTGGGCCGCTGGAAGAGCGGTCGGTTTATCAAACGACGCCTCGTGATATTGAAGAGGATTTCCCCCTACTGCTCCAAAAACAGTCTTCCGTTTTAAACGGCGCCCCAATGGACCGAGATGTGGGCAAGGGGCAGGCCCTGGCAGTGATCGTTGAAAATTACACCCCCATTCGCTCTACGCAGGAAGGGATTGAAGAGGCGGCAATCGTTTATGAAGTGCCGGCGGAAGGGGGGATCACCCGTTTTCTGGCTTTATACGACGGCCGGCCGGTTGAAGTAATCGGTCCTGTTCGCTCCGCGCGCCCCTATCTCATCAGCTGGGCTTCAGAAGTTCGGGCAGCGCTGGCGCATGTAGGCGGAAGCCCGGCCGCGCTGGCCAATCTGCAGGGGAATTTCCGCCTGTTCAACATCGATGAATTCGCGGATTACGTGACTATTTGGAGAAATAACGAATACCTGGCCCCCCATAACGCTTTCACGTCGACCGCGAATATCTACAAACGGCTCAATAAAAAAAATTATTACAAACCGGTCAAAACTCCCCGCTTTTCTTTTAAAGATCCTGACGAAACATCAGGAGACATCCAAACCATCACCATCGATTTTTCCATCGCCCCATATGCCGTGAAATATACGTATGACGACGCGACCCATACTTATGTCCGCTACAACGGGGGCAGGCGCCACCATAACCTCGCGCCGACGAACGTGGTGGTCCAGTTCGTGGATACACAGGTGCTGGATGACATCGGGCGTCTGCGGATCCAGACGCATGGCACAGGCAATGCACTCGTCTTCCGCGACGGAAAAGTGATCGAAGGCACCTGGGAAAAAGACGCCTCCATCAATAGTCCTGACCAGCCGATGGAACAGAGCTGGACGAAATTTTTTGATGAAAACGGCGATGAGATTGCGCTCAGCCGCGGACAAATATGGATCGCGGTGGTACCAAATGGCCGCCCGGTGAACTACTTTTGATTATGAAATTATCGGATTTCGACTATCACCTGCCAAAGGAAATGATCGCCCAGCGGCCGCTGAAGGACCGTGACCAGTCCAGGCTGATGGTCCTGAACCGCGGGAAGCGGACGATTGATCATCATCATTTTTTTGATTTGCCGGAACTTTTGGATAAGGATTCTGTTTTGGTTTTAAATGAATCCAAAGTGATTCCGGCGCGATTGAAGTTTAAAATGGGAAACGGACACGCGGAGATCCTGCTCGTAAAACCGGTTCGTGATGATACTTCAATTGGGATTTGCTCTCCTCGCTCAAAATTTTGCACGCAAAATATTAAGCCGGAGTCTTGCGCTTCAGTCGCCTCGCAAAGCAAGTCTTCTTCCTCTTCAGACCGCAAATCTCGCAACTTATGGGAGTGTATGGTGCGGCCCGGGCCAAAATTCCAGCCGAAAACGGAGGTTCAAATTGATACGGAATGTTCTTTCCATGTTAAAGACATCACACCTCACGGTTTGAGGACAATTAAATTCAGTTGCGATGATTTTAAGGCTTATCTGCAAAAGCATGGCCACACGCCCACTCCGCCGTACATCAAAGAAGAAGTAAAGGACGCGGATGTTTATCAGACGGTTTATGCCAAAACAGAAGGCTCCGTGGCCGCGCCGACTGCGGGGTTCCATTTTACTCCGCATGTTTTTAAAGAGTTAAAGAAAAAGGGTATTAAAACCGAATACATCACCCTGCATGTCGGTCTGGGCACCTTCCAGCCGGTCAAAACCGATGATATTACCGAACACGCCATGCACAGTGAGTGGTTTAGCTTGTCGGATGATACCGCTGAACGATTAAATAAAGCCAAAAAAAATGGAAAAAGGATTGTAGCAGTCGGCACGACCTCGGTACGGGTTTTAGAGGCGTGCAGTGATGCAAATGGAAAACTAACACCCTATTCCGGGGAAACGAACATCTTTATTTATCCGGGGTACCGATGGAAATTTGTAGACCATCTGATTACCAATTTTCATGTACCTAAAAGTACCCTGGCGATGCTCGTGATGTCTTTCGCGGACCGGGAGCTGATACTTGAAGCCTATGAAACCGCGAAAAAAGAAGGTTACCGGTTTTTCAGCTTTGGAGATTCGATGCTGATTCGTTAGATTTCTTTATCCGCTCAAGCAGTCCAGGAACCAGTAACGTCAAACTGACCATTATTCGCAGTGCTTTAACACCGACAATCTCCTCTTCCCCACATTCATATTCCCCAAGAGGATGATCCGAAATATTACCCAGTGTTTTATAAATAGTAACAAATTTTTCTACGATACTTTCCGGCCATAAAAATTCAGCGGCAGCAGGATCCTTGACCCTTGGTTTCGGCGGCAAAAAAGAATCAATTTTATTTAAATAATTTTTTACAGCCTCTAATAGTTCAGCCGAAACGGTGAAGGTGTCCAAATTTATTTGAATTTCCCGGGTTAACTTAAGCAGTTCATCAGAAGTGGTTTCTCTGCTTTCGTTAAGCCGGAGAGCATCGTTTCCTTTTAAAAATGACATTTTTGTGGAGGGTTAATTATTTTTACCTTCAAAAAAACCGATGATAAATCGGAGGTCCATTACAGAGCCCATGCTGGACGGATCCACCTTCAGTCGCTGAAATGCCGGGTGGTGATAAACCGCGTTCAGCCGTTCCTTAACCTCTTCCAGTTCACCTACATCCTGCCACATAGCCTTGCGGACACTGAAGGTACTTTTACACAAAAAACAGGCCGTGCTAAAAATCAGGACAAAATTAGGAGATGGTATTTCGTATTCACCTAAACGGGCCAAGTCTTCTTCCAATCTGCAAAGACATTTCTTGACCGGCAAATCCAATAATTTTGGTTTTTGGGGTTCGGTTTCCGGCTGACAAGAAGGGGTGAGAGGGCTCATAAAAAGTGATATAATCGTTTTAGGTTGTATATTTTACATATTTACAATTAATTGTAAAATTAATGCGGATTGTTTTGGCATTATTAATCATCACCAGCTGTATAATACTGGTGGGTTGCACCTCTCCAAAAAATGTTAACCACCCTAAAATCATGACTGAAAATGTATTAAAAATGCAAATTACCGGCTATGAAGATGGCGGACGGATGCCCGCCAGATTCGCCACCAAAAAGGGTGGCGGGAAAAATATATCTATCGGCATCAAATGGGAACCCCTGCCCGCCGCCCAATCGTACGCACTGCTTTTCGACGATAAACACCCTGTCGCCAATAATTGGGTACATTGGCTCGTGGTGGATATCCCCAATACAGTGACTGAGATCCCGGAAGGGGCCAGTAGCAGTGATATGCCTTCCGGCGCGCGGGAACTGGTGACGTCTTGGGGAGAGGCGGGTTACGGCGGCCCCCAACCGCCTGTGGGTTCCGGCGACCATGAATACGTGGCACATCTGTACGCGCTGGATGTGCCAAAACTGGATGTCGACGATAAAATCAGCCGCTCTGAATTCCTGAAAGCGATTGAAGGGCATGTGATTGCGGAAGAAACCTATAGCGGGTGGTTTGAACGGAAGTAACCCCGCCGAATAACCAATCTACCAACTTCCTCACGCTGTATTCCTTCTTTCAGCCG
>CAZIDW010000044.1:0-10672 GCA_964538225.1 uncultured Candidatus Peribacteria bacterium
CGGCTGAAAGAAGGAATACAGCGTGAGGAAGTTGGTAGATTGGTTATTCGGCGGGATTTGAAAAATGGTGCTTTGAGGTAGATTTTAAACAAGAAAAATGGTATAATATAAGGATATATTTGCAACTGTATGAAATTTTTTCTCCGAAAAACCATTGCCGCCTTTTTCATCGCCCTCATGGCGGTCGGGGTTTTAGGAATCGGAAACCCGGCGCGGGCGCAGGAGGAACCGGAAGTAACCGGCGGAGATCCGGCTGTGACGAGCCTGTGGGTCATCAACTCAACGCCGGCGGCGGGAGGTCTGGTGGATTTTACGGTATATTTCACTAATATGGGGGTCTCAGCCACTACTGATGTGACGCTCCGCATCGATTATGATGAAACCCGGCTTTCCAACCTCTCAATCGGAAGCCCGGTGAACTGTCGGGATGACGGCGAAAGCATTGTGTGCAATTACCTCAGCATCGATCCCGATGCCTCCGGCACAGTCGGTTTCACGGCGTTGGTGCAACCGAGCGTGGCACCCGGCACCGAGATCACCACTACCGCGTCCATCGACGCGACGGAAAACGATGTCATCCAGAATGATTTCGGGAATGTGGTAGTCACCGTGGCCGAGACCGGCGTGGCCGGCCCCATGGCGCCCACGGGTTTTGCCGGCTCGGCCGTAGCGGACTTGGAGACCGGCGCCCTGGAAGCTCCGGCGGAAAATCAGGGCGTTGCTTTGTTAAACGTGCAGAATAATCCCGACTGGAATACCAGTGACCTGGTCACTGCGGGTCTGAAATTCATGATCCGCGGCAAAGAGGCGCTGGGATGGTCACTGAATATCGAAGAGGCGGGTTTCGACAGCCCGGCTATCCGCACCACGTACAACAAAGTGCTGACGGTGATCAACAGCCTGTTTATTGTCGGCCTTCTGGCTATCGCGGTCATGTGGATGTTCAGCCTGCTCATCCCCCGCCGATACCTGCGGCAGGTCGTTTTGGTATACGCCCTGGCCGTGGTGTTTGTGAACTTCGCGTTCCCCCTAAACCGGCTGTTCATCGATGGAACGAATTTGCTCCAGCAGACATTTTTAAGCGGGGTGAACATCGGCCATATCGCGGAAACCCCGAATTACAATGACCCGTCAGCCATCGGCTACCTGGATGAAAGTGACACCTTACAGCAGACCGATATCCGAACGCTGACCCTGAAACTCCCGCAAAAAGAAAACGAGGCGATGGGTGATGTGGTGGTGGGCAAACTGCAACAGGATTTCTTAAGCCCGAGTTATACCGGCACGCTCAGTTACCTGGATGAAGACGGAAATCCCAGACAGGAAACCGTGACCCTGCACGCCGCGGGCAACGACCCCCTCCTGCGCCTGAAGGCGGACCAGATGATCGAACTCATGTATGAAAAAAGATTCAATCCCGGCCAGGAACATTCCATCTTTGTCTTTCTGCTGATGCTGCTCACCGGCCTGGCGTATTTCGGCATGGCCATCCTGTTTGTGCTGCGAATCGTGCTTTTATGGGCGCTCCTTATCGTGTCACCCGTCCTGTTTCTGCTGGCTGTTTTCCACGCCACCCGCAGTTATTTCATCAACTGGCTCGGCGTGTACGCGCGCTGGCTTCTGATCGGCCCGCTCATGGCGTTAGGGCTTTTAATCGTGGTCAGTATCTGGAAAACCGTGGGTCTGCCGGTTGTCAGCAGTTACCAGAGTCTGGGGCAGTTCAGCGGGCTTTCCAACATCGGCTTTTACCTGCCGGGGAGTGAGACCGTAAATAACTTAAGCACCACGGGCGAGATGATGCAATACCTGCTGTTTCTCATCATGCTGTACCTGCCCATCCTGTTCGCGTTTATGCTCACCCGTCAGAAATGGTGGAATTCCGCGACCATGGCATTGTCGGAAAAACGGGGGGAACAGAAAACCGCCGCCGCGCCTGCGGCGCCTCCTGAAAAGAAAACGGTGGAAACGGAAAGGGCAACCGAAAAAACAGGCATATTGCCGGAAGGAATCCGCGGGCTGTTACGCGGGCGGTTCACCGGCCCGCCGGAAGCAGCCGCCGTCCCCGAACCGCTGAAAAGGGAAATCGCGCGCGGCGCGCGCCCCATGGAGACTGCCAGCAGTTTTCTGCCGGAACATCTGGCGCTGAGTGGTATGCGGGATATGCTCGGACTCGTGGCCGGCAACAAGGATTCCCGCCATGTGCACCGGAACGCGGTGGAAAAACTCGCCAATCCCGAAGGCATCGCGGACAGTAAAGAACAGCAAAATGTGATGGCGGTACGCCAGGAAATCGAAAACCGGGCGGAAAAAGGCGACGCGGAAGCAAGCCGGATCATGAACGAAGTCAAAGAAATGGAGAACCAAACTATTACCAAAAAAGAAACGGCCAGCGGCGAGCCGGTGATGGCTGAACCGACGGTCAGCGTGCAGGTAACCGCACCCAAGCCGGAAAAGGAAATCAAAAAACCGGATCTTAACGAACCGGCTCCCAATAAAGATGAACTGATCGGTGAGGAAGAAACCGATGAAAAAAATGAACCGACCCAAAAAACCGAAGGTCAGGATGATGATCCTGACAATGAGGAAAAAATGGATGATGATTCAACCGATAAACCCACTGAAAACGATGAAGCATAAAAACCTTAAAATCATCGCCGCCGCCTTGCTGTTTATCGGGCTATTTGCCCCTTTCGGCGCGTGGGCGCAGGAAGGCACGCAGACCGCGCTGGGGGAAGTGTCGACGTTTGGGGAGTTTATTTCTCTGGTCTGGGATTACGGGTCGCGCGTGATCATCGCGCTGGCGGTCTTCATCATTGTTTTGGGTGCGTTCTTTTACGCGGCGTCCGGCGGGAATGACGAACGCATTTCTCAGGGCCGCCAGATGATCTTCGGCTCGCTAGTCGCCATCCTCATCGTCATCTTTTCCGGCGTGCTTATCCGCACCCTGCATAAACCCGCTGAAGGGACTACCGGCTATCTGGCTGACGTGCCGAATGTCATCAGCAACGCCACCACGATTCTGGTAGGGCTGATCGGCGCGTTTTCCGTACTCATGCTCGTGTATGCCGGCTATCTGTACGTGACGGCGCGCGGTGATACGGATAAAGTGAACAAGGCGCACGCCGCCATCCGTTACGCAGTTTACGGCTTGGCAATCGGGCTAGTGGCCTATGGCGCCGTGAGTACAGTGATTAATTATTTCCTATAAAACGAATAGACTGCTAATCGATATCAATCAGAAATTTATGAAACAATTCCTCAACAATTTCACCACGTGGCAAAAGGTTTACGCGCAGGACCTCATCCCCTGTCCGGACGGCAGCTACGCGGATCCGGCCATCGGTTGCGTGGAGACGCCGGAGGCGATGGTGGCGTCGGAAACCAGCGCGGTGACACTGGTACTTCAGATCGCCTCGGTCCTGATGACAGTAGTGGCTGCGGCCGCGGTGGTCATGCTGATCGTGGCCGGAATCATGTACGCGTTATCAGCCGGCGATGAGGATAAAATGCGAAAAGCCAAACGCATCATTATCTGGAGCATTGTGGGGCTTGTTGTGGCTTTGCTGGCCCGTTTTATCGCCCACCTGGTAATCGGTACCGTTGTCTGATTATCTACGATTAAAAAATAATAATTAAAACTGTCTATCTTTTTTTATCATTTGCCTCTTGTACAATTGTTACAAAGTTGTATAATTTTTTTGAACAATAAAAGTGTCGACCACCAATGAAAATCATCAATAAAAAAATCGTAAGCCTGACCCTGTCGGTTTTCCTGTTGGGCTTTTTTGTTGCCCCTGCCGCGTTTGCCGCGGTGGAATGCGATGAAGACGGAGACGGTTATATCGTCATCCCCACGCAGGTGATGAACGCTATCGAACCGGATGTGCCTTACAATGAAAACGGCGATTATTCCCCGGCCGAGTGGCAGGATTATTTCAGAATATACCAAGGCGCCGAACTGACGGAGGAAGAACAATGCATCGGCATCAACTTTAAAAAAGGGGCGGAACCCAAACGCTGTGACTCCACCATCGTGGGCGCCAGTAGCGGGGTGTACGACCCGTCCCGGCGCACCTCACCCCTCCGTGGCAGCCAGGTGAACCCCGGCGCGCTGGATACAGCGGATAACGGAGTGGATGAAAACTGCGACGGCAAAGACGCTTCCCTGCTGGAAGGGGCAGGAGAGACAAAGGAACTCAGCGGACTGGTAGATAAAGTCGTCACTTTATTAAGCCGCGTGGTTGTGGTAGTATCCATCCTGGTGATGATATGGGGTGGAGTGCTTTATTCCACTGCCGCCGGAGACGAGGCGAAGACCCGCAAGGCTCGTAAAGCCATTGTGGGAGCGGTGATCGGACTGATTGTCGGCCTGTTGGCCCCGACAATCGTGAACTGGATTGCGGCCAACCTGGTTTAACCAACACAAAAACAAAAACAAAGGAAAAGAGCCTGTCGACCCTTAGAAGAAATGGCGGGCTCTTTTCAAATAGCGAGAAACGCGCTTCGAACGAAATAAGTCCTCCGTAGCCATAGGCGAAGGGGGACGAAATGAAGTGAGGGCAAATCTTTGAAAATCTGCGGGCAGGCAATGGAAAGGAGGGAGAAGATTTTTGAAGATTTGAGCGTTTCCCTATTGAACCGGTACAGGGCCGCTCCTCAAAAGAAAAAACCTCTCAGCTCGTTTTCCTACGGACTCACTTAATTTAATTAAAAACTGACTTCAAATTAACTTATTCCCCTCTTCGGCGGCGCGGAGGGCGATCTGGAAAGCGATCAGGTGCCAGCGGTATTGGATTTGATTTTTAAGAAAATAATCAGCCGCCTCAGGGCTTGTCCGGACAGCGGAAATCGCTGTGAACTGCTTCTCCACTGGATCCATTTTAATAAATCGTCTGAAATAACGGATGAATTCGTAAGCGGCACGCGGATGCCGAAGCACCGCCGTCCTAACCGTATTGGCATTAAATTTATCGCATAATGTTTCTTCCGCGCTCTGAAAATTCACCCGGAGGATATTCTCCCCGATCGGGTAATAATCCCCGTACCCGCCAATGGCTTCAGACAAAGGGAGTTCTTGCATCTTACTTTTTTAATTCCGATTGCAGGGCGTCGATCTGATCCCGCAGTTCCGCGGCCTTTTCGAATTCCAGGTTCTGTGAAGCGAGTTCCATCTTATGGATCAGCTCTTCGATCAAACGGGGCAGTTCTTCTTTAGGCACATCGGATTTCTGGTATTTTTTCTTCGGTTTGTGAGACGTTTGAGAAATGTCGTGGACTTTTTTGACGATGGTCTGGGGCGTGATGCCGTGTTTTTCATTGTAATTCAGCTGAATGGTGCGGCGGCGGTTCGTCTCATCGATGGCTCCTTTCATGGCCGCTGTCATCCTATCCGCGTACATGATGACTTTCCCGTTCACGTTACGGGCAGTGCGGCCGATAGTCTGGATGAGCGCGTCGCGCGAACGGAGAAACCCTTCTTTGTCCGCGTCCAGAATGGCGACCAGTGACACTTCCGGCAGATCCAGCCCTTCGCGGAGAAGGTTGATACCGACGACAATATCAATATTCCCCAAGCGCAGGTCGCGCAATATCTCAATCCGTTCCAATGTATCCACATCAGAATGGAGATATTTGACTTTCAGGTCGGCTTCCAGCAAAAAGTCTGTCAGTTTTTCCGCGGATTTTTTTGTCAGCGTGGTAGTGAGTACGCGCTCTTTTCTTTCGATGACTTTCTGAATCTCATCCATCAGATCGTCGATCTGATGTTCAGTAGGCTTCACTTCCACCGGCGGATCCACCAGGCCGGTGGGGCGGATGATCTGTTCCACGATCGCTTTTTTAGAGGTGTGTTTATATTCGTACTGCCCCGGCGTGGCGGACACATAAATACCCTGATTGATGAACGCTTCGAATTCCTCAAATTTAAGCGGGCGGTTATCCTGCGCGCTCGGCAAACGGAATCCATGTTCCACCAGGTTCTGCTTGCGGGAGTAATTGCCGTTGTACATGCCGCCGATCTGGGGAATGGTCATATGGGATTCATCGATGATGATGAGGGAATCTTCCGGAAAATATTCCAGCAATGTGGCGGGTGGCTCGCCCGGCCCACGGCTATTAAGGTAACGGATGTAATTTTCAATCCCTGAACAATAACCCGTTTCCATCATCATCTCGATATCATATTCGGTGCGGGTCTTCAGGCGTTCCGCTTCCACCAGTTTTCCCATTTTTTTAAGCTGTTTGTAACGTTCCTCTAAATCCTTTCGGATATCCACCACCGCCCGATCGATGATCTCGCGCGTGGTGACCGCGTGTTTGGCGGGGAAAATTTTGATCTCATTTAACTCTTTGATCACTTCGCCTGTAAACGAATCCGCCTCCTGCATCGCCTCGATCTCGTCTCCGAAAAACTCAATACGGATCATATTGTCGGAACTGGGCGGGATGATTTCGAGCGTGTCGCCGAGCACATGGAACATCCCCGACTTGAATTCCATGTGGGAACGGGTGTACTGCAGGTCGGTCAGTTTACGGAGGAGTTTATCGCGCTTGATGAATTCCCCGACCTTGAGTTTGATGGCCATGTTCTCGTAACTGCTGACATCGCCCAATCCATAAATCGCGGACACCGAGGCCACGATCAATACATCCTTTCGGGTGAGAAGATTATGAGTGGCCGCGTGGCGGTATTTATCGATCTCTTCGTTGATGGAAGCGTCCTTTTCTATATAGGTGTCGGTTTTGGCAATGTAAGCTTCCGGCTGGTAGTAATCGTAATAGCTGACAAAATAAGACACCGCGTTGTCCGGGAAAAAATCCCGGAATTCCGAACACAGCTGGGCGGCTAATGTTTTATTATGTGAAAGAACGAGCGTCGGACGCTGGATTGCTTCCACCACTTTGGCCAGCGTGAACGTCTTCCCCGAACCCGTGACACCGAGGAGTGTCTGGTGCTTTTCTTTTTTCTCTACACCTTTCACTAATGCTTCGATGGCTTTGGGTTGGTCGCCGGCGGGCTGGTAGCTGGAGGTAAGTTTGAATTGCATAGTTCTGTTGATTGCTGATGGACTTCTTATGGACAGCTAATGGATTGCTCATGGATGTCAGTCAGCTGTCAGGTGTCAGTTGTCAGGTGTCAATTAGATATCAATTAGAAGAAGAATAACGGAAAGGGGGCTCAGGGGCAAGTGGCTAGTGCAAAGAGGGGTTATTTTTGTTATGATTGATTCTAAGTAAACCCCATAATCATGCTCAAAAAAATCTTTTTTTCCCTCCTTTTTACTTTAATCCTGACCCTTCCCGCCCACGCCGCTGAGGATTACAGCCGGATGAACCCCACAGTCAAAATCGCCAGTTACAAAAAGCTGTTTATCGATCAGGTCCTTCATTACGGCAACGGGTCGGGGACGGTGATCAGTAAAGACGGGCTGGTGGTGACCAACCACCATGTGGTCTTTGACGAGAAGACCTTTAAACCGCTGGACACCTTCGAGGTCTGCATCACTTTCGATGTGCAGAAAGAGCCGGTCTGCCAGTACACGGCGCGGCTGGTGGCGCATAATAAAGATTTGGACCTCGCGCTTCTGAAAATCAATGAAACAGATGTATTCGGTAATCCGTTACCGGATCTAAAATATCTGAATCACAAAAACAACGCCACCCCTAAAGAACAGACAGAGATCCGGGTGGCCGGCTACCCTGGGAGCGGCGGGAAGACCATCACGATAACCAAAGGGCAGATCAGCGGTTTTGAGAAGTTTAACGATTACCAGTATTTTAAAACCGACACGGATTTTGATTACGGGAGCAGTGGAGGCACAGCGCTGGATTCGGACGGGAATTTTGTGGGCGTTCCCACCTACATCCGTTCCTACGCGGAAAATGTGGGATACTTTTTAGACCTGCGGGAAGCGCGGGGCTGGCTGGATGAACAAATAACAAAAAGCCCGGCTGCTGACCGCGAGGCCGAGGAATATCTGGAACAGGAGCTGGTACGCTTTAAAAAAGCCAATGACGAACTCAGCTATACCCAGGGTCATTACCCCTTCGCGCATGTGGAACTGCCGGAAGGGTGGGAATTCCTGGAGATCAATGACAACAGCCTGTACGCCAGCCAGAAGAACCTGAGTAATCCTGTGGGATTCAGCCTGTACATCGGCCCATACCCGTTTAAAATCGATCAAGGATATATGGATAAGCTGGAGGAAGAGCTGGAAAAGACCAAAGAGGTGTTCCCGGATTACCAGAAAGAAGAGGTGGTGTTCGCGGGCCAGAACGCCTGGAAAATCACCTATACCAGTATGATGAACAAGAACACCAGTTATTACATCCCCTACGGCTATGCTATTGTGGGCCTGAGCTATTCTATCGACCTGGATGAGGCGGATAAACAGGAAAAAGCCATTCAGCCGGTGCTGGACGGATTTGATTTTACCCGGCTGCCCGTGGACGACCCGCTTTTGATTCCGACACTGCGCTTCGATGAACCGCCGTTTGAAATCACAGCGGCCGGGGATTTCCGCCTGCAGAAAAATACAGACAAGCAAAACCAGAACCTGCTGGCCGAGGCGGCCCAGAAAGACAATTTTGAGGGTACGTTCGCCATCTATTACGAACTCATCAGCAAGGATGAGCGCCACCGGACTGCCGAGGAGCGGCTGGAAGACATTGTAACAAACCTGGGCGGACGCAAGCTGGTGTTTAAGAACGACGACGTGGTGCTGGGCGGGCTGGAAGGATTTTTGTACACCTACGAATATGAAGGGAGAAAATACCAGCAGATGCGCAAGCGCATGGTCATCCAGGTGCGGAACGGGGATTATGAATTCGACCTGGAATACGATGACCTGACGGGCACTTTTGACGACAACCTGCCTCTGGTGCGGGACATGCTGGACTCATTTGAATTCAAAGGTGAAGCGAGCTCCCCTATCCAAACGTCTTACGGGGTATTGGGATTCACCTTCAACGACATCCAGAACCACCGGTACGCTTTAGCCATCAGCGACCTGGCAGACAAGGACATTGTAAAAGGATACGGGGACGGCGGGTTTCATCCGGAGCAATTGGTCAGCCGGGCTGAAGCGCTTAAAATGATTCTGGAAAGCAAAAACCATCTGGAAACTGAAAAAAATTCGAAAAAAGCAGTGGATTTTACAGCTTACGACAGTGGCCCGATTGGCTACCGTGACGTATACAGGAACAATCCGCTTTTCAGATACATCCGGTATGCCACGGAACAGGACTTTGTGAGCGGTTATCCGAACGGCTCGTTTAAGCCTGACCAATCCGTAACGCTGACCGAAACGCTGAAACTGCTTCTGAATGTTTATGAAATCCCGGTATGGGCGGGAGAAACTGACCCGTGGTATAAAAAATACATGGATAAAGGTTTTGAACTGCGGCTCATCCCTTACGGCCTGTACGACCCGGGCCACCCGCTGACGCGCGCCGAACTGGCGTATCTTATTAATACGGTTTATAAGAAAGCGAAATAATTCCTTGTGGTACTACTTGCGGTACTACTTTTGGTTTACTGCTCCCACTGGTCGCGGTTCACTATAAGTATCACCACGAGCGTTAGCGAGTAGCCCACCACAAGTATCACCACGAGCGTTAGCGAGTAGCCCACCACAAGAAATCCACAAGAAATTTATGTACAACCAAATCTCAGCCAATAAACGGAATACCTGGTTTCTCCTGATTATATTCGTCGCTTTTTTTGTGGGAATCGGATATGTGTTCGGCTACATATGGGCGGACGGCCAGCAGGAAGGGGCCATCGGCATCATGGGGATTGTGGGGATCATCGCCATCATTTATGCCATCATCAGTTATTACGCGGCCGGTAAGCTGACACTCGCCATCGCGCATGCCAAAGAGGTTAGCAAGCGGGATCATTTTAAACTGTACACTACGGTTGAGAACCTGTGCATCGCGGCCGGCCTGCCCAGAACCCCTAAGATATACCTCATCGAGGATTCGGCCCTGAACGCCTTCGCTACCGGGCGCGACCCCAGCCATTCCGCCATCGCCATCACCAGCGGACTGTTGGCGAAACTGGATAAACCGGAGCTGGAAGGCGTGATGGCCCATGAACTGTCGCATATTAAAAACTACGACATCCGTCTGCAAAGCCTGACCGTGGCGCTGGTGGGACTGGTGGCTTTGCTGTCGGACATTTTTCTGCGTTCGTTGATTTACGGGCGGCGCCGGCGATCCAGAAGTCAGGACAAAGGCGCAATCATCCTTTTACTGATCGGTGTGGCGCTAGCTATCCTCAGTCCGATTATCGCCAAATTGATGCAACTGGCGCTTTCCCGCGAACGGGAATACCTGGCCGACGCGAGCGGAGCCATGCTTACCCGTTACCCGGAAGGCCTGGCCCGGGCGCTGGAGAAAATATCCAACGACCATGAACCGCTGGAAGTAGCCAATAAGGCGACAGCTCATTTATACATTGAAAACCCTTTGCGTAATGAAAAACGGATGAAGTGGCTGAATAAGATGTTCAGCACCCATCCGCCGGCACAGGAGCGGATTATGAGACTGAGAGGGATGGGGATTTGATCATTTCCGATTTGTGATTCCTGCAATTCTTGCCCTTGAGGCAAATTTCGGCATAATGGAAAAATCTAGGTGTTAGAAAGTTAATTTTGTGGCTAAAATAAGC
>CAZIDW010000045.1:0-10548 GCA_964538225.1 uncultured Candidatus Peribacteria bacterium
AAAGGAATACAGAAAAAGGCCGGCTGAAAGAAGGAATACAGCGTGAGGAAGTTGGCAGAGTGGTTATTCGGCGGGGTTTTGTGCCTTAAATTCCAGCCCGAACAGACCATCGATAAACAACTGATCAACCGTATAAACCATTTCCCTATCCCCGTATTTGGCGAAATAAAAATCTCCTTCGTCGGCTTTTTTAAACAATACCAGCTGGAGCGAATCATCATTCATGCGAACGGAGATCTTGTAATCCGGATTTGAAAAATCGACCTGGCTGGCGTCGGTGCTGTCCGCAAACGTATTAGCGCGCAGTTTTTTAAGCTGGTCAAAAAGCGTGCGGACCGCCAAAGCGTCTGTTTCATAATCATCCGGCTGGATCATGCGCCAAACCCCTTCTTGTTTCTCCAGAATCCTTTCTTCATCCGGGGTTTTCAGGGCCAGTCGCCGGACATCGGCTTCTTTAACGCTTAAAAGGGTCTTGTCTTTCCATTCATCCACAGGGGTATTCAGAAAACGCGCCAGGCTCGGAATCGTCTGGAATACCTCATCCTCATCCGCGCGTCTTAAATACTGGCCGTCCGGAATGATCTCTCCCGCGTAAAAATCCGCCACCGTGCGGTCTTTATGATTCCAGACCCGAACACGCGTCCCGTTTTTCTCATTCACGGAAAAAATAGTGGTCCGCTCCGGATTATTAGAAACCAGTGCGCCTTCTTTCAGGCTGTACATCGCCTTAAAAAACCCGTCCACCCGCTCCTCATCAGCGGGGAAGAAGTGGCTGTTGACCACACGCCATTCACCCTGTTTTTTTTCCAAAACCGCCTGGGTATCCTGACCGGGATAGTCCAGCCGGAATTTAGTCACCTCATCGATGACCAGTTTGGGGATGAAAAATTTTTCACTCTGCCGTTTTTTGGAATCCCGGCCCGGCTGTTCCACAACGATGATAAAAATGAGAAGCGCCACAAATATAATCAGGACTTTTTTCAAAGAACTCATTTTTTTAAAATAATGGAACGATTGTTCGATCTTATCAGTCATAAAAAAAATTAAACAGAATAAAATTTACGCCGTCTTAAATAAAAACGGAGGATGCCGAACAGAACGACGGCTGCCGGCATGAGCCAGATGCCGACCAGTTTGACGAGCTGGCGGTCATCCGCGGACAGGTCTTTCAGCGGAAAATCGAATGACGCTTTTGACCGGATCTCGATCAGAGAGTCATCCAGTGTCAGGAAATCCACTGCGTTCAGCGCGAACAGCATATTCTGGCCGAACAGGTTGACAAAATGGTCATTGAAAAAACGGGAATTACCCACCATCAAAAGGCGGCCCGTTTCCGCAGAAGCCTCCAGATGTGCGTCAGATTCCCCGACCCACTCCTCTTCACCGCTGTAAAAACTCTCAAAATCCCCTTCCAGAAGAACGGCCAGCGGATACTGGTACTGCTCACTGGAAAGCCGGACGGCATTCGGGTCAAGATTGAAAGGGGCGGGCTGGACCCAGGCGTTTTCGGTCGTGGATATAAGGGTAGTGGCGGTGACACCGTCGCGTTCAAACACGTTCAGCGGACTGGCCCAGGGAAACACCACAAAATCCATGGCCGCGACCATAGGGTTCTCTGGATCGAAATTCGGATGGATGGCTTTGACCCAAAACGGATACTGGACGATGAAATTCATAAAGCCCTGATTAAAAGACGCGCGTCCATTGGACTGGTCCAGGACAAACTGTTTTTCAAGACCTGCTCCGTAATGAGCCAGCAGGTCTTTTAAGCCCAAATCCAGCGTTTCCGCGGTGAGATCCGGTTTCACATCGATGGCGTCTAAAAAAAGAAGTACGTTCTTTCCTGACAGCAGAAACTGGTCAATGGCGTATTTTTCCTCATCCGTGAAAGCGGTTGTGGACCCTGCTACTAATAAAGAATCGTAGCCGGAAAGCATACCGCCCTCCTGAAGATTGACCGTCCCGACATCATAATTGCGGTCCAGCGCCTGTTTAAAAAGCGCGTAGGTATCCCGCATCTGCCCGACGCCCGCCCGCTGGGTGAGCGCGGGTTCATCGTGGCCGGTCAGAAAAGCGATACGGCGCGCTTCCTGCGCAGTGGCTTTTTTGATCGCGGAGACCAAATCATATTCCACATTCAGAATATTCTGGACGACCGGCAAGGTCTCGGCTCTGTCACCATAGATCACCGCCACACCCAGAAAACCGTTCTTCACTTCTAACTTGTCTTTCTCCACGACATTCATCTGCACTTCGGGGATACCGAGCTCCTGCGCCTCCTGCCTTACTTTGGGATCTTCGGGGTTTAAAAAATCCACCCTCAGATTTCCTTTAGAATAGGACTGCAGTTCACCGAGGATATCCCCCACATACTGGCGGACCGCAAAAAGGTTTGGAGGAAGCTTTTCAGAAAAAAAGACTTTGACCGTCACGATGTCCTCGAGGTTCCGCATGATCGTCTTGCTGGCGTCCGACAGGGCGTAAAACTGATTTTTTGTTAAATCCACCCGCACAAAATGCCGGGCCGCGATAAAATTGGTCATCAGGATAATCGCCACGATGAGGATCGTGATAAAGTAGGAATCCCGGGCGTATTTAAAGCGATTGAGAAAATTCATAATTTTAGGACTAAGGATTCAGGACACAGGACTCAGCTGAGTCCTTAGTCCTGTTTCCTGAATCCTGTGATTAGTGCCACTTCCGGCTAGTAAGACTCGTCACATTCAGATAAAGGAAAAGGCCGATAAAAGTTAAATAATAGATCAGGTCACGGCTGTCGATCACACCCCGGAGGATACTCTGAAAATGCGCGCCCAGACCCAGATATTTAAAGACCGGCAGTAAAAAGGAAGGCGCCGTGTGCAGGACGACCGGCTCGCCGATGATAAAGAAAATAAAAATAATCAGCACCGACAGGATAAAGGCGGTGATCTGATTCTGGGTCAGGCTGGAAATCCACAGGCCGATAGCCAGATACGCGCCCCCCAAAAAAATGGCGCCAAGATATCCGCTCACAATCATGCCCCAATCCGGTTCGCCGATAATAAACAGGAGGACGGGGATCACCAGGGAAAGGAGCAGGGTGATAATCAGAAAAGCGAAGCTGGCCAGAAACTTACCCAAAACCGCCTCCCATTCATCCACCGGAGCGGTAAGCAGGGTCTCCAGCGTGCCACCCTTCTGCTCCTCGGCCCACAGGCGCATGGTCACCGCGGGAATCAGGAAAAGGAATATCCAGGGAAGAAAGGTAAAAAATGAACGCATGGTGGCCACACCATCCACAAAAAAGCCACGAAAAAACAGCCAGGAAGAAAGCGTTAGAAACACGGTGATAAAGATATACGCCAGCGGGGAGTTGAAATAACCCCGTAGTTCTTTATGCATAATGGTGTTGATATGCTTGAAATCCATAGGTCAGGTCGTGGTTTTTAATCCTTTAGTGACTTCATTGAAGATCTCTTCCAGACTGACGGTCTCTTTATGAATCTCCAGAAGCTGAAATTCATTTTTAAATACCGCCTGAGCCACTTTATCGCGCAGGTCGCGTTTTTTAGCGGTGATAAGATCATAACCGAAAGCGCCTTTTTCCCTTACATCGTAAACGTCTACCTGTTTCACACCGTGGATTTTTTTAAGGACTTTTGTCACTGCCTCTTTATCCCCGCAGATGATGAGTTTTAAGTTCACATGGCCTTCCACAAGCCCCCGAAGTTCCGCGGGGGTGCCGGAGGCCACGATCCTGCCGTCGCTGATGATGACGATGCGGCTGCAGGTCAGTTCTACCTCGGCCAGGATATGGCTGCAGAGGATGACGGTCTTTTCTCTGGAAAGTTTTTTGATGAGATTCCGGATCTCGACAATCTGGTTCGGATCCAGCCCTACCGTGGGCTCATCTAAAATCAGGATCTCGGGGTCATGAACCAGAGCGGCGGCCAGCCCCACCCGCTGGCGGTAGCCTTTGGAAAGCGTGCCGATCGTATGATGAAGCTGCCCGGTCAGCGCGCATTCCACGGCCACATCGGTGATACGTTCATTGATCTTATCCGCAGGGGTGTCATGAAGTTCAGCCATATACCTTAAATATTCCGCCACCATCATATCGCTGTATAAAGGATTGTTTTCCGGCAGATAACCGATTTTGCGGCGAACCGCGATGCCTTCCTTAAAACAATCATGGCCGGACACGTGTGCCTCGCCACTGTCCGCCGCCATAAAACAGGTCAGGATCTTCATCGTGGTCGTCTTCCCCGCCCCGTTCGGCCCCAAAAACCCGACGATCTCGCCTTTATTGACATCAAAGGATATCCCCTTCAACGCCTCGGTTTTCCCGTACTTTTTCCGTAAACTGCGGACTCGGATGGAAGACATGGTGTCTGTTTTGTTTAAAAAAACCTGGATATATATAGCACAAGCGCTATCCCCAATCAAGATTTTTTTTAAACCCTGACCAAAGGAGATTAACCTTACCTTGCACCTAGGCAGAATGCAACCTAAAAAATGGTACCCCAGGTAGGAATCCTCTCCCTGCGCCTTCGACAAGCTTAGGCTTGCTACGAGTACTCAAATAGTCGTCCGCCTTCGCTGAAGCTACGATGGACTTCCTTTTTCGTATCGAACCTTTTACGGTTCGCTTCCTGCCCTGATGAAAAATACCTGCCTTCATCGAGGACAACCATTTTTCATGGTACCCCAGGTAGGAATCGAACCTACGACCTCCAGCTTAGAAGGCTGTTGCTCTATCCACTGAGCTACTGGGGCTTATAAAGATTTTGAAGGGTAAGGCAAAAAAATGCAAGAAATACAAAAGTATTGCGTCAAAAAATTTATTACCCCTCTGCTGAAGCCAATCTGGAAGAACTTTCTTTTCGTACACGGCTCAACATATTGTCCAAAGATTCTTTATCCATTTCGGCCTTTAGCTGCTTTTTCATATTCCAGCGCTCTTTGTGTATAATACGCAAACGGCTTCTGTTGAACGCATCAAGATTATTCAGATAGATCATCGTATTGATATACTGGTAGAGTTTTTCTTCCTGCCCCCTAAAAACCATGCCTAATTTGCGCGGAAAATCTATCTTGTCGGTTTTGGCCTTAAGATATTCGGAAGTCCTCACCTCATCATTGCTGGAAAAAGGCTTAGTAGGTATGCGGGTAAAATAATATTCTAAAAACTCTTTATAATCACGAGGCCTGGGGTAACTCCGCATACTCGCGGGAAGCAGGGGAAGCGATCGTTTCATGGTTTGCACTTTTTCATGCGCAGGATGATTTCTAATATGGAAATGAGCCAAATCGATATCGGATGGAAAATCATATTTCAGCGCTTCCGCAGCAAGCCTCTTTTTTATATGTTCTTTGACTTTCTGCTCATTTTTCAGTTCCTCATCATAATAAGCATCGATGGCCACTTTAAGATCCTCAAATGTCCGATCCTTTTTGTCGGCAAACTTTTTTAATTTGCTAAATGCTTCACGCTTGTATTTATTTGAAGACATCGGATTGTCTCTGATCTCATTATTATATTTATTCCGATAGTTTTTCCAGGCATCATAAGCCGCTACATACCGACCATATGCTTTTCTGGGCCACGACCCTTCTCGCGTATATTCCCGATCGATTACATCGATATCATCCCATGTGCCCATATGCGCGCCCTTTTTTAAAAAAACAGCGATGTCATCGTCTAATACCTCTCTTTTTTCATCAAGACGTTTTTTATAACGGTCAATATGAAAAATGTCTTGAATAATCGCTTTAACGCCTTCTTTTTTATGATCATCCAACTCATTCAATTCGGCTAATTTTTTAGCAGGAAACTGTTCCTCTCCTTCTCTTTTTTCTGCCTCTTTACCCTCAGCCGCCTCTTTATCTTCAGCGACTTCTTCTGTTGATTTTTTTTGAGGTTCGGCAGGTTCCTCATCAGCCAGCTGGCTTTTAAGGTGCTGGATCGCCTTACCAAATTCCTTTTTTCGCCGGCCCTTTTTGGCAAATTCAAGGTCCAGATTGGCGTAAGGCGTTTCCCATTCTTTATTCCTTTTTTGGTAAAGGTCTGAGGTCAGATAAGCTCCCAGAACACTGACAGTATAACCACCCAACATCCCGTCCACATAGGTAAAACGATTAATCCGATTGCCCTCTCTAAGTTCAAACACCACCGGCGGGTCGGCCTCGGTAAAGCGGCCGGTCAGAAACGCCTGCAGGCCGGCCACATACTTGCGCTGCTCCGCTGGGGAAAGATCGTCCTCGCCCAGCAGTTCACAGAATTCCCGGTTCCATTGCCGGTAATCCCCTTTATATTTCTGGTGAGTCTTCACAAATTCATACAACCGGTCAGGCCTGAGTGTTTCAATGGCTTCACGGATCCTGCCGACATACTTCAGGCGTTCCGCCTTGTTCTTAAAAACACCCATGAGCTCCAGATTCCTGTGGATGGCCTCCAGGCCTTGCTGGGCTTTTTGTTTTACCCTTTCGGTTTCGATACGTTTTTGGCGCTGTTGTTCAGCGGTTTCTTTTTTTTCTTTTCCTTCAGCCGCTTCTTTGGGCTTAAGCTTAATAGGGGGTTCCGATTCCGGCTTTTCTTCTTTCGTTTCCTCAAGGAGCTTTTTTTCCTCTTCTTTCTTTTTCGATTTTTCCGGTTCTTCCGGCGTTTCTTCCTGATCCGGTTTTGCGTCGAACTTCTCGCCGTAAACTTTAATACGCTGCAGGCTGGGGCCTTTTTCTGCTCTAAAAATAAACCGTTCATTGTAAAACGGATCGCCAGGCCGGAAAAGTTCAGAAAAAAGTAATAACATTTTTTAAATTCACTAAATCTATTTATTATACCAAAATTTCATTAAAAAAGCAAATTGCATTGGTCGCATTTACTCACTATAATTGCTATACTTATTTGCCTTGAAACACCACCTGTCTATGATCGAACGCGAAAATGAAATCACCACTGCCGGGGAAACCGATGAAGACAGTCAGCAGTTCGATCTGACCCTGCGCCCCAGAGCCTTAAAAGAATACGTCGGCCAGACGGATATTAAACAAACCCTGGAGATCGCCATGAAAGCGGCACAGAAACGAAAAGAGGTCATCGAACACATCCTCTTATACGGCCCGCCCGGCCTGGGCAAGACCACATTAGCCAACATCGTGGCACACGAGATGGGCGTGAACATCAAGACCACCTCCGGGCCGGCCATCGAAAAACAGGGTGATCTGGCCTCCATCCTCAGCAATCTGGAGGAAAACGACATCCTGTTCATCGATGAGATCCACCGCATCAAGACCCAGGTGGAGGAAATCCTGTACAGCGCCATGGAAGATTACGCGCTGGACATCATCATCGGCAAAGGGCCGGCCACCCGCTCCATGCGCATCCAGCTGCCTAAATTCACCCTCATCGGCGCCACCACCAAAGCCGGCTCCCTTTCCTCCCCGCTCAGGGACCGGTTCGGACATATCTACAAACTCGATTTTTACACGGAACAGGAGATCGAAAGCATCCTAAAACGTTCCAGCGCGATCCTGGATATTAAAATCGACGACGGCGCCGTTAAAGAAATCGCCCGCTGCGCCCGGCGAACTCCGCGCATCGCCAACCGCCTGCTCAAACGGGTACGGGATTTCGCGGACGTAGACGACAGGAAAAAAATCGACGCAGACCTGGCCAAAAGCAGTTTAAAGACCATCGGCGTGGACGGTATCGGCCTGGACCGCACTGACCGCAGGATCCTGCTGACCATCATCGAAAAATTCAGCGGCGGCCCGGTGGGCTTAAACGCCCTTGCCGCGGCCACGGCCGAAGAAATGGAGACCATTGAAGACCTGTACGAACCCTACCTGATGCAGGTCGGCTTTTTAGACCGCACCAACCGGGGGCGCGTGGTCACGGAAAACGCTTACGCCCATCTGAAAATCGAATACATTGAAAATAAAAATCAAAAAAATCTGTTTTACTAGCCATTCTCAATTGGACCTGCTATTGGGTTCTCAATTGGGTCTTCTGTTGGAATTATGGACCATCTCGAAGAAATACGGTCACGCATCGGCATCGAAGAGCTGGTGAGCGGTTATGTCCAGCTTAAAAAAGCCGGGCGGAACTTAAAAGGACTATGCCCGTTCCACAGCGAAAAAACGCCCAGTTTTATGGTAAGCCCTGAAAAGGGCATCGCGTACTGTTTCGGCTGCCACCAGGGCGGGGATATCTTTAAATTCATCCAGCTGATCGATAACGTGAGTTTTAATGAAGCGGTCAGGATCCTGGCGCAGAAAGCCAATGTACCCCTGCCCAAAAAACTCCCGGAACTCAGCAACAAACGCCTGCGGTGCATCGAGATCAACCGATGGGCGATGGCGTTTTTTCAGGAACAGCTGGAACAGAATCCTGTTAAAAAAGAGTACTTTCTGAAACGGGGGCTAACGGAAGAAAGCATTAAAAAATTCAAACTGGGTTTCGCGCCGGATTCGTTTGACCGGCTCAAAAACCACCTGCTGAAAAAAGGCTTTGAACCACGGGAGCTGGTAGACGCGGCCGTGGTCAGCCAGCGATCCATCGCCGATAAGAACAGTTACGACCGTTTTAGAAACCGGCTCATCTTCCCCATCTTCGACCACCAGGATAACCCGGTGGCATTCAGCGGCCGTCTGATGGATGACGGTGAACCGAAATACATGAATTCCCCGGAGACCCCGGCCTATAACAAAAGTTTAGTGCTGTACGGGCTGAATTGGGGAAAGGCCAAAGTCAAAGAAACGGACCGGGCTATTTTTGTGGAAGGTTATATGGATGTGATTGCGGCGCATCAGGCGGGCGATGAGAACGCGATCGCCACCTGCGGAACTGCCCTGACCGCCCAGCAGCTAAAACTCATCAAACGGTACACGCAGAACTTCGCCTTTGCCTTTGATCAGGACAGCGCGGGAATGGACGCGTCGTTCCGGGCGATCGAACTGGCGCAGCTGGCGGATGTGAACATCCAGATCATCCGGATCCCTGAAGGCAAAGACCCGGATGAATGCATCCGAAAAAACCCGGATGCCTGGAAAAAGACGCTGGAAAATCCGATTAATATAATGGATTTTTATTTCGAATACGCGTTCAGCCGTTTCGACAGGGAGTCCATCGAAGGCAAACGCCAGGTCATGGATTTTCTGCTCCCGCTGATCAGACTGTATAAACGGGAGGTGGAGCAGGGCATTTATTTAAACCGCCTGGCCATGGAACTGAAGACCGATGTGCGCCTGCTGTGGAACGACCTGAAAAACACCAAAAGCCACAAACGCTATTCCGTCCGTTCCGATGATGAAACAAAACCGGAGCAGCGCGTTTTCAGCCGGGAAGAATTCCTGCTTGGTTTTATTTTCAGTTATCCGGAAACCTACAAAAAAGTGGCGGACGGGCTGATTGATAATATGCCGTTTGATAAAAATACAGAAAGGTTTTACAACCTCCTTAAAAAAGTGTACACTCGTGAAAGCTCGATTAATGTCGAGCGTGTTCTCTCTGAAATGACAGAGGAAGACCGTGAACAGGTTCATATTTACAGTTTATTGGTCGATAAGAAATATTCTGATTTTCCCGAAGAGCTGGCGGAAAAAGAAGTGGAAAAACTGACCCGCGAAATCAACCGGAAAAACATCGAGGCGGTGAAACGGGATTATCAGATAAAGCTCAATGCTTCCTCAGACAAGCAGAATGCGAAACTCCTTCTGAACCGGCTGATGGAGATCACTAAACTGGAACAGAAACTCTGAACCGGAAACAGATGATAATCCGGATATTAATCTTTTAATCGTGTGCCTTATGGCCAAAAAAATCCAAAATAAGTTCATTGCCCAGCCGGATGACAAGACACTTGCCAAATACCCGGAAACCATCCGGCACCTGATCCAGAAAGGGCGGGAACAGCGTTTTGTAACCCATCAGGAACTTTTAAAAGCCATGCCGGAAATCGAAGAAAACGTGATCCTGCTGGACGAGATCTATACGCTTTTTCTGGAACTGGGCATCGAAGTCATCGATGTCAAAGACAACATTATCTGGGGGGAAGAATCGAAAAAGATAAAAAAAGAAAAAAAAGAAGAAAATAAATTACTGGATTTTGATGAGGAAGAACTTGATGAATTGCTGACGGAGATCAATGAAATCAAAGAAGAAGCGCCGGAAAAACCGGACACGGAAGAAGACGACGAAAAAGACGAAGAAGCGAAAAAAAAGGCGGCTAAAAAACAGGCCAGCTTAAAAGAGATCGCCAATGATTCGGTGCGCATGTATTTGAGTGAGATCGGCCGGGTGGAACTGCTCACAGCCGACGAAGAGATCCGGCTCGCCAAACGCATCGCCAAAGGCGACCCTATCGCCAAACAAAAACTGGCAGAGGCCAACCTGCGCCTGGTCGTCTCTATCGCGAAAAAATATATCGGACGGGGGCTTTCCTTTCTCGACCTGATCCAGGAAGGCAACATCGGCCTGTTCCGCGCGGTCGAAAAATTCGATCCTAAGCGCGGGTTTAAATTTTCCACCTACGCCACCTGGTGGATCCGGCAGGCCATTACCCGCGC
>CAZIDW010000046.1:0-10529 GCA_964538225.1 uncultured Candidatus Peribacteria bacterium
TGGAGCGGTAGTTCAGTTGGTTAGAACGCCTGCCTGTCACGCAGGAGGTCGCGGGTTCGAGTCCCGTCCGTTCCGCCATTAAAAAACTGACTTTGATGTCAGTTTTTTGTATAATAAAACTATGAAAACAAAAATCGTCGTCAACGACCTGATGCAGAAAGGATACACATATACCCTCACTGAACCGGAGGGTAAAAATTTCCATCCGGAATTCAAACCCGACCTCACCCCCAAACAGATGCTGGAGCTTGGGGTTTTTGGCGGCAAGTACATGACCGATTGCGGCGATGAATTTCCGGCATCCTGGTACAAAAAAGCCAAACTCTGCCATGAATTCCACGACGCAAAACTCAATTTTTTCGGGGTCAATGCCAGCAAACCTCTCTCCTACTGGCGCAAAAAAGGATGGATCTATCCGGAAGACCCGCGGGGTTGGTTTCAATGGTACTGCCGGTATTACCGGGGGCGCCGGTGTGAGGATGATGAACGGCAGATCAAACGCTGGAAGGCGATGAAACGTCACATTGCACAGATAAAAATCAATTGCGCCCCCAAAGAACTGGTGTGCCGGCAAAAGCAACGGCAGGCTTTGCTTCATTGGGCGTACGACAGCCGGCAGATATAATCAATAACCTTCAAACTTATGTCTGTTTCAAAAATTATTTTCACCTATTTACTCACCTTTGCCGTTTTCTTAGGAATCGACATGGTGTGGCTGGGGATTGTAGCGAAAAACCTTTACAAAAAATATTTAGGCAGTTTTTTAACGCCTGAGGTGAATTGGGGGGCCGCCTTTTTCTTTTACGCTCTTTTTGTTGTCGGCGTTTTGATTTTTGCTGTATTTCCAGGCATCGAAAAACAATCCCTTGTCCGCACGGTTATTTTAGGGGCGCTGTTCGGCCTGTTTACCTACGCCACATACGATCTCACGAACTTCGCCACCTTAAAAGGATGGCCGGTGACGATTGTCGTGATCGATATTTTATGGGGCATGGTGTTAACAGCCACGGTTTCTTTAGCGGGATTTTATATCGCTAAATGGTTATTGGCATGATCACCGACACGATTTTATTTTCAGCACAGGTGGTGTTTATTTATATGGTTTTTTGGTTTGTGGTGGCGATGGTCAAAAAGCGGAATGATGTGGCTGACATTGCCTGGGGATTGGGCTTTATCGTCCTCACACTATCGCTTTTATGGCTGAATCCGGTAACAATCCGAATGCTTGTTATCAGCGGATTGGTTTTTTTATGGGGCAGTCGTTTGGCGATTCATATTTACCTTCGCAACCGCCATAAAAAAGAAGATTTTCGTTACCAGAAATGGAGGAGCGAGTGGGGAAAATGGTTTATTCCTCGCACGTTTTTGCAGGTTTTTTTGTTACAGGGATTTTTTATACTGCTGATTGCCACTCCAATCATTATTACCAGCGCAAGCTGTTGTACGGGGCTGAACTGGATAGATGCTGCCGGCGTCCTGATTTGGCTGGTCGGCTTCTTTTTTGAGACGGTGGGCGATTATCAGCTGAGCCGCTTTTTAAAAAAGAAAAACCACGATGAAATTCTGACCAGCGGATTGTGGAAATACACCCGTCACCCCAATTATTTTGGTGAAGTGGCTCAGTGGTGGGGGGTGTATTTGGTCGGCCTTTCTGCTTCATACGGCTGGTATGGGCTGATCGGGCCGCTGACCATAACCTTTTTGATCTTAAAAGTTTCCGGAATCCCGATGCTGGAAAAGAAATATAAAGGAAACAAAAAATTCGAGGAATACAAAAAGACCACTAGCGCTTTTTTTCCATGGCCGCCTAAAAATAATTAAACAATCCCCAAAAAAAGCCAGCCAAAATATCGTTGCAATTCAGATGTTAAAAAGGCGATTACGATGGGGTAAATCTTATCACTAATCACGTCAATTATTGGGCGGAAGAACAATAAATAAACCAAATAAAGTACATGTTTATTTGAGTTTTTTCGAGAAACCCATATAATAGGTAAGCATTAAAACCTAACCAACTATTATTATGGGAACCAAAGGAATTTCTCTCGTTAAAATGGACGTGGATGAATTGATTAAACTCTTAAACAAAGCTCTGGCCGACGAATGGTTAGCTTATTACCAATATTGGGTGGGGGCTAAAGTGGTCCAGGGGACTATGAAAAACGCAGCGGTCGAAGAACTGAACGAACATGCCGCGGATGAGCTCCGCCATGCCGACATGCTGGTCGAACGCATCACTCAGTTAGGCGGCACACCCATTCTGGAACCGAAGGAATGGTACGATATGACCAATTGCGGCTACGAAGCGCCAACGGATCCGGCTGTATTAAAAGTTTTGGAACAGAATGTTAAAGGGGAACAGTGCGCTATCGAGGTTTATGGCAAATTAGCTGACATGACCAAAGATAAGGATTTGATTACCTATCAGATGGTGCTCGAGATCCTGAAAGACGAGATTGAACATGAGGACGATCTGCAGGCGCTGGCGGAAGACATCGAAGCAGGGCGCTAGATCCTGTTGCCATTGCGTCAGATGAAGCCCGCACCGCATCCGTTTTTAAGGGATGTTGGCAACTTTATCAGGCAGAGGGGTTATTCCGTGCGCTTGCCATCGGTGTAGCGGAACAATTTCCGGGCTTTCTGCCTTGTTTCATCACTTTGTTCCGCCAGTTTTTCCGCACCGCTTTTTTCGCCGAACATAGATGGGCCTTCCGGCAGTTTGGAATAAGCGTGGTATTGGGGGAGTTTGTGGGACATGATAGGAGGGGTTAAATAATTAATTAATTTTTCCATTTTCCGTAGTGCAGTTAAATCCTTCGATGCACTACGAGTTAGTAAATATAGTTACCGATATTTGTCGCGAAAGATGAATCTATTCTCATTTGATTTGAAATAAAATTTATATATAAAAAACCGCCTGTACAAACGACAACTCCGATTGAATCGGGTCATCAGATGTCGCTAGGCGATAATGATAAGATTTGCTCGGTGCATAACAAAATTACGCTAACACACCGGCTTTTTCTTTGTCAAGAATTTTGTGATACACCATTTCCAGACCTTCGTTTAGTACCTCTTGAATCAGGCTGAGCGCCTGGCGGTCAAGAGTCTGTTCAACAGGATCAAAAACATAGTCCAGATTGTATTCGATTTGCATGGCATAGATTTTGGCATTCAGATTTAAAATATTTTTTAAATGGGTGTACCAATACAAATTATATCCTCCCCGATAAATACGGTTGATTTCCGCGGAAATACCGAGCCTGTCATCAATAAAATCCTGCAATTCAAACAGATAATTATAAGGGATCGATATTCCTTCCTGATTCTCATAAGCATCCTCGGAACCAAGATTGGAAAGAATCATGCTCGTCATATAATCATTGTTGCTGTTTAGGGCGTGATCACCGGCAGTATTGTGATAATCCACCAGTAAAATCAATTCAGCCCCATCATCATCCAGCTCCCGGATGCTGTGAACGACTTCCCGATGAAAAGGATACCAGTACTGCATCAGCAGATTTTCCTTTTCATTCACACTGAATTCCTGACCGTCTTTAAACGCTTTATTGGTATAAAAATCGAATTCCCGAAAAGCATCACGGGGATTCGGAGCGCGGTTCATATCGCAGACCAGCCGGTTGACCTCCGCGGTGTGTCTGGCATACGGGCAGATAAATTCATTCAGCTCATCGGTGAATCGGTCACTGCATCGCCATATATCTTCACTGCTTAAAGCATATCGGTCCCGCAAGGGCTCCGGAATGATGCTTGAGGCATGGGGGGCGACCAGAATAACAGGAAGCATTATTTATTTTTATTTTTTAATATTATATTATAACATAATTTATAAAATAATGCAAATATTAAAAACCCCCTCTCGATTAATCGGAGAAGGGGTTTTTTAAATATCCTATTCCTATGGTTTATCACCGCCTATTGCATGTCACTGCCCCCCATAATGATTTCATTAATCAAGTCGGCGATTTTTGCGGCTTCCGCGCGGTTGATGGAAGCATCCGGGCGGAAGGTAGTGGCATTATCATCACCGCTCACAATGCCAAGGCTTTTGGCATATTCGATGAATTTGGCGTGTTTATGGGTGCGGGGAACGTCTGAAAAGTCCGTGCTGGTGACAGTGTCCGGTTCAATACCAAATGCCTCCAGCATCAGGCGCACCACTTCCGCGCGGGTAGCCGGACGGTTCAGGTCCACATCGCTTTCCACTAAATCCAGGCCAAGCTCTTCCGCCTTCTTCGCATAGCCTTTCGCCCAGTGGTTCAGTGCGGCCCGCAGGCCCGGTGTTCCGGAAGCCTTTCCCTTGTCGGCGGTTTCGAGGGCGATTTTTAAAATCTCCGCCACCGTGATGTTGTTGGCCGGACGGAACTCACCCAGTTCATTGCCGGCCGCGTCCTTATACCCGCTGATGATACCGCGGTTTTTAACCGCCGATACGTAGTCCGTGTACCATTGATTGTCATCCGTGTCTTTGAACGGAATCAGGTTTTGCCGGAATTTACGCAGTTTTGCCTTGTTTTTGGCGGCCTCGAGCCTGTTCCTCAGGCGCTCGGCTTTTGCCTTGATTTCCGCCGGACTGGTATCGTCGTCCAGCTCGCTGACCACGGCCTGGATTTCGTTTTCCACCTCAGTCGCGGTCGTGTCATCAAAATTATATTCTCCGGCTTCATCCACCGCTTCTTCCAGCTCATCTGCGCCAGCGCCCGCATTTTTCATCAGGCGGATGCGGTCGAGTTTACTGCGCAGGTCATCCACTTTTTCCTGGATTTTCAGTTTAGTCTGGATGAGGTGGTTTTCCGCGGCTTTAGCCATGCCGGGCAGGATTCTGCCCAAATGCCTGAATTCGATGAAGTGGTTATTGCCGATTCGTTTTCGGCCTAAGACTTCATTGCCCACATAGGTTTCATCCAGGTCGCCGATGGAGACCGTGACTTTAGGTGTTTCGTTGGTATCGGCTGTTGTCGGAGGATTGTATTCCACCACCAGTCCATCCCAATGGCCCGCGATCACAGAATTGAATTCAATGGTTTTTCCGCTGGCCGTTACCACCTCATCATTTTCTTCAAAAAGCACTTCCTTTTTTACTTCAAAATCCCCCAGGTCTATAGAAATTTCCCCGTTATAATCTACTTTGCTGGGTTCGCATTCAGCCGGCATTTCCCCGGCATCCAGGGCTTCTTTTAATTCGCTTAAAGGCAGCAGGCGGCAGGGCTGGCGCTGACCGGTCAGGTCCCCCCAGCGGATTTCGTAGACCGCGGGAACATTTTTGGTTTTCACCATACTCTGGACTAAATTTTGGTGGCGATGTATCAGTTTGGCGCGCAGTCGGGCCAGTAAATCTTTCAGGTGGCGGATTTTCTGAGTTAGCCGCTCTTTAAGTTCAGGATTTTTTTCTATTTCTTCGAGCAGATCATTGATTTTTTGTTTGATGTCTTCCTGCAGGTCTTCAAGAGCATCAGTGATTTCATCGGCCGATTCTCCTTCCAGGTTTTGCACCACCTCTTCCACCGCCTGATCGACAAGCCTGTTGCCTGAGGCCTCATTCACTTCTTCCACATCAGACGAAAGCACTTCCACTACATTGGCTTCATCCACTTGGCTGCTTAATGCCACGTCTTCCCCATGAGAAGCGTCTGTGGATTCCCCATGAGAAGCGTCTGTGGATTCCCCTTCGACCCCTTCTGTTTCAAGGTAAGCAGAAGAGTTGTCCGCTGTGTCATCGGTTACGGCATAAACCGGTAGGCTGATTTGCGTTGCCAGCATCAAAAAGGCTAAAACGCCGGCAAAACGCTTGATAATTTTACTTTTCATAATATTAAATTTTAAGAAATAAACCTAATGTTTAATACACAAAGATCAGTATAGCTGTTACATTGTTTTTTTCAATTGTCTATAACTTATTCCGGAAATCTGGCAACCGTTTTATAAACAGGTCCTTCCGGCAGTAAAATGCTTTCTATCAAATAAAATTTATCCACCATGAATGTATGCGGTTCGCCTTTGATTTCGTTTGGTTTTTGTCGAGGCGATTGCCGATATCGGCCAAGCGTGATATGCGCGCGGAAGGGTTTGTCGGATTGGCACCCCAGCCCAGCCATAGCGGTACGGATCTGATCCGCCAGCGCCATCAGTTCATCCGACTCCCTGCATTCAATCCACACCCCGCGCGGGCTGCCCGGATGCCCAAAAGGTTTTGCATCCCCCATCTCGACATCAAAGGGTTTGAATTTGATTTTAGAAAGCGCGTCGATGATGGGCTGTGCGTCCTTAATATCATTTCCTAAAAATTGGAGGGTCAGATGATACTCCCTTGTCATCTTAAGGTCGGGATACCGACTCTGCAGTCGCTGGCAGTAGCGGTATAACTGGTGGGGCACGGCGATGGCGATAAAAAGACGCATATTTTTTAATTCAATAAAATTTTAACATAATATGCAGTTTTGTTGTTCAATAGAGTTATATGACTGTTAACCGGACTGGTGTCTGAAATAGTTAGTTTTTGTTATTTTTATGCGGAAATTAACTATTTTATTTATGGTAAGGCTAAAATGTACAAATTACAAAAGCGCAAACATTAAAAAAATATGGCGGAAGACGTGGGAAATGCAAAGACTGCGGGGCCACTTCCAGACTGCCTAAAAATCAGACCAGAAAGCTCAGCTCAGCCTCTGTAAGGTGCATTTTAGAACGCAGTGTTTTTGTTCGCGTTAGAAATAAAAGTGTTTGCTCAAAAATGAGAAGATGGAAACAGGTTCAGGAATATGCAAATCACATACTTCCGTAAATACAAATAGCGGCCACCAGCTTTTTTAGCTTCTTTAAGGTAAAAATCCAAGTCCTGTTTTGATTCCCCGTAAAGCAAGTCATACATGTCGGCCCATTTGTCATAATAAAATTCATCCTTTTATATTTCCAATCGGCTCAAAAGCGCATACTTTTTTCGAGATACCTGTCAGTTCACAGGCTTCGACTACCGCGTCAATGCTTTTGTAGGCGGCGCCGGCCTCTTCGGCTAACCCCGAATACGAAGAGGTTTTAACATAAATACCCCGATGTTCCATATCCCTCTGTAGTTTGTCGCCCCGGAACCTTTTTTTCGCCTGATGGCGTGACATAATCCGGCCGGACCCATGGGCTGTACTGCCCCAGCTTTTTTCTATAGCCCCCTTTGTGCCCACTAATAAATAAGAACCTGTTTCCATAGAACCTCCTATGATTACAGGCTGCCCGGTCTCTTTAAAATGTTCCTCCAGCTCCGGATGGCCTGGCGGAAAGGCGCGGGTGGAGCCTTTGCGGTGGATTAACAGTTCTTTTCGTTTTCCGTTGATGGTGTGTTTTTCCAGTTTGGCGGTGTTATGGGTCACGTCATAAACCTGTTCCATGCCCAGGTCCTGCGGGGTTTTCCCGAAAATGTCCGAAAAGCATTTTTTAATCTGGTGACAGATCACCTGCCGGTTGGCAAAGGCCATATTGGCGGCGCAGGCCATAGCGGAAAAATAATCCTGCCCCTCCTGGCTGTTGAACGGGGCGCAGCCCAGTTCTTTATCCCGAATCGGGATGCCGTAATGGGGCATGACCTTTAGAAATCTTTTCAGATAATCCGTGGCTACCTGATGGCCGAACCCGCGGCTGCCGCAATGGAACATAATAACGACCTGGTTCTGTCCGAAAATACCAAGAGCGTTGGCCAGTTTTTTGTCGAATACATTTTCATCCCGCACCACTTGGATTTCCAGATAATGGTTGCCGCTTCCCAGTGTCCCGATTTGGTTGTAACCGCGGTCAATGGCTTTGTCCGAGACGGTATCGGCATTCGCCCATTTGAATTCACCATAGTTTTCGGTGCGTTCCAGCTCTTCCGTTTCGGCGTAGCCGCTTTCTTTACACCATCGCGCGCCTTTTTCAATCACCTGCCGGAATTCTTTTTTGTCCATCCGCACAAATCCGTGCTGGCCTGTGCCCACCGGCACGTTGGCATATAAATGCTCCACCAGGTCGTGCAGGCGGGGTTCCACCTCGTCATGCGTCAGATTGGTGGCGATCAGGCGCATACCGCAGTTGATGTCAAACCCGATTCCCCCCGGCGAGATCACCCCGCCTTCTTTCGGGTCGAACGCGGCCACCCCGCCGATCGGAAACCCATACCCCCAATGGCCGTCCGGCATACAAAGGGCCGCGTCCACGATTCCGGGAAGCGCCGCCACATTGGTCACCTGGTCAAAAACACCTTCATCCATGGCTTCCAAAAGTTCCAGGCTGGCAAAGACACGCGCCGGCACACGCATATCTTTTTTATACGTTTTCGGAATCTCATAGATACCCGGTTCTGCCTCCTTAATGTCTTTGGGCGGAGTCATAAGGTACGGATTGATATCTAATTGATAGCTGATACCCATCTAATGGATATCAATTAGCTGTTTATCAGAAGTCCATCAGAAACTACACATCGACCACCACAGACGCCCGGTAGCCGTCGCTGGTTTTCTGGATGCCATAATCCAGATAGGTCACAGCTTTTACGTCCGCGTGGGCCTCGTGTTTTTCGCGGTCGATTTTTTCTCCTTTCATCACCAATGTCACCCGGCAGTCATGGGGTTTGTTTTTCAGGTCCCGCACGTCAAAACGGCGGAACACCAGTTGTTTGGCGTCTTTCAGGTAAACCACTTCCTCCAGCACATTATAAAGCAGGTCTTCCACATAAGGGGCTTTGACCGTAATACGCTCTTTGGTCTTTTCTTCTACTTTTTCAAGATTCACCATGGCGTCCATCACAGCCAGGCAGGCATTTTCAAAAAGCTCAGCATAGGTTTTTCCATAAGCGTAGAAAGCGGTGTCGGCAATAGCGATATCGGGACGGAATTCATACTTTTTCATAGCCACATTATAACAGGTTTACTGTTTAAAGTTCTACTGATATGCAGTAAAATAAAAATAAATTAAAAGAAACAATATGAAAAAAATGATTCTTGATACGCCCTATAATTTATCCCTTCTGGCGGAAATCGGTCAGCCATCCACCCGCCAGCCGCGGATCAGTCACTTGATTACCGCTTTATATGGCAACCTGTTTGGCGCGATCGCGGATCGGGAGCTGGAACAGGTGCCGGCAAGCGTTAAAACCCGCATCGCCGCCAAAGACCGGCGCGGAGTCTGGAAAGGAAAAATTTTTAAAAAAGACCAGAAAGTCGTGGTGGCGGATGTCATCCGGGCCGGCATCCAGCCCGCTCACCAGTTTTATCTTAAATTCACCGAGGTACTCAACCCGAGAGCCGTGCGCCAGGACCACATCATGAGCCAGCGGATCGAGACCAGCACCGGCGTGGAAGGAAGCGAGCTATCCGGTTCCAAAGTCGGCGGAAGCGTCAAAGGCGCCCTTATTTTTATTCCTGACCCCATGGGCGCTACGGGGGGCAGTATGGAAAAAGTCATCGGATTCTATCAAAAGAATTACGGCAGGCCAAAACGTTTTGTCGTGGTGAATCTGGTAGCCACTCCTCAATATTTAAAACGCCTTCAGGCCATCAAAGCCCCGCTGTCCGTTTACGTGGCCCGGCTCGACAAAGGCCTGACCAAAGCGGATTTTATCTATCCCGGCCTGGGCGGTGTGGGGGAGATGATTAATAACACGCTTAAGTGACCAGTAACCAGTGTGCCAGGGATCAGTGCTGGTCACTGGTCACTTACCAATGATATGTTCGGAAAACTATACAAAGACCGGTACGACGCGGCGCGGAAGCTGATTCCCAAGCTTGAAAAGTATAAAGGCGATAAAGATGCCATTATTTTAGCCATTCCCCGGGGAGCTTTAGAAATGGGGGTGGTGCTGAGAGATAAGCTTGGCTTGCCGCTCGACATCGTGGTCACTAAAAAGATCGGGGCGCCGGGAAACGAGGAATACGCCATCGGTTCCGTGGGGCCGGATGGGTCTGTTCAGGCAAACAAGGAAGTGGTAGCCAGTTACGGAATTCCGCAATCCTACATCGATGACGAGGCTAAACGCCTTCAGCATGTTATCAGGCGCCGTTATGAAGAGTACCGGGGCGACCCCACTCCTCCCGACTTGAAAGGCAAGACTGTTATTGTGGTGGATGACGGTATCGCCACCGGCTTTACTACTTTGGCCGCGGTTCAGTACATCCGTAAACAAAATCCCCAAAAAATCGTACTGGCGGTTCCCGTAGCCGCAACAGACTCTCATAAAAAACTGGAAAAAGAAGTGGATGAGATGATTTGTTTAGATGTCCGTTCAGATTTTTTTGCGGTCGGCCAGTTTTATCAGAATTTTAGCCAGGTGGAGGATGAGGAGGCGAAAAGGTTATTGAATTTTAAAAACCATAATCCCGCCGAATAACCATTCTACCAACTTCCTCACGCTGTATTCCTTCTTTCAGCCGGCCTTTTTCTGTATTCCTTTTTTGCCCTCGCCGGGCGGGCGACCGCTCCGAAGTCACATCGGAGCGGTCAGAAAAACCCGCCGGGGGCCTATGAGCCGTGTAATCACCGGGGTCGCC
>CAZIDW010000047.1:0-10401 GCA_964538225.1 uncultured Candidatus Peribacteria bacterium
GGTCCTAAGGTAGCGAAATTCCTTGTCGGGTAAGTTCCGACCCGCACGAATGGTATAATGGTCTGAAGACTGTCTCAACGCTAGACTCGGTGAAATTGCAGAATCGGTAAAAATGCCGATTAACTACGGCAAGACGAAAAGACCCTATGAAGCTTTACTACAGTTTGACATTGGATTGAGGTATGTTCTGTGTAGGATAGGTGGGAGACTGTGAAGCCCCGACGCCAGTCGGGGTTGAGTCATCCTTGAAATACCACCCTTAATATGCTTTGGTTCTAACCTGTCCCGTTATCCGGGATGGAGACAGTGTTTGATGGGTAGTTTAACTGGGGCGGTTGCCTCCTAAAATGTAACGGAGGCGCGCAATGGTCCGCTAGGCCCGGATGGAAATCGGGCTGATAGTGTATTCGCATAAGCGGGCTTGACTGTAAGAGTTACAACTCGAGCAGGTGCGAAAGCAGGCGAAAGTGATCCGGCACCTTTTCCGATATTTTCATCGGAAGTCCATGTGGATGGGGTGTCGCTCATCGGATAAAAGTTACTCTAGGGATAACAGGCTTATAGTGCCCAAGCGCTCACAGCGACGGCACTGTTTGGCACCTCGATGTCGGCTCATCGCATCCTGGGGGTGGAGAAGCTCCCAAGGGTATGGCTGTTCGCCATTTAAAGCGGTACGCGAGCTGGGTTCAGAACGTCGTGAGACAGTTTGGCCTCTATCTGCCGTGGTCGTAGGAAAATTGAGAGACTCTGCTCCTAGTACGAGAGGACCGGAGTGGACCAACCTCTGGTGTACCTGTTGTCGTGCTAACGGCACTGCAGGGTAGCTATGTTGGGTTGTGATAACCGCTGAAAGCATCTAAGCGGGAAGCCATTCTCAAGACAATTTTCCCTATAGGTCCGAAGGAGATCACTTCGTTGATAGGCATCAGGTCTAAGCATGGCAACATGTTCAGCCGAGATGTACTAATGACCGATTGACTTTTTTACTGATTATTCATTAGGAAGACGCGCAAAAGCGTCATTTACTTCGTCAGAATTAAAAATTTATTCCTCATGTACCTAAGTACATTCCGGATAAATTTATTAATTCTTCCTTGTATCTGACAGCTTTGCCCGACTTCCCAGAGTGTTCCTCTTTCACCTATTGTCCTGACACTCAGGATAGTGGGCGAAAGAACATTGACCAGTAATCAATGGAAACAATTATTTATTTCTGATTTCAGATTTCACATTTCTGAATCAGAAATCTCGAATCTGAAATGTGAAATTTTTAAAAGCACTGTCTTGGTGTCTATAGAGAGTGGGGTACACCTGTTCCCATCCCGAACACAGAAGTTAAGCCACTCATCGCTGATGGTACTCGGAGCTCAGCTCCCGGGAGAGTAGGCCGACGCCAAGACAGTGCTTTTAAAGTATTTGTCTGAACTGTGATTCATTTGATTAAATGATGAACATGATTACCAAAAAGTCTGTTCGATTTCCTAGATTGTTTCATCATGACAAATAAGTAAATCAAGAAAATCATAGTTCAGACAGTTAACAAAAAAATCTCCTTATGGGCCATATAATATATCCTGTTTTTTGTTTTAGGATGGCCGGGTGGAGATTTTTTTGTTTTGGTCTGTGGTTTTAGGTCAGTACCTGTCCTTTCCGGTCCAGGTATTTTTTATGCCTCAGGAGGAGGAAGATATTATAGGCCAGAAAAGGAATGAGCAGGTATGTGGCTTTGTGTTCCTGAAACAGCACATACAGATAATGGGACAGGCTGATGAGCACCAGCCGCACGTAATAAATCAGGAACATGAACACATGTTCCACCAGCGATTCCGTGATGGTAAGCAGAGCCGCAGACGAGGTGAGGATTGTGTGGATAAAAAGGGCGAACACGGCTTTTAAAGGCAAGCTCATCAACAGCCCCCACGTTTCATGACTGCTGTCTAAGATATGAAACGACAATTCGGAATAAGTAAAACCGATGCTGACGAGAAAAAAGCTCAACAGCCGGAGTTCTTCGATGTTGTGGTGGATGAGATTGTGCAGGTATTCCCATTTGTGCTCAACGGTAACGACGATCAGTTCGATGCCGATAAAGGCCAGAATGACCAGGTAATTGGTTAGATTAAAGGCTAAATGTTCGATGAGGACAAACGGAATGGAGAGCAATATTCCGAAGAGGAATAAAGCCAGGATGGTGCCGGATTTTATTTTTCTGTTCCTTTTCTGGATGAATTTAAGCAGGCCGAAGACCAGGAGGGACAGGCTCACGAAGAGCAGGTTGTGCAACATAGGCTTTTTATTTTTATTGGAGGAGAAACCATCTTAAGAGAAGAAGGTCCGGATGAGTTTTTATGGTGGTTTTTGTATTGTTTTTTCTTTCAACTTTATTATATAATAACATATTATAAAATATATGTCAAATATCTCAAATCACTTTTTTTATTTTTAACAACTCAAACTGTTTGCCATTTTCAGGCGCAGGCGGTACGCTAAAGGTCTCTTATTCTTTAGCCCCGAATACTATGTACGCACTCAATCGTTGCCAGATCATCGGCCACCTGACTCAAGCCCCTGAAATCCGCCAGACCCCTACAGGGCAGTCCGTCGGCGATCTGAACATCATCACCAAACAGATTTTTACCAATGCGTCCGGCCAGCCGCAGACGGGTGTTTCTTATACCAATGTCGTGGTCTGGCGGGGGCTGGCAGATATCTGCGATAAGTTTTTAAAAAAAGGCAGCCAGGTGTTTATCGCCGGGCGCATCCAGACGGATGACTGGGAAGACCAGGAGGGCCAGAAACGTTACAAGACCCGCGTGGTGGCCGACGACCTGATCCTGCTGGACGCCAAAAACCCCCTTCCGCCTTTGGGAACTGATGTAAAGGTGGGCGGCGGTTTAAATAAAGCAGAGATCATCGGTAATGCCACGCGCGATCCGGAACTCCGGCAGACTCCGAACGGGGATTCAGTCTCTTCTTTTGGCGTGGCCACGAATTTTGCCTGGAAGAGCCGTGACGGCCAGAATCAGGAAAAAACCGAATTCCACAACATCGTTGCCTGGGGGGAGCTGGCTAAATCCATCAACGACAACATCAAAAAAGGCCGTAAAGTCTATATCCGCGGCCGCCTGCAGACAAGAAGCTGGGAAACCCCGGACGGCCAGAAACGCTGGACGACCGAGATCGTTGCCGATGACGCCCTGGCCTTAGGCGCACCGGATGAAGAACTGGGCGCTCCTGCCAAAGAAGAAGGGGAGGGTAAGGTTGTGATCTCTGAGCCGATGTCCAAAAATCAGGATTCAGGAAACAGGACTCAGGGCTCAGCGGTACCGGAAAACCCCACCGAAGTGCCGGCGGTGAATTATGAGAGCGAGATCAAACCCGAAGACCTCCCATTCTAATAGGTTTTAATCTGTGTGTTAGCAATTGATATGTTTTATTTTGCAGAAACTGTCGGTCGTTGTGATGAAGATATAATACAAAAGTATATTCAGGATCAATAGCTGATTAGTCATCCCCGGGCGTAAGCCTCTGCCTTTAGGCTGGGGTGGTTTTACTTTGCTCGCAAAGGTCTAGCCATTTCTGTAACCCCATCGTTTTAGGACTTTCGACTTGTTCTGTTGGAAAATTCTCCCAGTGGTGATTTACGACATTCCAGAAGTTTTTAGGTAGTTTGATACCATTCCGGACGATTTTGACGATACAGCTCATCACTTTGGGTTCAGAGTAAACAGAGGCGGGCGGTACGTCGGCTATGATTTCGATATCACCATAAGCCTGGGCCTGCAGGGAAACGCGGTAACAGCGGGGCGGCTGGCCCATCAGGGTTTTGGCATATTGTTTGTCGGTAATAAAGACCATTCCATATGGTTTATGATCGATTTCGGACATGAATTTTCGATATAGTTTTCCGCTGATATGGAACGGAATATTGCCAATCAGCAGGTAATCCTGTTTCGGAGGTTTGTATTCAAGGATATCCCCATGGATAAGCCGTAATTTCCCTTTACTATTAATTTTTGTATTCAAAGACTTTTTGGGGTTTTTGAGTTTTTAGTTTCAGGGGTAAAATTATGTTCAAAAAATTTGTTCGAGTTATCATTTTTTTCTTTTAAATAAGCCATATTTTTATTAAGAACAAATTTTTTATTCAATATGGTGAATAATTCATTGTCGAATTCCACGCATTCTACATCCTCAAAATGCCTGATCAGGTGTTCGGTTATGTACCCCAACCCTCCGCCGATCTCCACGATTTTCATACCGGGCTTATAAACCGATTTGATTGTGCCGATGAGTTTTTGGATGACGGTTTCATCGGTCGTGAAGACCTGCCCGTAGTATTTACGGGGAATCAGGTTGTGTTCTTTTAGTTCGGCCTGGCAGGTTTGTTGAGAGAGTTTCATGGTGCGGTTATTTTAGCGGAAAAGTGATTGGCTGTCAGCTGTGGGCAGGAAGAAGGCGGCTCCTCCTAGATTAGGAAGAGAGGAAGAGGCGGCAGAAATAAAGTATTGTCTATCTTTACTACCCCTCTTTCCTTCTCCCCTGGACCAGGGGAGACCGCCTTTCTCCTGCCCGCTTTACCCTTTCGTCCGCTTGGGGGAGGCCGTCCTCCTCCTTGCTATTGCTTTTAGGTTTATAATCTTAGTACCATGTACCCCTATGCAAAAACTTATCTATCTTCTTTTCGGCCTCCTGCTTCTCGCACCGGTTACCGGGGAGTTGTGGCGCCTGTCTGTGGCGGGGTTTGAGTTTTTACCTTCTGACCTCCTGATCCCGCCGCTGTTTGTGCTTTGGGGAATTGATAAACTCAAAAATGACCGGAAGATCCGTCTGGGCAAGGTGGGGAGGATGATCATCCTGTTTCTGTTTGTCCTCACCACCACATACCTCATCAACCTGTTCCGGTTTGATGCGAAGCAGATGGTCATTGCTTTTTCGTATCTCGGGCGGTTCGGGATGTATCTCATCTTAGCTCCCATGGCATTCGATTTGCTGGACCGTGAGACCAAAAAGACCCGTTTTCGTGATCTGCTTATCGGAGGAATGGTCGTAAGTATGGCGCTCATCTGCCTGCTGGGGTTTTTACAGCTTAAATTTTTCCCCAGTTTTCTGGAACTCGGGCTTTATCTGGAAGGGTGGGACCCGCATATCGGGCGCCTGCTTTCCACCTGGTTCGATCCGAACTTTATCGGCGGTTATCTGGCTTTTATGCTCGGGCTGACGATCGCCCTCGGGCTTTATTTCCGCCATAAGCGGAATAAAAAGTGGTTTCTGATTTTCGGGGCTATTTCAGCGGTCGGCTTGATTGCCTTATATTTTACTTTTTCCCGCAGCGGTTATCTGGCCCTTATCGTTACGTTGGGCTTACTGGCCCTTTTCCGCTCCCGTAAATTATTGCTGGCGGGCATTTTAATCGCTTTTCTGGTTTTTACGTTTTCCCCCCGTGTACAGGAACGGACAACAGAAGCCTGGGATTCAGGAAGAGCGCTGATCGGGCTGGACAGCCAGAAACCCCTTGATCCCACAGCGGAACTCCGGGTCTGGTCGTGGCGCTTCGCGTGGGAGATGATCCAGGACCACCCGTGGGTCGGGGTGGGGTACAGCCGTTACGCGTATGAGATCAATGAGCGGGGCCACGGGCTGCTTTCCGATCATGCATCCGGCGGCAGCGATAGTTCCCTTTTAACGATCTGGGCCACGTCCGGCGTATTCGGGCTTCTGAGCTACCTTTCCATCGGCTTTGTGGCTGCTGCGACAGGAATCCGCCGCATGTTCCGTAAAAACGACTTTAAAAGCTATTTAAATGCCGGGCTGGTTGCAGGATTCGGCGGAATGATGATCCATTCGGTTTTCGTCAACTCTCTTCTCTTCCCGCTGATGATGGTGTATCTGCTGATCGGGTTGGGGTTGCTGGATGAGAAGTAGCTGTCTGAACTGTGATTCTTATGATTTATTGATGGGCATGATTTTTTAAGATTAAAAAATCCCATCACGAAAATCATTTAATCAAGAAAATCACAGTTCAGACTTCTTTATCCGTTCAATTCCATTGATTCTTTTCAAATGCTTCACAGTGGATTTTGGGAGGTGTTTTTTCCAGTCTCCCTCTTCTAGCATCGCTTTTCGTATGTCCGTAGCGCAACTGTCCACTTCTTTTTTTACAACGGTCACCGGAATATCGGTGTGTTTTTCAAATAATTTTTTTACCAGGCCGTCGTCGCCCACAAAGACCACATCAAATGGGGGAGTGAGTTTCTGAACGTAAGCGGGCCATTCGGCGTTGTCGTGGATGTCGGGAATGGGAATGATGGTGAACCGGTCTTCTGTGATGCTGTTTTCCACCAGCGCGTCGCGGATAAAGGCCGCGCGTTCCCCGGCCGTAAAAGGATTGTCCGCGGTGCGGCTGTACTGCGCGCTGCCGATGCCGATGATTAGAAAATCCACCTTGTTCAGGGCTTGCTGAACAGCGGAGAGGTGGCCTTTGTGGAAAGGCTGGAAACGACCTATATAAAAACCTGTTTTCATGATGATCTGATTATTTTACTGAATTCACATTACCATAAAAAACACCCGACGAAATTTGTAATTTGCCCCTTCGGGGCGTAACTAGTAATTGGTAACTTGATTGCCACGAGTTACCAGTTACAAGTTACCAGTTACAAATTTCGTCAGTTGTCAGATGTCAGTTGTCAGTTGTTCCGGATGATCAGCGGCAATGTCATATTCTGTATTTCCACCACCTTCACGCCGGCGATCAGCGGGGCGCGGTTGGCGCGGATGGCGGTGATGAGTTTTTCCAGGCGGGGGCGGAAGAATTCGTAATAATCCCGAAGCGATCGGTAGGCGCCGATCTTAGCCCGTATCTCTACCTGCGCCTCCTGCAGGCCGATGAATTGCCCCAGCCCCTCTTCGGCATTGGGGCCGTCGAAGATCTGCAGATTTTTAAAGAAGGTGTCCTCGCTCAGCTGGATTTCCTGTTCCTTAGCCTGGAAATTGGCTGACAGGAAATCGATCTTGTATGTCAGATCGGCGATGCGTTCATTGGTCTTGCTGAGCAGGGTGTTTAACAGGTTCAGGTATTCATCCAGGCTGTCGGAACGGTTGACGGACTGGTTCAGGTAGGCGAATAGGTCTACCGACAGGGTGTTTTTAATCTGGCTCAGCAGTTTGGAATCCAGCTGAAGTGTGGAATCGATATCAACGGTCTTTTCCCCCAGGTAGTAGGTGGAAAGGATGCTTTTCTGGAGCGCTTTGGCCTGTTGCTGCCGGAGGCGTGTCAGGTGCTGGCCGGTGCTCAGGTAATTGGTGAGCCATACGCTGTTTTTCAGGATTTTTTCGGTCGCGGGCGGTTCTTCACCCCGTCCGCTGCCAAAAACCGCGTTCACTTCAGCGCCTGTGGTGCTGCCGGCGGTCAGGATGGACGCCATCAGGTCCCGTTCCATCCGGCTGGCCTGGTCGTCCACGCGGTACACGCTTAAGACCCCGGTTTTGATGCCGTGCGTCCGCACGATTTCGGCAGGCGGTTTCGGTTCAGGCTTCAGGGCGTTTATAATATTTCCCCAGTTCCGGAACAGGAGCAGGGTGATGAGTACCAGGAGGAATATTCCCACAAATACCTTACCCACCTTTTCTTTTTTCGGGTTATAACGTTTTACCAGATCCGCCAGCCGGGTGTGGGCGTCGTGGTGTTTTCGGGCGTGGTGATGGAGATCGGAATGCGGTTTGTCCATGTATATTTATATCCATACATTATACCAAATTTCCGGCTTTTTATCAATCTCTATCGTAACTCGTAACCCGAAGCCCGATCGAGCATCCAGTTATGATAAACGTGAGTCGACATTACGAAAAATAGTTATTATGCTAAAATGACTGTGTTAATCGTTAACTCAATAGCATGAAAATAGGTATTGATGCCCGTATGTACGGCTCAGGATTCACCGGAATCGGCCGTTACACGTATGAACTCATCCGCCATCTTGCCCGCAAGGACCATAAGAACGAATACGTGGTGTTTATGCGGAAGGAAGAATATGAATCCTTTCAGCCGCCCAATGAACGGTTCACTAAGGTGCTGGCGGATTTTCCGCATTATTCATTCGCGGAACAGACGGCTTTCTTAAAACTCCTGAACCGGACCAATCTGGACCTGATGCATTTTTGCCATTTCAATGCCCCTATTTTTTACAACAAGTCTTATGCCGTCACCATCCACGACCTGACGCTTTCCTTTTTCCCGGGTAAAAAGATGAACAGCTGGTTCCGGCGCCTGGCGTACCGGCTGGTTTTAAGAACGGTTACCCGGAAAGCCCGAATGATCATCGCGGTATCAGAAAACACCAAGAAAGACCTTCAAAAGCTTTTGGATGTACCTGCGGATAAGATCAGCGTCATCTATAACGGCGTGAATCCGGAATTCAGCAAGCCTTCCGCGACGAAAAAGGCTGACCTGCTGAAAAAACTCGGTCTCCAGAAACCCTATTTTCTCTACACGGGCGTGTGGCGTGATCATAAAAATATTGTGGGAATGATCAAGGCGTTTGCCGACGTCAATAAGGAGCTGGGCGGCCAGTACAACCTGGTGATCACCGGCCGCCATAATCCCAGCTATCATGAGATCCCCGATACGGTTAGGGAAATGGGGCTGGAGGAAGACGTCCATCTGGTCGGCCAGGTGGATGAAGACGACCTGCGGGGGCTTTACCAGCATGCGTTGGCTTATGTGTTTCCATCTTATTATGAAGGTTTCGGCCTGCCGCCTTTAGAGGCGATGCAGTGCGGAACACCGGTGGCTGCATCTAATAAATCCGCCATTCCTGAGATCTGCGGAGAGGGAAATGCCTTGTTTTTTGATCCTTATGACATCCAGGACATGAAAGAAAAGATGAAGACCCTTGCCACGGATCCGTCCGTGCGCCAGCGTCTCGTGGACCGCGGATTTGAACGCGTGAAGGCGTTTGACTGGGATAAGATGGCTGAGGAGGTGCTGACTATTTACCAATCCGCTAAAAACTGATTGATATTTGATTGACACCTGACAGCTGATTGATATCTAATCAACAGCAGTGCGCATGTGCGCAAGGTACGCATGTGCGCATGTGCGCATGTACGCATGTGCGCAATGTACGCATGTGCGTACCTGTGTAGGCCTGAAAGGCCGCGCACTCGCGCACCATAAATAATCAAATAATTAGCAATCCATCAGCAATCCATCAGCAATCCATTAGTAATCAATTAGCAGTTTTATGGAAAAAATCAGTGATATCGTTAAAATCCGGCTCGGACGGCATGGACTGTCATCGTCTGCCCAAGCGGCGGAGGTGCTGCATACCGCTAACCAGATACTGTCAGAACGGCTGAAGACCAAAGAGCCGGCCGCGAAAGCCTACCGCCTGGAAAACGGGGTTTTATTCGTTGCCGCTGAGAATTCCAGCTGGTGCCAGGAGGTATGGGGGGTGCAGAAATCCATCCTTGACAAACTCATCCAACGTTTCGGGAAAGGGGTGGTCAGAAAAATCTGCATAAAATGTTTGACAATCCAGTGAAGCTCTATTAGAATTGGCTGGCTTTCACGTTAATCCTTAATTTCTGTAACGCCCGTGCTAAGAATCCGTTTACAGCGTACCGGCAGGAAAAGGCAACCTTTTTTTAACATCGTTGTTGCTGAACATTCCGCTTCCGCCAAGAAAAAAATCATTGAAAAGTTAGGTTTTTATAACCCGCTTACTGAACCCTGGACGTTTGAAGTCGACGCCGTTAAGGCGGCTGAATGGGTCAGAAAAGGCGCCATTCCCAGCAACACGGTGGCCCGCCTTTTAAAGGCGCAGGGTGTTAAGGATATGGATAAATTCATCGTGGAGATGAAGGACCGCAAAAAGAAGAAAGAAGAAGAGGTAAAGGAAGAACCGAAAAAAGCGCCTGCCGAATCCACACCCGAGGCCCCGAAAGAGGAGGAGGAAAAGAAAGAGGAGGAAAAGAAAGAGGAGGAAAAGAAAGAGGAGGAAAAGAAAGAGGAAGAGGCGCCCGCAGAGGAGGAGCCGGCCGAGGAGGAAAAACCGACTGAAGCACCCGAATCCGACGATACGGCGGAGCCGTCGGGCGACGCTGAAGGCGGAATTGACCAATCCCGCCCAGACGCCGAAGGCGTAACCGAACCGTCTCAGGAAGAAGAAAAGAAAGAGGAAGAGGCGCCCGCAGAGGAGGAGCCGGCCGAGGAGGAAAAGAAAGGGGAAGAATAATTTATTTCTGATTTGTGATTTCTGATTTGTGATTTAAATCTCAATTTTCAAATCTCAGATCACAATTTATCAATTTTTACCCTTTAATCCATATATATTATGGCTGAAGAAAAAGATCCTAAAGAAACAGAAACAACAGAGGAGGCTGTTACTGAAGTTTCAG
>CAZIDW010000048.1:0-9842 GCA_964538225.1 uncultured Candidatus Peribacteria bacterium
AACCCTTTTTTGTTCCCCTTATTAGGGGAATTAAGGGGTTGGGCCCCACGCGCACGTTGTTGGAGAAAAGTAAAAACTACTACTTCACTTCCAGCCACTCCCCGCCCGTCCGTCCGAACACTTCAGGGAAGTACATCTGGTACGCGGTCGCCGGCAGATGGTGATAGGTGCCGGGCAGACCCGCGCGGACCAGGAAGGAATACGTGTACACGCCTTTAGGCAGGTAATCGGCAAACAGGAGGACACGGTCGTCGCGGGTTTCACGGTGGTTGAAACGCCACAGCGGATTATCGATCCAGTAATTCTCGCCCGCCTGGTTATACTGCTCCAGCTGATACCGGCGGCTGGTGTCTGCGGTCTCGAGGTTGAAGTTAATGGCCTCGACTCCGGCGGGCAGGCGTTCTTCCACCACCACATAATGCATGTCTTCGGGGACAATAAGATTGAGCTCCCCGCGGTACAGTTCGCCGGAGGTCATGGCATTGACCGCCTTGCCCCCGTCCTCGAATTCATAATACTGGCGGGTGATATGAAAGCCTTTTTCCCGCGGCGGAACCAGTTCGTTGGGTAAATAATAAGTCAGTTCCATATCAAACACCATCTGGCCGTCGCCGTCTTTTTCAAAGGCCACGGTATTCACATCATCCCCGGTTGCCAAGTCATCCAGCGGGACACGGGCGCTGAAGACCTCGGAAAGATTCCCTGCATCGATGGCGCCTTTCAGCAAAGTACGGCGGTTCAGTTTTGCGGTGAATTCAAAGTCAGCGGCCAGGGCATTCTGGCTGGCCGCGTATTCCAGAGCGGCCATCAGCATCCAGGCGGTTTCCTGCGGGTTTAAAAAAGGCTGTTTAGAGGAATGCGCCAGATAATTGACCATATTGGGCAGGAGCGGATTATCCGTATTATTGCGGTTTAAGGCCATCAGGATTATGGCCGTGGTGCGCCGGTCCGTGTTCAGATCCCACCAGTTCTGTTCTTCCTCCTCGAAATGGATGGTGCGGTCCTGGACGATCTGATGGCTGACGATCTCGGATTTCAGCCGTTCGATGTAAGGGCCGACACTATACTGGCCCGCGTTATACAGATTCTGCAGTGATATCAGCATCAATCCCCGCGCATACAGGCTGAGCGCCTCCCGTTCATCAAATAAAGACAGGGTCATGCCGGTATCCCCTTGGCCGATCTCGCTTAAGGCCCATAATACGAATGCCCGGTTGTCCGAATGGAGCGCATACCGGCCGGACTGGCTGAGCTGTTGCCATAAATACTGCGAAGCCAGGTTGAAATTGTTCTCGCTGAACGTGAAACCGGCGTCCCGGGCCAACTGCTGGGTGTAAAGGATGTAAGCGGTGAGCATGGGGTAACTGCGCGAGGCGCCTTCCCAGAAAGCGTATCCGCCGTCGAACCGCTGGAAACGGGACAGTTTCTGAAGGGCGTCTTCAATGACAACCGTGACCTCTTCCGCGTTTAACCCCATCAGACCGAAAAGGTCTGTTTCAGACTCCGCGTTTTTCGCGGTCACCACGAGCAGCGGAAGGATCCGGCTGGTGATCTGCTCCGCGCAGCCGTACGGATACGCGCGGAGCGCATCGAAAGCTTTGATAAAACGGGTAATGAGACTGCCCCCCGCCCGGACCTCCAGCCCGCCCATCGACGGCTGAACGCGGTCCGGAATACGGACCTTTTCCGTATGAAGGTTTCCGGTCGTCCCGTTCACCGCCACTGTTTCCAGAATAGAAAAAGGATGCGCGGGCAGGCGGTATTCCACAATGTCTTCCTCGCTGGAAAAACGAAGTGTCAGCACCGTATCTTTTGAAACCGGTTCCACAGCCACAGGCCAGTTGACCCGTTCCGTCGCGCCATCCATGACGACAACACTTTTTTCCGACGGGCCTTTCAGGGTCAGACCATCCGCCGTCAGTTCGACCTTGGTCTTTTTTTCTTCACCAGACTGGTTATGGACCAGGGCGCCGACGGTCAGGGTATCGCCGCTGATCACAAAACGCGGCAGGACCGATGTGATGGCCACGGGTTTTTTGACCACAAAATCCTCTTTGGCCATGCCGAACTGTTCTTCACCACTGCTGGCCACGGCCCACATTTCCCAGGTAGTGAGGTTGTCGGGCGGATCGAAGGTGACTTTGGCGTATCCGCCGTCATCCGTCTCGATCAGCGGGTTAAAATAAGCCGTGTCTTTGAATTCCCCGCGTTTTTTATCGAATGTTTTGGCCGCATCGCCCCCGTCGCCGCCTTTGGCGCCTTTGGCCGCCGCCACATCCACGCGGTCCACGTGGAGCGTCATGTTGCTGGCGGTGTTGACCTGCAGATCGCGCGGGCCGTAAAAATAATCCAGCGGACTTTGTTTAGTGTTCGCTTTCAGCGCCAGCAGGCTCGCGTCCACCACCGCCAATGAGACCACCGACGGCACGGGACGGTTCTGATAATCATATGTATGGATATCAATTTCCACTTTTTCCCCCACCTTATAATGGGGCTGGCTGGACTCAAGGTCGATCCGGATGCGGTGTTCCCGCCGGCTCACATTGAGTTTGATGATACCCAGCTTGAAATCGGGTTTAACGAGTTCGAAATCAATGGGTTCCGCCTCGCCGTCCTGCGCCGCCTGGATCGCCTGGTCCACTTCGTCCAGCTCTTCCCGGAGCACCGCGCGTTCGGATTCTTTCTTCGCGATCAGGATGCGGTTGCGGTTCGCCTCGCTTTCATCCTCCGGATTCTGGAGCGCCGCGATTTCGTCATCAAGCGTTTTGATTTTAAAAGACAGGGCGGCCTTTTGGTTCTGAAGACGGGTGATATCCTGGTAATCCACAAACTGACGGAAGGCCTCACCAATGTCTTTCATCACCATAACAGTGACATACACATTGGGGGTCATCTGATCGGTAATAGGGACTTCGATGGTATCGGTATTGGAACGGATATCAATGACTTTATAATGCTGGATCCCGCCCCGTTCATAAGTCACGAGCGCTTTAACGGGGTCGTCTTCCGTGCCGTACGGGGATTTGATGAGCACGCGCGCCTTGCCGCCCACAAAGTATTCCGGCTGGTCCGCGACCAGCTCCATACGGTTGTTGTTTTCACTGCCCCAGTTCACCCATGAAGTGCTGGACACGTAAAAATTGATCTCCGACAATATCTCACGTCCCCCTTCTTTACCAATCGCCCGGATCAGATAACGGCCGGGGGGCATTTCCTCGCCGACCTCAAAACGCACGTCAAAAGGTTCGCCGGCAGACAGGATGTTTTTTTCATCAACAAAGGCAAGCTCGCGGACGCTTTCATTATAAAACGAACCATCCACCCCTTGCTTTTTAACCGTGTTCCATTGTTCCCGGTACAGCTCCAGGGTCAGCCGTTTACCGGCCACGGGTTCCCCTTCTGTGGACACCGTGAGGACATTCAGCCGGAAACTGTCATGGGGTTCCACGATATAACTTTTGGAATTTAGGCCGATATAATAGGAACCCTGATGCACGATAAAACTCTCGCGGGCAGCCACTGTTTCCCCGTCCTTGTCCTCGACCTCGGCATTGAGGGTATAAAGATAGCTCTGACCTGCCTCCCCTTCCTGGTCTGCGGGAAGCCGGAGCGACAGACGGCCGTCGGAATCCAGGGTCTCATCCCCTTCAGCCACGATCTCGGTCTCGGACCGGCAGCCGAACCAGGAACAGCGGAAATGGGACCAAGTGCCGAACGAGTAATAACCCTTGCCTTTATACCGGTCGAAATAATACGGTTCACGCATCAGGCTCCAGTGCACATCGCCTTCCTGGATCGCGCCCCCGAAATAATAAGAGGCCTGGACGTCCGCCGGAATCGTGTCTCCTAAATAATAATCCGACTGGTCGCTGAATATTTCGACTTTAAATTTGGGTTTTTTATACTCCTCGACAAAGAAATGATGGTAAAAACGCTGGCTGGAGTCGCGGCCGACCGTCTCGGCGTACAGATTGTAACGCCCCAGCCGGGCCTTGTCGCTCAGCTGAAAGGCTCCGTTAAAGGAGCCGTCCGGAAGCAAAAATAATTCTTCGGACTGGATTTCGTTGTATTCCGAATCTTCCAGGACAACGCGGATTTTACGGTCTTCCGGCAGACTCAAAGACGCGTCCCTGTCCACGCGGTAAAACCCTTTAAAAAAGAGTTCATCCCCTGGTTTATAAAGCGGGCGTTCGGTGTAAAGGTAGATACGGGGTTCGCCGTGGCCCACCCACTGGCCGCTGACCTGGTACTGCCACGGCTGGATGCCGCTGCTCCAGTACTGGCCCACCATGGACCACCGGTCTTCCCCTTCCAGCGTCTTCCGGCCGACCACATACACATTGTCTTCAAAATCTTTGGTGAGTTTATAAAGGCCGTTGCCGTCTGTGACGCCCCGCTGGAGCTCCCGCCCTTCGGCGGACATGACTTTAAGATCCATCCGGCTGACGGGCTGGCCGGTCTTCAGATCCGTGGCCCAGACCAGAAGGTCGGTTTCTGATTTTTTAAGCGTCAGCGTGGTATCGCTGATGAAAAACGTCTGGTAAAAACGCCGGGGCTCACCCTTGGAATCCGTGTACTGGCGGGAACTGATCTCGAAGAAATAAATGCCTTTTTCAAAATCACGGTCAAAGATCTGCGCCAGATCCAGGTTGAAAAAATGGGATTCATCCAGGTCGCCGCCGACATCGACGGTCGCACGGAGCGGGTTCGCGCAACGGTATTTATACCAGCTGTAATCTTCGCTGACACTGAAAAATTCCTGTTCGCCCACTCCGCACAGTTTAATACTGGCCTGGGTGATGTTGACGGTCTTCACGGGATAGACCGGATCCAGGTCTTCCATAAAAAACCCGAACGGATCACGCGTTAAAAGGCTGAGTGTGGATTTACGGGGCGCGGTCTTGAACGAGACCTTAAAACCTTTATCAGATGTCTGGCCGTTCCTGTCTTCAAAGGGTGCTTTGAATTCAAAATCATAACGCGAACTGGGTTTAAAGCCATAGACGATCTCCGCGTGGCGGTTCTGGTCTGAAAGGTAAACGGTGGGCTCATCGACGGGCGCCGGGGAAAGCGACGCGTGTTTTAAGACCAGCTCTTTGGTCATCGGAGAGATGAAATCGATGGCCACGTAATCTTTTTTATAATACTGCTCCCCGCGGGCCGGCTGGAAGGAATCGATGCCCGGATGGTCGGCGGTCTTGAAATGCAGGACAAAATCCTCCGCCATAGGCCGGCCGCCGTACGCGCTGCCGGGTGCAGAGGTGGCCCCCAATAATCCGTCGCTGACCACCAGTTTATAGTCCTGGTCGAAGCGATACGGGAATTCGGGGCGGAAGACCAGCCGGGTCTTATCGGTTTTGCCGTCTTCATCCGTGCCGTAAACGACTTCGGTGTTGAAAAAACCGTCCTCGCGCAGGTTCTGGTCCGCGTCCGCGTCGTTGGACGGGTATAAAAGCACGTTATCCCCCGGCCGGATGAAATCCAGTTCCATTTCCTGGTTGAAACGAAGGGTGATCACGCCGTCCGCCGGAAACACCTCGTTGCCTTCTGCCGGGTCGCTTTCCGTCACGCGCGGGGCATCGGTCGCAAGCTGCCAGGCAACGTCTTCCTGTGTCTCGCCTCCATCCAGCGCCCGGATGCCGGCGGGGAGCGTAAGCGTGTAAGTGGTGCCCATGGGCCAGGATTCCGGGATGAACTGGAACGCGGTCGTGCCCACCCAGCGGTACGTGCCTTTAACCGGCGGATCGATCTGAAGAGTCGGAAAATCCTGGGAGGCCGCGCTTTCCTCCAGAGTGGTCAGCGCCCGCATGGGCCTGTCGAACATAACAGTGACGATTTGATCCGGCGGGATGATGAGCGGTTTACTGACCGGAGCGATGATTTCCTCAGCCGATTCATCAGTTTCTCCGGTGGGGGCTTCAGTAGGGGCTTCATCAGGAAGATAGGGTGAAATAAATTTAACAAACGGCGGTCCGGTGACCACAAAACGGAGATCGATGGCCGCGCCCGCCTTTTTCATATAAACGTTTTTGGCGCCGGCGCCGATTACGACTTCATAATCATCCCCGATAGACAGCGGGACGGCCGGATGGTATTCAAGGGTTTTGGAATCCGGCCAGTGAAATGTACCGGAAAACGACGGGGCCACCGAAAAAGCCTTTTCCACGCTGGAACGGTTCATGGGCTGGCTGAAATGGATGGTCAGCGGGGCATTAAAAGAAACTTTACGCGTCTCATTCGGCAAATAGCCGTCTTCGATGTCCGGCAGAGGGATCAGGGCGTAGACAATACCGAGAAGCAACAGGGCCAAAGCCGCCGTAAGACCCAGCCGTACCATGGGGGACTTAAAATATTTCAGGATTTTTTTAAACCGCCGTTTCATTGGAAAAATCGTTAAGAAAAGCCAGAATATAGTAACACAGATCAGCGGATTTCACCACCCGCAGTAAAAAAATATTGACTTTATTTAAAAACTATGTAAAATAATAGGAAATCGTTTTGTCAACATTCAATCCGCGTTGACACTGAGGCCCTTAGGGGTCAAATCGCTCCCCCTTGTAATGAGGGGCGGTGACTTCCTTTATATCCATAAATCAACCATTATGCCAAAAAGCACTATTCCCCGCTATCTGACATTCGACGATGTCCTGCTCATTCCCAGGTATTCCGAAGTATTGCCGAAACAGACGGACGTAAAGACCCGGCTGACCCGCCATATCAAATTGAATCTTCCGCTGGTGAGCGCGGCTATGGACACGGTGACGGAACACAACCTGGCCATCGAACTGGCGTTATTCGGCGGTATCGGCATCATCCACAAGAACATGACACCGGACCGGCAGGCGGAAGAAGTGGATCTGGTCAAACGCTTTGAAAACGGGTTCATCAAAAATCCCATCTGCGCCCGGCCGAAGGACACCATCGAAGACATCTACCGCATCCGCGAAAGACATGGCTACAAAGCCGTGCCGGTCACGGACACCGGCGAAGTGAACGGGAAACTGCTGGGGCTCATCACAGCCAATGATTATTTTTACCACAAACACCGGAAACTGAAGGTCAAAGACCGCATGACCAAGGTGGAAAAACTGCTGGTGGCCTGCGAAGGCCTGACGCTGAGCGAAGCCAACGACATTCTTGAGGAAAGCAAACACAGCAAGCTTATTATCGTGAACAGTAAAAAAGACATGAAACTGCGGGCCCTTGTGACCCGCCGGGACATCGAAAAAAACAAACAGTATCCGGATTCCTGTAAAGACAAAGAAAAACGGCTGCGGGTCGGCGCCGCGGTCGGGCCGGCCGCCAACATGGAGGAACGGGTGGAAAAGCTGATCCGGGCCGGCGTGGATGTATTGGTGGTGGACACGGCCCACGGCCACAGCAAGGGGGTAATCGACACGATTAAATTCATCAAAAAACACCACAAAAAAGTGGAGGTCATCGGCGGGAACATCGCCACCAAAGAAGCCGTGCAGGCGCTCGCCAAAGCCGGCGCGGACGCGGTAAAAGTAGGCATCGGTCCCGGCTCCATCTGCACCACCCGCGTGGTCACCGGCATCGGCGTCCCGCAGCTGTCCGCCATCATGGAATGCACTGCCGAAGCCAAAAAACATAAGATCCCCGTCATCGCGGACGGCGGCATCCGGTATTCCGGCGATGTGGCCAAAGCCATTGCCGCGGGCGCCTCTTCGGTGATGATCGGCAGTCTGTTTGCCGGCACCAAGGAAAGCCCGGGCGAACTGATCTACCATGAAGGGAAAACATTTAAGACCTACCGGGGGATGGGCTCCATGGGGGCCATGGGGGCCGGCGGCAAAGAGCGGTACGGCCAGACGGATGTGAAAGAAGAAGCCAAATTCGTTCCCGAAGGAATCGAAGGGCAAATCGTTTACAAAGGCCCCGTGGCCCACGAGATCTTCCAGCTCATCGGCGGCCTCCGCTCATCCATGGGATACTGTGGAAGCAAAGACATCCCTGCCTACCAGCGCAAAGCCCGGTTTGTGGAAATCACACCCTCAGGCATGCACGAAAGCCATCCGCACAACATCCAGATCACCAAAGACGCGCCGAATTACAAAACGCGCGGGTAACATCTGGCACCTGACAACTGACCTATGACAGTTTCATTGATCATCGTCGTGATACTGGCCGCGTTCGTACTGGAATTCTTTGACGCGTCCGCGGGCATGGGCTACGGGAGTTTAACCCCTCTCCTGTTACTGTTAGGTTTCCCCCCGCTGGAAGTGATCTCCGCAGTCATCCTGACCAGCGCGGTATTAAGCCTGCTGGCCGGTTATCTGCATCACGATTTTAACAACATCGATTTTCTAGTCAAAAAAAATACCCGGATTCTTTCTGCCCTCATCACCTTCGGCATCCTGGCCATCATCATCGGGGCGGCCGTGGCCATCAACATCCCCAAAGACATCTTAAAAGCTTACATCGGCCTTCTGATCATCTTCATCGGCATCTCGATTGTCATGCGCCATAAAAAACGCCTTTTTTCCTGGAAGCGGCTGATCACCTTCGGTTTCCTTGCCTCCTTCAACAAAGGGGTGTCCGGAGGGGGTTTTGGACCGGTGCTGGCCGGCGGGCAGATCGCCTCCGGCGTTAACAGCCGGCATGCCGTCAGTATCACGGCGTTGACCGAAGGAGCAGTGAGCTCTGTCGGCTTTCTGGCCTATCTCATCATCAACGGGTCCCATCATATGAACTGGACGCTCATCTTATACCTATTAATAGGGGGAGCCGCCTCCACTCCGCTCGCGGTTTATTTTGTCAAACGGTTCCATCCCAAAAAGCTGAAATATCTGGTCGGCACCCTGAGTATCGTGTTGGGAGCGCTGGTTCTGGCGCAGTTGGTTTTCTGGAATGGGGTCTAAAAATTAAAACGGGCTCTTGATTTTCCTTATCGCCTGCGTGGCGACCTGCGTGTAGAGCTGGGTGGTGCGTATATTGTTATGCCCCAATAACGTCTGCACATACCGGATGTCCGTGCCGTTTTCCAGTAAATGCGTGGCAAAACTGTGACGCAAAGAATGGAACGTGGCGTCTTTTATAATCCCCGCCCTCATCTTTGCCCTTTTAAAAATCTTCCCCGCTGTCATGGTGGTCAGCTTTCCGCCCCGCTCACTTTCAAACACATAATCATCCGGCGCCTTGCTTAAAACAACTGCGCCCAGTTCCGGCATCAGTTTTTCCGACACGATTGAGATCCTGTCTTTCTTGCCTTTTGCCTCTTTTATATGGATTGTTCCCTCAGCCAATAACACATCTTTTGCCTTCAGGTTCACCACCTCACTGATTCGAAGGCCCGACCCATATGCCAATACCACCATCAACCGGTGCTTAGGATTGCTGATGCAATCCAAAATGCTCAGAATCTCATCCTTCGTTAAAACCACTGGCAGTTTCTGGCTCCGTTTAGCAAACCTGATATTCAGCTTGAACGGACTCCGCACAACCTGGTGGTAGTAAAACCGTATCGCATTCAGATAAACATTCACCGTCTGTGATGAATACCCCCTTTCCTGCTTCATCAGCAAAAAATTCTTAATCATATTCTCATCCGGCATCTCAAAATCCGCCCTAATCCACAAAAAATACTCCTTCAGGCATGCCAGATAATTTTTAACCGTCGCCCGACTATAGCTCCTTAGGACTAACTCGTTTCTGGTCCGTGTTAATTCTTGCTGTATCATACTAAATATCGTTAATTTAAATAAATTCAAGAGAGCTTGTTATCATAACAACATTTCGTATAATATGCAAGATTTGGTATATTATATCACTAGTGTCCAATAAAACTTTCTTTGGACAGCAGGAAAAAAGCTTACTGATAC